>JAEZMB010000340.1 GCA_023435825.1 Pseudomonadota bacterium | reverse complement strand
TTGGGGTGCGTCTTGGCCAGGGGCGTGGCCGGCCTGACCGCCGCCCAGGTCGCAAGCCTCACCACCGATCAGGTGAAGCTGCTCTCGACCACGACCTTGAGCGGTCTGACCGCCGCCCAGACCGCCGCCCTGACGACGACCCAGTTCGCCAGCCTGAGCGCCCACCAGATCAGCGCCCTGTCGACCCTTGGCGTGGCCGGCCTCACCCCGACCCAGCTCGACGGCATGACCGAAACCCAGTTCGCCGGCCTGACCTCCAGCCAGATCGGGGCCCTGACGCCCACGGCCATCGCCTCGCTGTCCACGGACCAGATCGCCGACCTGACCGTGACCCAGATCGACGGTCTGGAACGGATGCAGCTGCGCGCCCTTGGCAGCGAACAGGTCCAGGCCCTGTCCACCAGCCAGCTGGCGTCGCTGAGCACCACCCAGATGGGCAATCTGGCCGGCACGCAGCTGACCAGCCTGACCGCCGCCCAGCTGGCGTCCCTTGCCTCCACCCAGGTCGGGGCGCTGACCGCCACCCAGCTCGGCACCATAGACGCCAGCCAGATAGGTTCACTGTCAGCCAACCAGCTGGCCGGGCTGACCACCACCACGGTGTCCAAGCTTTCCGCCACCACCATCGCCCAGTTGACGACCACCGAACTGGAAGCCCTGAACGCCACGCAAATCGATGCGTTTACAACGACCCAGCTGGCCGGTATGACGGCTGGACAACTGGCCGCCATTCGCAGCGCCCTGGCCTAAGGTAGCAAGGCCGGCATTGACGCCGAGGCTTTTTTCCAGACGGCGGCCGGGACAGGCGACGGACGCATTAGCGCCCCGGTAAAACGGCAGTTTGCCGCAACCCGGGACGCAGGCAAGCGTGCGCGCCGCAAACATGCAAGGATTGACCACCCGCCATGCTTAAAGACGTGCTGTCTCCGGCCCTGATCCAGTCCATGGTGGCGGGCCTTTCCGTCCCGGACCTCATCCGCACCACGGAAACCTTCAAGCAAAGCGGCCAGCTCGCCTCGGTGGAAGCGGCCTATGCCGCCTGGGTCGCCAGCCATCCCCAGGACCCGTTGCTCTACGCCGTTTTATTCAATTATTCCGTGGCGCTCACCGACAGCGGCAAGATCGTCGAAGCCCAGCAGGCCCTGGAACAGGCCATTGGCTTAAGCCCCGACTTCATGCCGGCCTACATCAACCTCGGCCGGGTGCTGGAGCGCCAGGGCAAGATCGGCCTGGCCATCGTCCAATGGTCGGCGGCGTTGGCCCGCATGGCCGCCGTCAACCCCTCGGCCGTGTCCCACAAGGTCACGGTCCTCAACCAGAGCGCCCGGGCCCTGGAAGCCGTCAGCCAGGACGATCCGGCCGAGACCATGCTGCGCGAAAGCCTGGAACTGGACCGCGACCAGTCCGAGGTGACGCAGCATCTGGTGGCCCTGCGCCAGCGCCAGTGCAAATGGCCCATCATCGAGGCGGGCGAGCGTTTCGACGCCGGAGTGCTCGTGCGCGGCATGTCGCCGCTATCGGCCGGGGCCTTCACCGACGATCCGCTGTGGCAGCTGGCCCTGGCCGCCCACTACAACCAGACCGACGTGGGTTCGCCGGCCGCAGCCCTGACGGCCTGGCCCGGGACCGCCCGGGAGGGCAACGCCCCGCTTCGGGTGGGCTACCTGTCCTCGGACCTGCGCGAGCACGCCGTGGGCTACCTCATGACCGAAGTGCCGGGGCTCCATGACCGCGCCCGGGTGGAGGTCTTCAGCTACTACTGCGGCGTGGACTCGACCGACGCCATGCACGCCCACTTCCAGACGACCAGCGACCATTTCCGGTCCATCAGCCACCTGGACGACGCGGCGGCGGCCAAACTCATGGCCGACGACGGCATCCAGATTCTCGTCGACTTAAACGGCTACACCCGCGACGCGCGCTTAAAGCTCGTGGCCTTGCGTCCGGCCCCGGTCATCGTCAACTGGCTGGGCTATCCCGGGACCATGGCCAGCCCCTACCACCACTATCTCATTGCCGACGACTGGATCGTGCCGCCGCAGCACGAGGCCTATTTCTCGGAAAAGGTGCTGCGCCTGCCCTGCTACCAGCCCAGCAACCGCTTGAGGACCGTGGCCGACCGCAAGCCCTCCCGGGCCGAGGCCGGTCTGCCCGAGGAGGCCATGGTCTTTTGCTGCTTCAACGGCGCGCACAAGATCCATCGGGCCACCTTCGACCGCTGGCTGGCGATCCTGGCCCGCACGCCGGGGAGCGTCCTGTGGCTGCTTGGCGGCGACGAAGGGGTGACCAAGCGTCTTGGCGACTACGCCGAAGCCAAGGGCATCGCCCGGGAACGGCTGGTTTTCGCGCCAAAGACCGCCAACGCCGCCCACCTGGCCCGCTATCCCCTGGCCGACCTGTTCCTGGACACCACGCCCTACGGCGCGCATACCACCGCCTCCGACGCCCTGTGGTCCGGCGTGCCGGTCCTGACGGTCAGCGGCCGGTCCTTTGCCTCGCGGGTGTGCGGCAGTCTGGTGCGCGCGGCCGGCCTGCCGGAACTGGTGTGCGCCACCACCCAGGACTACGTCGAACGAGCCGTGGCCTACGGCAACGACCGGGCAAGCCTTGCCCCGTTGCGGGAGCGGCTGGCCGCCGGCAAGGATTCCTGCGTGCTTTTCGACATGCCGGGCCTGGTGCGCGGCCTGGAAGACCTCTACGAGGCCATGTGGCGCGACCACGAAGCCGGCCGCCTGCCCCGCCCGGATCTGGCCAACCTCGACGTCTATCTGGAAGTGGGTAGCGCCTTTGACCACGAAGGGACCGAGGTCCAAAACATCGCCGACTACGAGGGCTGGTGGGCCGCCCGGCTGGCCGCCCGAAACGCCCTGCGCCCCATCCCCCGCGACCGGCGGCTGTGCGCGGACCCGGCGACGTATTGGTAGAAGCCGGGTCCGTCCCGGCGCTCCCGACAACGGGGCCATCAAGGAGGCCCGTCCGCCCCGGCCTCCCGCGACCCACGAAACCACCGTCGGCTGAACGTAATAAAGGCGCGTCCTCTCCCCAACGCTGGGGGAAGGACGCGCCTTTATTCATACAATACGATCGTACTTGCTCAGGTACGCGACCCTACGGCCGCTTCTCGGCCGTGCGCAGGCGTTTGACCGTGAGTTCGTAGTTTTCCTTGAACAGGTTGTCCTGGGGATTGCAGCGCAGGGCCTGCTCGAAAAAGGGCAGCGCTTCCGGGGTGCGGCCCTGCTTGTGCAGGGTCAGGCCGAGGTTGTTGTAGGCGGCGCAGAAATCCGGGCAGCGGGCCACCACGGCCTTGTAGCCTTCGGCCGCGCCGGCCAGATCGCCGCCGCCGCGCCGGGTTTCGGCCGTTTCGAAGGCGGCGGTGCAGCTCGGGCCGGCCTCGCCGGGCTTGGGTGCCTGGGGCGCGGCCAGACGGGTGCGGGTGAGCGCCGCGTTTTCGCGATAAAGCGCTTCCTTGGGCGCGCATTTCACCGCCTCGTCGAACCAGGGGAGGGACTCGGCGGCGTAGCCCAGGGAATACAACGAGGTGCCGACGTTGTTGTAGGCCTGGCAGGTGTCCGGGCACAGGGTGAGCAGGGCCTGGTAGTCGCGGATGGCTCCGGCGTGGTCACCGGCGGCCCGCTTGGCCGAGGCCTGCTTGCCCAGTTCCAGGCAGCGGCCGGATTGGTCGGCCTCGGCCGTGGTCGCGGCGGCGGCCTTGCCGCGATTGTCCTGTTCGCGCCGGGCCGCTTCCTGGGTCTGGCGGCCGGCGGCCACGCGGCGTTCCAGTTCCTTGGCCTTGGCGGCCAGGGGCGGAGGCATGGGGCCGACATCGCGGGCCGCGTCCAGGAGCCGGCGCGCGCCGTCGAAATCCTTGGCTTCGGCGAGCTTGTTGGCCTGGCCCAGGGTGGTGGCCAGATCGGTTTCGGCCCGCTGTTTTTCGGCCTGCACTTTTTGCCGCCACTCGGCCACGGCCGGAAGTTTGGCGTTGACCTTTTCCGCCTCGGCCAGGGCGGCCAGGGCCAGGTCGAAGCGCCGGGCGGCCAGGAAGTCCCTGGTCCGGGTCAGCGCGTCCTGCACGGCGTCGCGGGCGCGGGCCAGCTTGGCCCGCTCGGCAGCCACGGCCGGATCGGCCGGGGCCAGGGCCTGCATGTCGCTGACGGCCAAAAGCGCGCCGTCGAGGTCGCCGGCGGCGTTTCGTCTGGCCGCTTCGGCGGCCAGGGCGGCCAGACGCTGGTCGCGGCCGGCCCGGTGGGCCACGGAGGTTTGCAGTTCGGCGATGCGCGGATGGCGCGGGTTGATCTTGGCGGCGTCGGCCAGGGCGGAGCGGGCCTCGTCGAGCTTGCCCTTGCCCAGGGCGGTCTCGGCGCGTTCCTCGGCCTTGGCCAGATTGTCCCGGGCCAGGGCCAGGTTTTTGCGGGCATGGGCCGCGCCCTGGTGTTCGGGGTCCAGGGCGGCGGCTTCGCTGACCGTGGCCAGGGCGGCGTCGGCGTCGCCGGCGTTCCACTGATCCCTGGCCCGGGCCAGGCGTTCGTCCAGGCTCCAGGCGCGCTGCTTGCGGGCGGCAATGGCCGCGTCCATCTCGGCCACGGCCTTGAACTTGGGACTGACGGCCCGGGCGTCGTCCAGGGCCTTGGCGGCGCTGTCGAAACGCTTGGCGGCCAGATAGGCGGCGGATTGCTTGAGGGCGGCGATGAGCCGGTCCCGGGCGGCCACGTAGCGTTCCCGGGCGGCCTTGGCCTCGCCGTGGGACGGATCAAGCTCCTGGGCCCGGCCGGCCAGCCCCAGGGCGGCCTCCACTTCGCCGGCCTCCCACTTGTCCCTGGCCTGGGCCAGGAACTTGCCGATGCGGCCCAGGGTCTCCTTGCGGGCCTCGATGGCCTGCCGGGCGGCCGGGACGGCGGTCGTCTTGGGATTGACCTTGGCGGCCTCGTCGAGCATGGCCGAGGCCTCGTCGAAATCGTCGGCGGTAAGCGCCGAACTGGCCCGGCCGAGGTAGCTGTCCAGGCGTCCCTTGTCCCGGGCGATGCGGTCCAGGGCAGCCACGGCGGCGGCGTCCTTGGGGCTTAAGCGCACGGCTTGCCCGGCCTCGCCGGCGGCCCGGTCGGGATCGCCCTCGGCCCAGGCCTTGGCGGCGTCGCGCACGAGCCGGTCCACTTCCCGGGCGTGTTCGGCGGCGGCGTCGAGTTCGGCCTGGGAGACGTCCACGGAAAATTCGCCCTTGCCGCGCCCCAGGAGCAGCCCCCGGGCGTCGCGCACTTCGACGGTGGCCTGGCAGGGCCCGGTCTCCCGACGCGAAGCGGTTATTTCGCGGGTGTCCTCGCCGCCGGCCGCCTTGGCTCCCGGACACAGGCCCCAGGCATAGGCCAGGGGCGGATTGGGCGGCGTGGGCGTCACCGCGGCCCGAAGCCCCACGCGCTGGCCCACGGCCACGCCCGAGGCGGCCACCGGCCCCTCGCCGTCGCGCCAGACCGTGGCCGGCGTGTCGAGCAGGCCCCGGTTATCCACGGTAACCTGATAGCTGCGGGCCACGACGTCGATGTTAGCCTTGCCCAGGGGCGCGGCCTGCTTGCCGCCGCCGGC
This sequence comes from Pseudomonadota bacterium, assembly GCA_023435825.1. Classification (GTDB taxonomy): domain Bacteria; phylum Desulfobacterota; class Desulfovibrionia; order Desulfovibrionales; family Desulfovibrionaceae; genus Solidesulfovibrio. Next base: position 1,282 of record JAEZMB010000340.1, on the reverse strand, counting down.
CGCCATGGCCGCCACCTTGACGGCCACCGGTTTGGCTTCGGTGGGGTAGAAGGTCAGGCTGCGCTCGCCCACCCGCACCAGCTTGGCATGGGCGGGCAGCGGGTCCCAGCGGAACTCCACGCCGTCGTGGACCGGAAAATCGCGGATGGCGACGGTGGTTTCCTCGCCGACCAGGGGGGCTGCCGGCGAGGCGGCCAGGCCGAAATTGGGCTGGGCCACATCCAGGGCCACCGGCTCGGACACGGCGGCAAGCCCGGCCGAGGGGCCGGAACGCGGCACCACCTCCACCCAGACGCGTTCGCGGCCCGGGCGCAGGAAAATGGCGGTGTTGGTGAAGGGGCCGGCCGGGTCGAGGAATCTGGCCCCGCCGTCGCTGCGCCAGCGGCATTCGTAGGCGTCGGGCGACAGCTCGGCCTCGCCCCGATAGACCTTGGCCTCGAAGGAGGCCGCGCCGCCCACCCGGGGCGTGCCTTCGGACGGAGCGCTTTTTTTGAGCACGATGCGCAAATCGCCGGCTGCCACCCCGTTCGCCCCAACCGGCGCAGGTTGGGCGGAAGGCGTCTCACGGGGCGTCCTGGCCGGTTCGCCGGGCTGGCGCACGGCAGCCTGGGCCGGTTCCACGGCCAGGGACGGCGCTGGCCTGGCCACGGCCCCGGCCAGGACGGCGGCCAGGAGCCAGCAGACGGTCCATGGGGCCAGGCGCGGTGAAAATGGTGTCGATTTCTTGTTCACGGTGTCGCTTCCCTGCGTTTGCCGTGGACAAAGCAGCAATCGTGCCAGGAAAAAATGGCCGCTTCCCCTAACGCCCTGGCGTCCACGGCCGAAAAGTCCGGCAAGGAGGCCGTCATGAAACCGACAAACGCCGCAACGCTGCATACCCTGCCGCCCGTCCTGGACGTGCGCAGCCCCGAACAGGCCGCCATCCTCGGCGAGGCCTACGCCAAGGAACGCCAGGGCGTCCTGGCCGCCCTGCAGGAACTCTCCGGCATGGGTTTCGACGACCGCCGCAAACGCGAAGCCACGGCCCTGGCCGCCATGGTGACCCTGCCCGGCCACGAGCTCATGGACCGCGCCCCCCGCGAAGTGCTGCGCCTGCGGGCCGCCTTGTTCCTGACGTCCTGCCACGAACACCGGCGGAATTAGGAAGAGAAAAGAGAAGAAGCCTCCGGCGGGGGGGGGGGGGGGGGGGGGGGGGGGGGGGGGGGGGGGGGGGGGGGGGGGGGGGGGGGGGGGGGGGGGGGGGGGGGGGGGGGGGGGGGGGGGGGGGGGGGGGGGGGGGGGG
>JAEZMB010000339.1 GCA_023435825.1 Pseudomonadota bacterium | reverse complement strand
AAGCAGCACGCCGCCCTGGACGGGGCCGGCTATGTGGTGGCCGACGGCGACAACTTCTGGTCCATCGCCAAGCGCCTGGGCGTGTCGGCCGACGACCTGACCCGCTTAAACGCCGGCCTGGATCCCCTGCGCCTGCAGCCCGGCCAGGTCCTGGCCGTGCCGGACAACGCCCGGGCCGAGGCCCTGGCCGCCCCGGCTCCGGCCGGCAACGCCCGGACCGTCAGCGACGCCGGGCTCTATCCCGTGGCCCCGGGCGACACCCTGTGGAGCCTGTCGCGCCGCTTTGGCGTCTCCCTGGAAGACATGCTGGCCGTCAACGGCGAGGTCGATCCCTCGCGGCTGCGCGTGGGCCAGCTGGTCACCGTGCCCGTGGAAGGCGGCCTGGCCAGCGCCGAAATGCTGGTCTTCCCGGTCTCGGCCGGCGACAGCCTGTGGAGCATCGCCAAGCGGTTCGACGTGAGCGTCGAGGCCTTGGCCGCCGCCAACCCCGGCGTCGATCCGCTGCGTCTGCGCGAAGGCCAGACCATCCGCGTGCCGTCGTCCCTGGCTGCCGTGGCCGCTTCCGGCGCGCCGGCCAAGCAGGCCCCGGCCAAGGCCGCGTCCGCTGCCGCGCCGGCCATCCTGCCGGCCGAGGCCCAGGACGGGGTGGTCCCGACCATGGGGCCGGCCACCGCTCCCACCGCCGGCCCGGCCCATGCCCCGGCCCGCCAGCACGTCATTTCCGAAGGCGACAACCTCTGGAAGCTCTCGCGGGCCTATGGCCTGAGCGTCCAGCGCATCCTGGCCGAAAACGGCGGGCTGGACCCCATGCGTCTGCGCGTGGGCACGGTGCTGCAGCTGCCCGTGGGCGTGGCCTCCATGGCCGCCCGCTAGTTCGGGCGCGGCCGAGGCCCTGTCGCCGGTCGGCGCATTGGTGCCTGAACGAGTTGCTTTTGTTGACAAAGACCGAATCGCTGTTGGCGGTCGCCGCCTGAGGGTTTGCGGCCATTTGACCGGCGACCCGCGGCCGGGTAGAGAGGACAAAACAGGTTTGTCGGCGGAGTCGGCCATGGGCGGAAAAGTCTGGGATGTCATGGGGAGCAAGGCAGGGTATACCCTGATGATGGACACCCTGGACAACATCCGGGAAGTCGCGCCCACGACGGCCTTTGAACGCGGCGACGCCATCGACCTCGTCTACACGGGCCCGAGCACCCCTCGGGGCGGCACGGCCCAGGCCTTTGCTTCGGGCGTGGGGTCGCTGGCGGACAAAAAGACCTGAGCGGTCGTGCTCTGTCCGGGCGGTTGACGCAGGCGCGTGGGCCGGCGTCGTTGACCGGTAAAAAGATCTGGCCGGTCGTTCGACTGGGGCTGCTTTTGGGCCAATCGTGCCTATTTCCATAGGGTGTTCCCGGTGCCTCCGAGAAGGATTCCGGGAATGCGCCACGAGGCGACGTACCGATAACGCCGTGTCCGAGAGGCCGCCAGGCCCGGTCGGGTTACGGCAGGGAGCAACGCCATGAGCGCCATCACGTTTTCAAGCCTGCAAGGGGCGGAGATCGCCGGCGGCATCGTCTCCAAGACCCTCGACACAATGAACAACACGCCCTCGGGCAACATGTTCTCGTCGTCCGGGGCGTCCGCGACAGGCGACGCCGCGCCGTTTGACAAGCAGACCTTCGGCGCGGCCGTGGTGAGCAAGACGCTGGATTACATGAACTCCGGCTCCTCGGGGTCGTCCGCGTCCAGCGACATGAGCCAGACCTACCAGTTTTCCAAGGACGTGCTCGGAGCCTACGCCTCGGGCATCGGCACCCTGGCCGACGCCAACGCCTGCGGCGGGCGGCGGGGGGGCCCGCCGCAGACTGGAGAGCAGGGCGGCCGGCGCAAGGCGTCGGCCGCAGGCGAGGCCGATACGGCGCGCCGCCCAGCGTGGCGGCGCAGACAGAACCACCGGGCTTGGACCCGGCAGACAGTGTTTTGACGTCTTAACGGTGTAGCTGATTCAATAACGACAGGGGCTTGGCCCCTGTTTCTGCTTTTAGGAGCACCTGTGCGCAAACTGCTTCGCGTCGACATCACCGTGCCCGGCGGCGGCGAAACCGCCGAACTGCTGGAAGCCTGGCTGGCCGGCCGGGCCGCCCAGGGCTGGGAAGAGTCTGTCCTTGACGACGGTGAGACCGTCCGATTCCGCGTCCATATGGAAGACGCCCCGCCGGCCCGGGCCTTTGCCGAGGAGGTCGCCGCCGACTGGCCGGACCTGCCCCGGGAAGTCTCCACCCTGGAGGAAGAGGACTGGGGCGCGGCCTGGATGGCCTTTTTCACTCCCATCGAGGTGGGCGGCGTTTACGAGATCCTGCCGCCCTGGATGGCCGACCACGACACCGGCGGCAAAAAACCCATCCTCATCGAACCCAAGATGGCCTTCGGCACCGGCCACCACCCGACCACCGCCCTGTGCCTGGAAGCCTTTGCCCAGGCCCAGACCTCGGGCTGGTTGACCCCGTCCATGCGTTTTCTCGACCTGGGCACCGGTTCGGGCATCCTCGGCATCGGGCTTTGCCGCCTGGGGCTGACCGGCGTGGGCCTGGACATCGACCCCCAGGCCGTGTGGTGCGCCGCCGACAACCTGCGCCTAAACGGCGTGGAAGGGGCCATGTCCCTGGCCGTGGGCGGGGTGGGGAGCCTGACTCCGGACAGCCGTTTCGAGGTCGTGGCCGCCAACATCCTGGCCGCGCCGCTCATGGCCATGGCCCGGTTGCTGGTGCGGCACGTGGCCGATGGCGGGATGCTCGTCCTGTCCGGCATCCTCGAAACCCAGGCCGACGACGTGACCGCCGCCTACCAGGCCACCGGCCTGGGGCAGCCCGTGCGCCGGGTGTCCGGGGAATGGGCCTCGCTTACCTGGCAGTGATTTACATTCCCGAAAAAGGGGATTATGGGGACGCTTTCCGCGTTTGAATCATCCACCTCAAACCGTCTTCAAGGCACAAGCCATGCACCTGAAAAAACGTGTTCTCGTCACCGGCGGCGCCGGCTTTCTCGGTTCGCACCTGTGCGAACGCCTGCTCGCCCAGGGTTGCGACGTCATCTGCCTGGACAACTATTTCACCGGCTCCAAGCAAAACGTCGCGCATCTCCTCGACAATCCGAACTTCGAGCTGATGCGCCACGACGTCACCTTCCCCCTCTACGTGGAAGTCGACGAGATCTACAACCTGGCCTGCCCGGCCTCGCCCATCCACTACCAGCACGACCCGGTGGCCACCACCAAGACCAGCGTGCATGGCGCCATCAACATGCTCGGCCTGGCCAAGCGCCTGCGGGCCAAGATCATGCAGGCCTCCACTTCCGAGGTCTACGGCGATCCGTCGGTGCATCCCCAGCCCGAATCCTATTGGGGCAACGTCAACCCCATCGGCTTCCGCTCCTGCTACGACGAAGGCAAGCGCTGCGCCGAAACCCTGTTCTTCGACTACCGCCGCCAGCATAACCTGCGCATCAAGGTCGCCCGCATCTTCAATACCTACGGGCCCAGGATGCATCCCAACGACGGCCGCGTGGTCTCCAACTTCATCATCCAGGCCCTGCGCGGCGAGCCGCTGACCGTGTACGGCCAGGGCCAGCAGACCAGGTCGTTCTGCTACGTCGACGACCTTGTCGAAGCCTTCCTGCGCCTCATGGACACCCCCGACGACTTCACCGGCCCGGTCAACACCGGCAACCCGGGCGAATTCACCATCCTGGAACTGGCCAAGCTGGTCATCGAATACACCGGCTCCAAGTCGATCATCGACTACCGGCCCCTGCCTCAGGACGATCCCAAGCAGCGCCGCCCGGACATCACCCTGGCCAAGGCCAAGCTCGGCTGGGAACCCAAGGTGGCCCTGCCCGAAGGCCTCAAAAAGACCATCGAATACTTCGATGCGTTCCTGCGCCAGGCCTAAGCGAGCAGGACGGAATCCCGGATGACGTATGACGCCGACAGCCGCCCCGCCTCCCGGCGGGGCGGCAAGATTTCCCTTGTGGTCCCGGTCTACAACGAAGGCCCGGGGCTTTATGCCCTGCGCGACAGCATCACGGCCGTCATGGACGCCACGGCCTACGACTGGGAGTGCATCCTGGTCGACGACGGCAGCCGCGACGGCTCCTGGTCCGTCATCGAGGAGCTGTCCGCCGCCGATGGCCGCTTCAAGGGCCTCATGTTCTCGCGCAATTTCGGCAAGGAGATGGCGCTGACCGCCGGCGTGGAACACGCCATCGGCTCCGCCGCCGTCATCTGCCTCGACGCCGACCTCCAGCATCCGCCCGAGATCATTCCCGAGCTCCTGGCCAAGTGGGAGCAGGGCTACGACATCGTGGCCACCATCCGCGAAAAGGTCGCCGACTACTCCCTGGTCAAGAAGATGGGGTCCAAGGCCTTTTACTGGTTCATGCGCCGGTTCACCGACCTCGACCTGCCGCCCAATTCCACCGATTTCCGGCTGCTCGACCACAAGGTGGTGGAGACGCTGTCGAAGTTCACCGAAGGTTCGCGCATGTTTCGGGGGCTCATCGACTGGATGGGCTACAAAAAGACCTACATTTCCTTTTGCGCCCCGGCCCGCAGCCAGGGCGAACCGGCCTATTCCGTCAAAAAGCTTTTTGATCTGGCCATCAACAGCTTCACCTCCTTTTCCCTGGTGCCGCTGCGCCTGACCGGCTATCTGGGGCTTTTGATCATGGCCGTCACCGTGCCGGTGCTGGGCCTTATGGTCGTCAGCAACTGGTTTTTCGGGGCCAACATCACCGCCCTGGCCTTTTTCACGGTCTTCAATACGCTTTTAATCGGCATCGTGCTGTGCGCCCTGGGCATGATGTCGCTCTACGTCGGCCACATCCACACCGAGGTGGTCAACCGGCCCCTCTACATCGTGCGCTCCCGCGCCGGAACCTGGGACGAGACGCAGTGAGTCCGACGCCGCCGCTGTTTTCCATCATCATTCCGTTTAAGGCCCCCGGCCCCTACATCGAAGAGAGCCTGCCCCATCTGCTGGCCTTGGCCGAAGCGGATTTCGAGGTCATTCTCGTGCCCGACGGCCCCATGGATGTGGCTGCCCTGACGGCCGATCCCCGGGTGCGGGCCATTGCCTCGGGGCCGGTGTCGCCGGCCGTCAAGCGCGACCTCGGCGCGGCCGCCTCCCTGGGGCTTTACCTCGCCTTCATCGACGACGACGCCTATCCCGAGCGCGGCTGGCTCTCCATCGCCCGGGCCGCCTTCGAGGACGATCCGACCCTGTCCGCCGTGGGCGGACCGGCCGCCACGCCCCCCGACGACCCCTTCTGGGCCAGGGCCTCGGGCGCGGTCTTTTTGAGCCGCCTGACCGGCGTGCCCGAACGCTACCGCCCGACCCCGCCCCGGCGGGAGGTGGACGACTGGCCCACGGTCAACCTCATCGTGCGGCGCGACGCCTTTTATGACGCCGGCGGCTTCGACACCGCCTGCTGGCCCGGCGAGGACACCAAGTTCTGCCTGGATCTGGTCCACAAGAAGGGCGGGCGCATCCTGTATCTGCCCGAGCTGTTCGTGTGGCACCACCGCCGGCCGGGCCTGACCAAGCATCTGCGCCAGGTCGGCAACTACGGCCTGCACCGGGGCCATTTCGTGCGCGTCCACCCCGAAACCTCGCGCCGGCCGGGCTATTTCGTGCCTTCGGCCTGGGTGCTCTTTCTCGTCGTGGCCCTGGGCTACGGCTTTTTCCGCGTGGCCGACGGGGTCTCGCCCTGGCCGCTTATGGGCTGCCTGATCAGCCTGGGGTTTGCCGCCTACGGCTGCTTCCTGGCCGCCGTCTTTTTCGATCTCACGGTCCTTCGCCGCGAGCCGGCCCTTGTGGCCCTGGCCGCCTTGCCCTACGTGGCGCTCACCCATGTCTGGTACGGCGTCCGTTTCCTCGTGGGCCTTTCCCGCAAAACGCTGACCAGCTCCCTTGGCAGGTGATATGAAAGTTTCCGTGGCCTATCCGCCGCTGTCCTCGGACAAGGGCACGCCGCTTCTGTCCCAGAACCGGCAGTTCCAGTGGTTCACCAATCCCACCTACATCTACCCCATGGTGCCGGCCTATGCCGCCAGCCTCATGGCCTCGCGCGGCCACACCGTCACCTTTGACGACGGCATCGCCGACGAGATGACCTACGAGGCCTTCAAGCGCGATCTGGTCGCCAAGGCCCCGGATGTCATCGCCATGGAGACCAAGACCCCGGTGGTGACCCGGCACTGGAAGATCGTGGCCGACTTCAAGGCGGCCCTGCCCGGCGCGACCATCGTGCTCATGGGCGACCATGTCACCGCGCTTCCCCGGGAAACCATGGAAAACTGCCCGGTGGACTACGTCATCTGCGGCGGCGACTTCGATTTCATCCTGGCCGACCTGGTCGATCACCTCGACGGCCGGCCCGTGGCCCTGCCGGCCGGGGTCTGGCGGCGGGAAAACGGCGAAATCGTCGACGGCGGCATGGGGAGCCTGGCCCACAACCTCGACGAGCTGCCCTACATCGACCGCGAGCTCATCAAGTGGAAGCGCTACGCCTTTAAAAACGGCAATTTCAAGTACACCCCCGGGGCCTACGTCATGGCCGGGCGCGACTGCTGGTGGGGACGTTGCACCTTTTGCAGCTGGACGACCCTGTTTCCCGGCGCGACCTACCGCACCGTGTCCCCGGCCCGCCACGTGGCCGAGATCGAGCGGCTGGTCAATGACTACGGCATCCGCGAGATCTTCGACGACTCGGGCTGTTTCCCGCGCGGGGCCTGGCTGGAGGAGTTCTGCAACCTCCTGATCGCCAAGGGCCTGCACAAGAAAGTCGTCATGGGCTGCAACATGCGCGTGGGCGAACTGACCCAGGCCCAGTGGAACCTGCTCAAGAAAGCCAATTTCCGCTTCATCCTCATCGGCCTGGAGTCCATGTCCCAGGATACGCTCAACCGCCTGAAAAAGGGCATCAAGGTCTCCCAGATCGAGGAAACCGTGCGCATGGCCAAGAAGGCGGGACTGGAGCCCCACATCACCACCATGGTGGGCTACCCCTGGGAAACCCGCGAGGACGCCCGGCGCACCGTGGATTTCGCCAAGTCGCTGTTCTCGCGCGGCCTGCTCAACACCCTGCAGGCCACCATCGTCGTGCCCTATCCCGGCACGCCGCTTTTTGAGGAAGCCAAGGCCAACGGCTGGCTGACCACCGAGAACTGGGATGACTACGACATGCGCGACTCGGTCTGGAAAAGCCCCATCTCCTCCAGCGACGTGTTGCAATTCAAGGACGAGTTGTATAAAGCCGCCCTCACGCCGGCTTTCATCGTCCGAAAGATCCTGAGCATCCGGGACCTCGACGACATCAAGTTCCTGGCCCGGGCCGCTTCCAAGCTCATCGGGCATCTGCTCAACAAAAGCCGCGCCAAATCCTGCGGCTGCAAATAGGCAGCCGCCGTTTCCACGACCGCCATGCACAAGACGCGTACACGTTCAACCGGTCACGGCCGCAAGCTTGCCGCCATTCATGCGGCGGGAGTCGCGGCATGATCCGCGTCTCCGTGGTGGTCACCACCCGCAACGAGGCGGCCAACATCGGCAACTGCCTGGCTTCGGTGGTCGGCCAGGACTTCCCCCGGGAAGCCCTGGAAATCATCGTCGTGGACAACGCCTCCACGGACAGCACCAAGGCCGTTGCCCGGCGCTTCACCGACCGCGTCTTCGACAAGGGGCCGGAACGCTCGGCCCAACGCAACTACGGCATGCTCGACGTGGCCTGCGGCCAGTACGTCATGTTCCTGGACGCGGACATGATCCTGTCGCGCACCGTGGTGCGGCGTTGCGTGGAACTCCTGGACGCCAGCGCCCATGTGGCCCTGCACGTGCCCGAGATCGTGCTCGGCACGGGCTTTTTTCCGTCGGTGCGGCGTTTCGAGCGCAGCTTCTACGACGGCACGGTCATCGACGGCGCGCGCTTCATGCGCCGCGAGGCCTTTGCCGCCGTGGGCGGGTTCGACACGTCCCTGACCGGTCCCGAGGACTGGGACCTGGACAAGAAACTCAAAAGCATCGGGACCATCGGCCTCCTGTCGCGCTACGATTTCGACGCGGTGGACGCCTATGTTTCCGGGTTGCCCGCCGCGGGCATTCCCGATGCGCTCGTGGGCTTCGAAGCGAAAAGCGGACAGGACGTGCCGCTGCTGTTTCACAACGAAGCCGCCTTTCACCTCGGCCGCTACCTGAAGAAGAAGACGTATTACACAGGCAGCGCCGAAGCCTACATCGCCAAATGGACCCGGCAGGACCCGGACATCGCCCGCCAGTACGGGGCGTTCTACCGGTTCGTTGGCGTATTCGTCGAACAAGGCCGCTACCGCCGGCTCCTGGCCCATCCGGTCAAGGCCTGCGGCATGTATTTCCTGCGTTTCCTCGTGGGCGCCCTGTTTTTGGCCAGAAGATCACGCCAGGCCCCAAGCGCGTAAGCCGCCCCCGAAACTCGCACCCAATCGCCAACAGGAGAGATCCCCGTGGCTGTCGCCATCGTAACCGGCTCCGCCGGCCTCATCGGTTCGGAAACCGTCAAGTTTTTCTGTGATAAAGGCTTCGATGTCGTCGGCATCGACAACAACTTCCGCAAGACCTTCTTCGGCGAGGACGCCTCCACCGAGTGGAACCGCCAGCGCCTGGAAGCTTCCCACAAGAACTACACCCACTACGACGCCGACATCCGCGACCACGAAGGCATCTCCAAGATCTACGGCCGCTACGGCAAGGACATCAAGGCGGTCATCCACTGCGCCGCCCAGCCCTCCCACGACTGGGCCGCTTCCGACCCCTACATGGACTTCACGGTCAACGCCAACGGCACACTGGTGATGCTCGAAAACTTCCGCGCCCACTGCCCGGACAGCGTGTTCATCTTCACCTCCACCAACAAGGTCTACGGCGACACGCCCAACTACCTGCCCCTGGTGGAGCTTGAAACCCGCTGGGAAATCGATCCGTCCCACGCCTACAACGACGGCATCGACGAGACCATGTCCATCGACCACACCAAGCACAGCCTGTTTGGCGCTTCCAAGGTCGCCGCAGACGTGCTGGTCCAGGAATACGGCCGCTACTTCGGCTTCAAGACCGGCGTCTTCCGGGGCGGCTGCCTCACCGGCCCCTCCCACTCCGGCACGCGCCTGCACGGCTTCCTGTCCTATCTCATGCGCTGCTGCATCACCGGCAACAAGTATTTCATCTACGGCTACAAGGGCAAGCAGGTCCGGGACAACATCCACTCCTACGATCTGGTCAACAGCCTGTGGCACTTCTTCGAGAAGCCCCGCGTCGGCGAGGTCTACAACATGGGCGGCGGCCGCTACTCCAACTGCTCCATGCTCGAAGCCATCCAGTTGTGCGAACAGATCACCGGCAAGAAGCTCAACTGCGAATACGACGAGACCAACCGCATCGGCGACCACATCTGGTGGATCAGCGGCCTGAAGAAGTTCGAGCAGCACTACCCCGACTGGAAGATGACCTACGACGTGCCGCGCATCCTCAAGGAAATCTACGAGACCCAGAAAGACGTCGTCGAGACGGCCTAGCCGTCATTTTTGAAGATGCCTCCGGCGGGGGGGGGGGGGGGGGGGGGGGGGGGGGGGGGGGGGGGGGGGGGGGGGGGGGGGGGGGGGGGGGGGGGGGGGGGGGGGGGGGGGGGGGGGGGGGGGGGGGGGGGGGGGGG
>JAEZMB010000335.1 GCA_023435825.1 Pseudomonadota bacterium | reverse complement strand
GTCGCCGGCCGTGGCCGGCTCGCCCGTGAATGCCCCGCCTAAGCTGCCGCGCCTGACAGCCAAGGAGTGCCTCGTGTGCGCCGTGGCCGCCTGGGGCTTTCTCTTTGACAGTTACGAACTGCTGATGCTGCCGCTCATCGTGCGCCCGGCGCTTATGGAGCTGGGCGGCATCCGCCCGAGCACGCCGGAATTCACCTTCTGGTTCGGGCTGCTGTTCTATGTCCCGGCCATTGCCGGCGGCGCGTTCGGACTGCTCGGCGGCTGGCTCGCCGACCGTTTCGGGCGGCAACGCCTGCTGACGGCCAGCATCATGCTGTACGCGGTCTCTTCCTTCCTGTCCGGGTTCGCCACCTCCCTGACCATGTTGCTTGTCCTGCGCTGCCTCGTGTTCATCGGCGTCTGCGTGGAATTCGTGGCGGCCATTGCCTGGCTGGCCGAGTTTTTTCCCGAACCACGCCGGCGGGAAGCCGTGTTGGGAACCACCCAGGCCTTTTCTTCCGTGGGCGGCCTGCTGGTGGCCCTGGCCGGCGGCGCGGCCTCGGCCTTGGCCGGCGGACGCCCCATCACGCTCCTGGGCTGGCTGGCCTTGCCGCCGCTGCCCGCGCCGGCCATCGGCCTGCCCGAGGTGTTGTCGTTTCTCGGGCGCATCGACAATCCCCACGCCGACTGGCGCTACACGCTCATGTCCGGCCTGCTGCCGGCCCTGCCGCTGCTGCTGGTCCGGCCTTTCCTGCCGGAATCTCCGCCCTGGCTGGCAGAGCGCCGGGCCGGCCGCCTGGGCCGGCCGAGCCTGGCCGCCTTGTTCTCCCCCGGACTGCGGCGCACCACCTGCCTGGTCACCGCCATGTTCACCCTGAGCTTCGCCGCCGCGTTCGGAGCCTTGCTGCAAGCGCCCCAGATCGTGCCGGGACTGCCCGAAACCCGGGCCGCCGTGGCCGAGGCCCTGGACAAGCGCCTGCCCGAAGAACGGCTGGCGGCGCTACGTGCCGAGTGGAGGGCCCAGGGACGCTCGGAGGAAGAAATCAAACAGCGCCTGTTCGCCGAGCAGCGCCGGGTGGCCGGTCCGGTGGAACAGGGATTCGCGGCCCGGGCGACAACGGCTCAGGAGTTCGGAGGGATTGCCGGGCGTTGCGCCCTGGCTGTGCTGGCGGTCTGGATCGTCAGCCGAGGCCGACTGCTGCGGTGCTTCCTGATTCCGGCTATGGTGGTCCTGCCGGTGACCTTCGCCTGGGCCGGAACCACAAGCCTGCCGGCCTTTGAACGCGGCCTGTTCCTGGCGGGTTTTGTGATCATCGGCCAGTTCAGCTTCTGGGGAAACTACCTCCCCCGCGCCTACCCGCTGCATTTGCGGGGCACGGGCGAGAGTTTCTCGGCCAACGTCGGCGGGCGCATGCTCGGGTCGTGCTTCGCCGCCCTGACCCAATGGCTGGCCGCCGCCCTGCCCATGGCCGCCGCCCACCCCGCCCGGGTGGCCTACGCCGCCGCCGGGGTCGCCTTCCTGGTCACCCTGGCCAATCTCATCGCCTCGCGCCATCTGCCCGAACCCGCCGCGCAAGCCCTGCCCGAGGACGCGCCGCCCCCGTAGGGACCCGGCCACCGCCCGTGGAGCAAAGTCTGGAAACGTTTCGGGGCCGGCCCTCGCTCAGCCGTCCCCGCTTGTCCGGCCAAGATGTTCCGCGGCCATGGCCCGCAACTTTTGCCGGTCGGTCTTGTCCCGGGGCGTCACCGGCCACTGGGCCACGGCCAGGCAGGCCACGGGCACGGACAAAGCTTCCACCCGCTCGGCGAGATAGCCGATGAGTGTTTCGCCCCCGGGATCGGGGCCGGCCGGCCGATAGAAGGCCACGGGGACTTGCCCGGCCTCGGCATCGGCCACCCCCACCACCACGGCCTCGGCCACGCCGGGATGGCCGGCCAGGACGTCGGCCACCAGGGCGGCGGCCACCTGGACGGCATGGCGCACGATGACGTCCTCGCCGCGACCGATAAACCAATAATCGCCCTGGGCGTCGCGGCGCATGAGATCGCCGGTGTCGTACCAGCCGGTCCCGATGGCCCGATGCGTGGCCATGGTGTCGTTGAAATAGCCGACCATCATGTTCGCCGAGGCGACGAGCAGGCGACCGGGGCTGCCCTGGGCAACATCCCGGCCGGCCTCGTCCACCAGCCGCATGACCACGTCGCCCACGGGCTGGCCGATGCAGCCGGGCTTGTCCGTCCGGCTTGGCGCGACCACGGCCACCAGCCCGATTTCGGTGAGGCCGTAAAGGTTGCAAAACGGCCGCCCGGTGATGCTCCGGGCCGCTTCGTATAGGGCCGGCCCCGGGGCGTCGCCGCCGCTGATCCAAAACCGCAGCCGACTATGGTCCGCCTGGGCGGCGGCCGGATTGGCGAAAAGCTTGCGGGCGTAACTGGGCATCACCAGGACATACCCGGGGCGATGCTCCCCGTAGAGACGCCAGAACGCGGCCGGGTCCGGACTGTCGGTCAGCACGACGGCGCCGCCCAGGCGCAGCATGGCCAGAACCTGGAACACCAGGACCACCGGCCGCCAGGCCTGGAAGACGGCCAGGGTCGTGTCCTCGCCCGTGACGTGCATGGCCTGGATAAAGGCGTCCACGCGTCGCGCCAGCCGCTGCTGGCTGTGGGCGACGGCCTTGGGCCGGCCGGTGGAGCCGGAGGTGTGGACGAGCAGGCAGATCGGGTCCGCCACGGCGCTTCGGGGCGGCGGACTGGCGTCCGTATGGGCGCGAAAGGCGTCGTAGGCGATGGTTCCGGGTTCGGGCGGCCCCAGGCAGATCGCCACGGCCAGCCCCTGCCGCGCCTCGGCCGGGACAGCGGCGGCCATCTCGGCGGCCAGGACCAGTCCCCTGGCCCCTGTCTGCCTGAGGATCTCGGCCTGCCGGGCCGGCGGTGCGTCCGGCGCGAGCGGCACGAGCACCAGTTCGGCCCGGCAGGCGGCCAGGATGACGGCCACAAGCTCGATGGCATTGGGAAGCAGCACGGCCAGCCGGTCGCCCGGAACCAGCCCGAGGCTGGAAAGCCAGGCGGCCAGCCGGCCGACGTCATCAATTAGTCGGGCATAGGTGATGCGGTCCGCCCCGTAACAGAGGGCCACGGCCTCGGGCCGTCGCGCCGCCATGGCGGCCACCATGTGATACACAGGCATGGAACGCTCCCTGGCATGTTCCCATGCCTTTTCGCCGCCGCCTTGCCGGGCACATCCTGACGGCGATTGCACCCAAGGGCTACTTCCCCGAAAGATCCACCGGTTCGGCCTTGCCCGGCTTGCCTATGCTTTTGCGCAAGGTCTTGCTGTACGCGGCGGTCCGCGCCTCGCCGGTCTTGTTGTTGTACTTGAACTTGAACTCGATGTCGTTTGGCAGATCACATTGGTACAAGCTCACGTTCCCTTCGTTTTTCACGGAGACCGGCTTGCAGAAATTTTTCTCCATGTCGGCGAGGATATCCTTTTTTTCCCGGCCGACGACACGGATGATCCGGGCGTAGTACTTCCCGTCGACAAAAGCATAAGCAATGGCCGGCGACGCCTTCTGGTGCACCGGGAGGCGGCAGGCCCCGACATAGTTATAATAAGAGACGCCATCCTTCTCCATGTAGCGCACGAAATTGCCGTCGTCCATGTCGCTGAGTTTGGTTCCAAACTCCAGTTTGCCGCATTCAAAGGCCTGCGCCGGTTGCACGCACAGCACGCCAAAAACCAGAATCGCAACAAAAATGAATGAACGCATAACTCCTCCATTGTTTGTTGGGCGCAATGCATATCCGCTTACCGGCCTGCGCCAATGTCCCGACAATCGACGGCGAACCAACCTTGTCCCGACGAATTTCCTCATGCATGTCGCTCAGGCAACGCATGACGCCAACGCCAATCAGGCCAAGCATACTGCCGGCATTGGACGAGACGATTCGCTACGGCAACAGTACCGAAAATATCGCATGGCCTGGAGTGGCCGTCAACAGCACGAGGGGAGCCTGCCCGTGACAAGGCGCAACCAGTCTGGGCCTCGCTTTACGCGCAAACCTCGCGACGCCGTCACCTTTCAGGCCGATGCCATGCAAATCCTGCCCGCACTCGCGTCAGTCAACGCAGTTGCTCGTGTTTCACGAGAAATACCTGGACATCGGCTATTGCAAACGAGCCTGCGCTGGCTCTTTTCAAAAGTCCGACACCGGAGCGCGTCCCCCGGCCGGCCCGTTTTTCCGCTCCTCCAGGCGTTGCAGGCCCTCGTGCCGCGTCCACGAAACGCGCAGAGGGAGTTCAGTGGCAACAGGCCAAAACCATTCCTCTTTAGCAAATGGCAAACGTGTATTTTCAGACCATGCGACCGGGGCCGGCGCGGACGACAAAACTTATTCATACATATTGTCAGCTTATATTATTTACAGACTTATACATTTTGTCTTGCGCAAAAAGTAAAAACATATATCATTTTCCCAAACCCCGCCCGACCTTGCGGCAGCTTCGCAGTCACAAGGATTTCTCGCTTCGCGACAACATCTTACCTTCTGGAGGATGTCATGAAGACGCTGTGGATCAAACTGACGGCCCAGCAGGAAGCCGACCTGCGAAACGCCTTGGGGATGGCTGACGACGTCGCCTGTCAGCACATCGCCATCAAGATCCCCCCAGAGCAGTTCGCCGCCTTCAAACGTGGCGAGACCGGCGGAATCATTGTCGCCTACAACGGCCCGCCCCATGATGGAACGGCCGCGACGGTCGGCCTTGGCTAGCCCTGCATCGCCTGCCTGCCCCCTTTGCCAACCCCCAACCGGGAGACTGCCATGAAGACGCTGTGGATCAAGCTGACCGAGGAACAGGAACAGCATCTGCGCCAAGCCGTGGGCATGGAAGAGCACGTGAAGTGCAAGCACATTGCCATCAAGCTGTCCGAGGACGCCCTCGCCGACATCGCCAAGGGCCGCGACGGCGGCATGGTGCTGTTGTACAACGGCCCGCCGCCCCATGGTTACGAGGAGAAGCAGGTGGCCTTCGCCTGAGGCCA
Source organism: Pseudomonadota bacterium (assembly GCA_023435825.1). Classification (GTDB taxonomy): domain Bacteria; phylum Desulfobacterota; class Desulfovibrionia; order Desulfovibrionales; family Desulfovibrionaceae; genus Solidesulfovibrio. Next base: position 5,702 of record JAEZMB010000335.1, on the reverse strand, counting down.
TCCCGTCGCTGTTTCGCGCAAGGAGAAAGGGTCATGGGCGCCAGCGCTTCCTACCGGCCGTCTCGTCTCAAGGGCATCGTCTTCGAAACCACCCTGGCCTGCAATCTGCGCTGCCTGCACTGCGGCTCGGCCGCCAGCCAGGACACCGCCCGCCAGGAGGAACTCTCCCTGGCCGAAAGCTTCAAGCTGGTGGCCGACGTGGCCGCTCTTGGCGCGGACTTCGTCACCCTGTCCGGCGGCGAACCGCTCTTGTGCGGCCATTGGGAGGAACTCGCCCGGGCCATCGCCGAGCACGGCATGGAGCCGCGGATCATCACCAACGGTTCGCGCATCGACGCGGCCCTGGCCGACCGCCTGGCCGCCCTGCCCCGGCCCCCGGCCGTGGCCATAAGCCTCGACGGCGGCCGGCCCGAAACCCATGACGCCATTCGCGGCTGTCCGGGGCTCCACGCCCAAATCCTCGACGCCATCGGCTTGCTGCGTGAGCGGGGCGTACCGGCGGCCGTGGTCACCTGCGTCCACAAGGGCAACCTGGACGAACTGCCGCTTTTGCGCGACATCCTGGCCCGACTGGACATCTATGCCTGGCAGATCCAGCCGGCCGCGCCCAGCGGCCGCATGAGCGCGCGCCGGGACCTGGTCCTCGACAGCGAGGACCGGTCCCGGCTCGCCCGGATCATCCGGGACTTCCGGGCCGCCCCCGGTCTGGCCGTGCTCACCGGCGACAGTCTGGGCTATTATTCGGACCTGGAAAACGATCTGCGCGACGGTATCTGGACCGGCTGCAAGGCCGGGCTGGACTATCTCGGCATCCGCAGCAACGGCGACGTGACCGGCTGCCTGTCCATGCAGCGCTTGCTTGCCGAGGGCAACATCCGCACCCGGCCGCTGCGCGACATCTGGTCCGATCCGCAGCTATTCGCCTACAACCGCCAATTCGATCCCGAGGCGCTCACCGGCAATTGTTCCCGATGCGACCTCAAGGCCATTTGCAAGGGCGGCTGCCGGTTCATGGCCGAGGCGCTGTCCGGCGGCTTCCTGGAAAACCCTTCCTGCCTGCGGCTGACCGAGGGCGAAAGCCGCCAGCACTTCCTTATCGGCTAGGGCCGCGTCCGAAAATCCCCCGCAAGGTCACGGCCGCCACCACCACCGCTCCGCCAAGGACCGACCAGAAGCCCGGCCATTCGCCGTAGCCCACGGCCACCAGCAGCGGATTGACGATGGGCTCCAGAGTCATGAGCAGCATGGCCGACAAGGCCGGAAGCCGCGTGATGCACCAGACGTACAGCGCCAGCGACAGCCCCTGCTGGATGACGCCGAGATAGGCCAGCCCCAGGGCCGCGCCCAGGGTTTGCGGCGCGCCGGAGGCCAGAAACGGCAGCGCGGCCAGCACCGTCAGCCCATGGCCGGCGATGACCGCCGACACCGGCGAATCCTCGCGCCCAGCCCGCATGCACAAGGTAAACGCGGCGTAGCTCACCCCCGTGCCCACGGCCAGGATATTGCCCCAAAAGCCCTCGGCCGAGAGCCTGTCCAGAAAAAACAGCGCCATGCCGCCAAGGCTGGCCGCCACGAACAGCCAGTCGGCCCGCTTGGTCTTTTCGCCGAGGACAATGGGCGCGAGAAGGGCCACGTAGACCGGTGCGGTGTAGGCCAGGAGGATGGCGTTGGCGGCGGTGGTGAGCTTGGTGGCGGCCACGTTGGTGACGAGCAGGGCCGCATAGGCCACGGCCGCGCCGCACCGGGCCCGGGTCGGGCGGAAGTCGAGGCGGCCCCGGAAAAGCAGCAGCAACGTCGCCGCCGACAGCAGGCTGCGCCAGCCGGCCACGGCCATGGGCGTCAGCGGCACGAGTTTGATGGCCAGCCCTCCGGTGCTCCACAGCACCGCCGTCGCGGCCATGCCCCAGGCGGCCCGGGCGTTTTCGCGCATGTTTTCTCCTGTGCCGACGCCGTGGAGACCCATGAACCGACCGCGGCCGGCCGAGCAACTTGCCATCGCCGCAAAGGCGTCGTAACAGCCCGGGACCATGAACCAATCGAGCGTCGCAGGCAATCCCGGCCAGGGACAAAACCATGTTTGAGGCCGAAATCAAGTTCGTGGCCGGGCCGGGCTTCCGGCTGCCCGAGGGCACGGGCGCGGTTGTCCTTGTCGAGGACGTCTACTACGACGCCCCGGACGGCCGTCTGGCCGCCACGGGCCGGGAGCTGCGCCTGCGCCGCGAGGGCGGCCGGACACGGCTTACGGCCAAGGCCCCGCCCTTTGACGCCGCCACCGCCTCCAAGCCCGAACACGAGACGGCCGTGGCCGACGCCGACGCCACCGCCGCTCTCCTTGGCGTGCTGGGGTTTCAGCCGGTCCTGGCCTACGCCAAGCGCTGCCGCCGGTCGCGGCTGCGGGCTGGCGGCCTCGACGTCGAATTGACCGCCGTGACCGTGGACTTCGACCCGCGCCTGTTTGTGGAAATCGAGCATCTGGCCGCGACCCGCGAGCAAGCCCTGGCCGCCCTGCCCGCCATCCGGACCCTGGCCGCCGGCCTGGGGCTGACCGAGGAATACGCCGAGGCCTACACCGACCTGGCCCGGGCTGCCGGGCTCGCCACGCCGCCCGCCGCCCCATGAGGTCCGACATGCCAAAACTCCCCGCCCCCACCGCCCTGGCCCCCTATCTCGCCGCCTCGACGTGCATCGACCACGACCATCCGGCCGTGGCCGCCAAGGCCGCCGCCCTGGCCCCGGCCGACGCCTCGGACGAGGCCGTTGCCCGGGCCGCCTTCGTCTTCGTGCGCGACGCCATCCGCCACAGCCTGGACTACCAGCAAAATCCCGTCACCCGCCGGGCCTCGGAAGTCCTGGCCCACGCCACGGGCTACTGCTACGCCAAGGCCCATCTGCTCACCGCCCTGCTGCGGGCCAGGGGCGTTCCGGCCGGCTTGTGCTACCAGCGGCTGGTCCTCGACGCCGACCGGTTCCCCGGCCGCTACTGCCTGCATGGGTTGGTCGCCGTGCATCTGTCCGCCCACGGCTGGTACCGGATCGACCCGCGCGGCAACAAACCCGGGGTGGACGCGCGCTTCGCCCCGCCCGTGGAACGGCTGGCTTTTCCCGTGTCCGCGCCGGGCGAAGCCGATCTGCCGGGCGTGTTCGCCGACCCCCTGCCCGTGGTCCTGGCGGCGCTGCATCGCCACGACACCTGGGACGCGCTGCTTGCCGACCTGCCCGACCTGGACCCGGCCGCCGCACCGTAGGCATATTCCCGACGCCGGCCGCCGCCCTGGCGGCATGGCCTTGACGCCGGCCGCCAACCGTCCCCAATCGGCAAGCCCCTGTCCCGCTTCACGACATCGTGACGCCGCGTCGCCGACAAGCGCCGCGCGGCGACATTTTCGTGCCTCCTCCCTGCATTTTTGCACCTCCGCATTGCCGGCTCACCGGGACACACCCGGACAGCTCCCCCCGCGATCCGAAATTTTCCTTGAGATTCCAGGCTGGCGCAAAAAGAACCGCCAATTCTCCACAATCGCGGTGTACTTTGCACGATGATTGCTTATAGTGACAGACAGCGTGCCCGGCTCTGTCGGGCAGCGCCCAAACCACTCGAGGAGGTCGCCATGGAAACTGCCCTGACGCTGCGAACGACAGTTCCGCCGGAACTCAACGACGATTCCCTCGTCCTGCACCACGTCTCCGTGCTCGAAGTGGAATTCGGCAATGCGGCCATGGCCACCATGCGGCGGGCCATGAAGGAAGTCGCCTCCCAGACGGGCGTCGCCTTCGACGAAGTCATGCACGAACTGGCCGGCCACATGTACTGGGTGGCGGACACGGGCAAGCTCGTGTGCGTCATCCCCCTGCCGGAAAAAGACCTGTACCTGGAAGTCCCCGAGGACTTGTGGCGCATCCGGGAACGCTCCTACGCCATTCATTGACCCTCTGGCCTTTTTTCCGGCCGGCGGTCCGCACCCCGGACCGCCGGCCGGCCCCAAGCCTTGCCCCCCTTGCGCTTTTGCGGCATGGTCCGGCAAATTCACCGGGATAAAGCCATGTCGCCAAGTATTTCCGATTTTCCCAAGGCGCTTTTCGAGGTCCTCGACACCGACAAACTCCAACGCCGCTTCCTGGAGGCGTTGGTGGAATTCCAGAACGTCGAGCGCGGTTCGCTGTGGATCAAGCGCCCCGACGGCTACCAGTGCATCGAAGCCACCGGCGACGAGGCCGACCGCCTCGTCGGCTTTGTCGTGCCCAAGGGCAAGCCGAGCATCGTCGGCTGGGTCATCGAAAACGGCCAGATGACCATCGCCGAACCCGGCAAGGACAAGCGGCATTTCAAGGAGGCGGAGTCGGGCATGGACGTCAAGTCCACGCTGATTCTGTGCTATCCCCTGGTGCTCAAGTCCGGCGAAGTCTACGGCGCGGTGGAGATCATCGACACCGCCCACGCCGGCAGCCGGCTCAACCTCACCAAGGAATACCTGGAGCTGCTGGAAGAATTCGTGGCCATCGGCTCCATCGCCCTGGGCAACGCCCTGGCCTTTGCCGACCAGAAAAAGGAAACCCAGAAGCTCAAGCGCATCATCGGCGAATTTCGCGGCGAAACGCCCCTTGTCGGCAAAAGCCCGGCCTTCCGCACCGCCCTGGAGGCTACCGGCAACTACGCCCGCACCGATTTTCCGGTCCTGGTGACCGGCGAATCCGGCACCGGCAAGGAACTCTTCGCCCGCGAGATCCACCGTCTAAGCGCCCGCAAGGATAAGCCGTTTCTGGTGCAAAACGTCTCGGCCATCCCGGATACGCTGCTCGAATCCGAACTCTTCGGCTACAAGAAAGGCGCGTTCACCGGAGCCGACCGCGACAAGGTCGGGCTGTTCGAGGCGGCAAGCGGCGGCACGGTCTTTCTCGATGAGATCGGCGACATGCCCCTTGGGCTGCAGGCCCGCATCCTGCGCGTGCTCCAGGAAAACGAGGTCAAACCCCTGGGCGGCACGGAAACCCGGCAGGTGGATGTGCGCGTCATCGCCGCCACCAACCGCGACCTCCCCCGGGCCATCGCCGACGGCACCTTTCGCGAAGACCTCTTCTACCGCATAAACGTCCTGCCCCTGCGCCTGCCGGCCCTGCGCGAACGCACCGAGGACATCCCGGAGCTCCTCGACTATTTCCTGGCCCGCGACGCCGCCCGCCTGGGGCTGCCCCAAAAGGCCTTCTCGGCCTCGGCCCGGCGCGCCCTGGGCCAGCGGGCCTACAAGGGCAACGTGCGCGAACTCGAAAACCTCGTGCGTTTTCTCCTGGCCACCGTGCCCGGCGAAACCATCGAGGCCGAGGACATCCCCTCGCCCAGCGAACACGGCGAAGCCCGGCCCGCGCCGGCCGCGCCGCCCCTGGCCGCGCCCGGACTGACCCACGACCTCACCGCCTACACCTGGGAAGAACTGGAGCACGCCTACGCCCTGGCCCTGCTCGAAAAATGCAAATGGAACGTGACCAAGGCCGCCCGCGCCGCCGGCGTCAACCGCTCCACCTTTGATTCGAGGCTGCGTAAGCTTGGGATTACCAAGGAGTAGAGAGAGACAAGAGAAGATGAAGATGCCTCCGGCGGGGGGGGGGGGGGGGGGGGGGGGGGGGGGGGGGGGGGGGGGGGGGGGGGGGGGGGGGGGGGGGGGGGGGGGGGGGGGGGGGGGGGGGGGGGGGGGGGGGGGGGGGGGGGG
>JAEZMB010000074.1 GCA_023435825.1 Pseudomonadota bacterium | reverse complement strand
CGGGGGGGGGGTGGCGGGGGGCGCGGCCCGCCCGCCCCTCGCGGCACCCCGTGCGGGGGAGTCCCCCGGGTGGCTTATTCTTCTTCGCCTTCGGCTTCTTCTTCGTACCACTGGCCGGCCATGACCGGGCCGTAGTAGATGGCCATGTCTTCCAGCTCTTCCTCGATGCGCAGCAGCTGGTTGTACTTGGCCAGGCGGTCGGAGCGGCACAGCGAGCCGGTCTTGATCTGGCCGGCGTTGACGGCCACGGACAGGTCGGCGATGAAGCTGTCCTCGGTCTCGCCCGAGCGGTGGGAGACCACCGTGGTGTAGGCGGCCTGCTTGGCCATCTCGATGGTGTCCAGGGTCTCGGTGACGGTGCCGATCTGGTTGAGCTTGATGAGGATGGAGTTGGCCACGCCCTGGTCGATGCCTTCGGCCAGGATGTCGGGGTTGGTGACGAAGATGTCGTCGCCAACGAGTTGGATGCGTTCGCCCAGGTTCAGCGTCAGGGTCTTCCAGCCGGGCCAGTCGGACTCGGCCAGGCCGTCCTCGATGGAGATCAGCGGGTAGCGCTCGACGAAGCCGCCCAGGTAATCGACCATTTCGGTCGAGGACAGGGAGAGGTTTTCGCCGGTGAGCACGTATTTGCCGTTCTTATAGAATTCCGAGGCGGCGGCGTCGATGGCCAGCGAGATTTCGGAGCCCGGGCGGTAGCCGGATTCCTCGATGGCCTTGATGATGTACTTAAACGCCTCGTCGTGGCTCTTGAGGTTGGGGGCAAAGCCGCCCTCGTCGCCCACGGCGGTCATGTGGCCGTCGGCGGCCAGGATCTTTTTGAGGGTGTGGAAGGTCTCGGCGCCCATGCGCAGGGCATCGGCGAAGGTGCGCGCGCCAAGGGGGATGATCATGAATTCCTGGATGTCCAGGTTGTTGGGAGCGTGCGCGCCGCCGTTGATGATGTTCATCATGGGCACGGGCAGCACCTTGGAATTGATGCCGCCGATGTACTGGTACAGCGGCAGCCCCAGGAAGTTGGAGGCGGCGCGGCACACGGCCAGGGACACGCCGAGGATGGCGTTGGCGCCCAGGCGCGATTTGTTTTCGGTGCCGTCGGTGTCGATCATGAGGTTGTCGATGGCCACCTGCTGCAGGGCGTCCATGCCGATGACGGTGTCGGCCAGTTCGCCCTGGACGTTCTCCACGGCCTTGGTGACGCCCTTGCCGGCGTAGCGGGTGGCGTCCTGGTCGCGCATTTCCAGGGCTTCGCGGGAGCCGGTGGACGCGCCCGAGGGGACGGCGGCCCGGCCGGACGCGCCGGATTCCAGGGTGACCTCCACCTCGACAGTGGGATTGCCGCGCGAATCGAGGATTTCCCTGGCCCAAACGGCCGCTATGGTGCTCATGCTGGTCTCCTTGAAAGTATGGGGTTTGGCGTTTTGTGCGTGGAAGGCGGGCCGCGTGGCCCGACACTGTTGGCTGTAGCGCAATTCCAAACGATTTATAAGCCCCGGGGCCAGGCAAAATCCTGGCAGCGGCGGGGGAATCGGGAATGTCGTCCAGGCTTCGTCAGATCGTGATGTCCGGGAAGTCCTCGACGCCAGCCGGTTTGGCGCGTCGGGCCAGATAGCGCAGGAAGGCCTTGGCTTCGGCGAAGTCCGGGTCGGCGGCCACGGCCTTTTCCAGGAGCGCCCGGCAGCCGGCCGGGTCGCCTTTTTCGTAGAGGGTGCGGGCGAGGTTGAACATGAGGCGTTCGTCGTCCGGGGAAAGCTCCAGGGCCTTGCGGTAGTAGTTGGCCGCGCCGTCGAAATCGCCGCTTTTGCGAAGGCTTATGCCGAAGGCGTTGATGGCGAGCTTTTGGCCTTCGGCCGTGGCCGCGCCTGCGCCGCCCTGGAGCACGGCCAGGGCGTCCTCGCCGGTGTCGGGCCGGCCGGCGGCGGCCAGGGCGGCCAGGATGACCAGGAAAAGGGCCTGTTCGGGCGGCGGCAGGGTCTTGTGGTCCAGGCCCGGCCCGACGTCGCGCAGCAGTCGCCCCAGCACCAGGGCGGCCGGGGCGATGCGCTCGCTGTATAGCAGCGGGGCCGGCACGAAATGGCGCAGGAATTCTTCGGGCGTGACGATCTTTTGCAGGGGCATGGGCAGATGCCTTTCGTCCAGGGGAAAGATGACGATGCGGGCCGGCCCGAGCTTCATGGCCAGCCAGTCGATGCGCTGGACAAAGCCGCGTCCGGAACCGCCCTGGCCGCCCATCTTCTCGCGCTTCTCGGACTGGTAGCAGCCGAGAATCTCCGGCAGTATCGTCATTTCCGGCCTCCCGGCCGGCTTGAGGCCAGCCACAATTGCCGCAACCCTTCGAGCAACAGTTCCGGCCGCACGTCGCGGATGACCGGACAGATGGGGGCGAGCTTCTCGGCGAAGCCGCCGGTGGCCAGCACGTGGACATCGCCGCCGAGGTGGGCCTTGAGGCGGGCGGTCACGCCCGTCACCATGTCGGCAAAGCCGAAGACGAAGCCCTGGTTGATGCAGTCCGTGGTGGAGCGGCCGATGGACAGCGCCCCGTCGCCCGGGTCCAGGGCCACATGGGGCAGCTTGGCCGTCTTGCTGACCAGCCCGGACAGCGACGTCATGAGGCCCGGGCAGATGAGCCCGCCCAGGAACGCGTCGTCCTGGACGCAGTCGAAATTGGTGGCCGTGCCGAAATCCACCACGATGACCGAGGCCGCGCCCACGGCCCGGCGGCCGGCAAAGGCCGTGACCAGCCGGTCGGCTCCGACTTCGTGGGGCCGGCCGTAGAGGTTTTTGAGCGGTATGGGGATGTCGGTGGGCACAAAGCGCAGCCGCACGCCGAGATAGCGCGAGATGGCGTGTTCGATGATGGGATTAAGCGGCGGCACCACGCTGGAGGCCACGGCGGCCTCGATGTCGGCCGGCCGGCAGCCGTGAAAGGGCAGGGCCGCAGCCAGGGCCAGACCCAGGCTGTCCGGGGTGGCGCTGCGGTCGGTGGGCAGGGCAAAGGACGACAGCAGGCCGCCGGCCTCGGCCAGGCCGAACTTGATGTTGGTGTTGCCGATGTCGACCAGAAGGGCGGGCATGGCGGTTACGGCGCGCCGGCCGGGCGCACGCCCAGGCGCGAAAGAAAGGTTTCCACGGCGGGCAGGCTGCGCCGCACCATTTCGTCCACCCCGGCGGCGGTGGGATGCAGGCCGTCGGGCATGGTCAGGCCGGGAACGCCGGTGACGCCGTCGAGAAAGGAGGGGTAGAGCACGGCGTCGTATTTTTTGGCCAGTTCGGCATAGACGGCGTCGAGTTCCCGGGCGTAGGCCGCGCCGTAGTTGCGCATGGCCTGGATGCCGCAGAGCAGGACCGGGATGCCGGCCGCCTTGAGCCGGGCCATGATGGCGTCGAGGTTGTCCCGGGGCACGGCCGTGGGCAGGCCGCGCAGCATGTCGTTGGCCCCGAGTTCCAGGATGACGCCGGCCGGTTTGGCGGCCAGCACTGCGTCGAGGCGGGCCAGCCCGCCGGTGGTGGTGTCGCCGGAGACGCCGAAGTTGAGGATCTCCACGTCATAGCCGCGCGCGGCCAGGGCGCGGGCCAGCTTGGCCGGGTAGGCGTCGGCGGCGGGCAGGTTCCAGCCGGCGGTGAGGCTGTCGCCCAGGGCGGCCAGGGTCACGGCCGTAGCGGTCCGCGGCATGAAAACTCCAAGGGCGGCCAGGACCAGGGCCAGCCAAACCGGCGCGGTTTGTCTTTTCCGGGCAAGCTGGTATCCTGCCGGGGACGGCACGGGGCGCGGCGCGCCCGCTGTGGGGATGTTGGAGGCGTGCATGATTTCCTTGTCCGATGTGCGGCTGACGTTACAAAGCCAGGCCGGCGGGGTCAACATCCTGCGCGGGGTGGACTTTGCCGCCGCCGCCGGCGAAGTGGCGGCGGTGATGGGGCCTTCGGGCGCGGGCAAGACCACGCTTTTAATGCTCATGGCCGGCCTGCTCGCCCCCACCTCCGGTACGGTGACCGTGGCCGGGCATGACCTGACGACCATGGGCGAGGATGCCCTGGCCCGCTTTCGCCGCGACAACGTGGGCATCGTGTTCCAGGCCTTCCATCTCGTGCCGGCCATGACGGCGCTGGAAAACGTGGCCCTGCCGCTGGAGTTCGCCGGCCGGGCCGACGCCTTCGACCAGGCGGCCAAGGCTCTGGACGCGGTGGGGCTGTCGCAGCGGCGCGGCCATTTCCCGGCCGAGCTGTCCGGCGGCGAGCAGCAGCGGGTGGCCCTGGCCCGGGCCCTGGCCCCGCGTCCGCGCCTGCTTCTGGCCGACGAACCCACCGGCAACCTCGACGGCGAGACCGGACAGATGGTCATGGAACTGCTGTTTTCCCTGTCCGACGGCATGACGCTCATTCTCGTCACCCACGATCCGGGGCTGGCCGAGCGCTGCGGCCGGGTGGTCCACATCCGCGACGGCCGGGTGGCCGGGGACGGCCCGAGCGCGTCATGAAGCGGCTGTTTTTCGTCCCGCGCGGCCGGTCCACCTCGGAGCGGCTGGCGCGCGGACTGCTGCTGGCCGGGGTGTTCGCCCTGGCCGTTGCCGCCTATCAGAAGAATTTCGAGCGGGTCATCGCGCGCACCGAGGCCCGGGGCGTGGTGGCCGATCCGGCCGGCGTCCTCTCCCGCGAGGACCGGCTGTGGCTGCTGGAGGCGGCCGAGCATCTGCGCGGACGCTTCGGCCTGGAGCTGGCCGTGCGGCTGGGGACGGACCCGCTCCCGGCCACGGCCCCCAATAATCCCAAAAAAATCGTCGTGTACGCGGCCCCGGACTGCGCCGGCAGCCGGGTGGCCCTGCCGGCCCTGGCCGCCGCCGGGTTGCCGGCCGGGCTGCCGGCCGATCTGGCCCGGGAGCACCTGGACGCCGCCTGCCGGGCGGGCAAGGCCCGCGAGGGCCTGCTGGCCACGGTGGGGCTGCTCGTTTCGGCCCTGGACGAGGCCGCCGACAAGGCAAAAGGAGACGATACGTGACCGAGGAAACCAAAGCGCCGCAGCAAACCGTGATCATCTTTACCGATGGGGCCTGCCTGGGCAATCCCGGCCCCGGCGGCTACGGCGCGGTGCTTTTGCACGGCGACGAGCGCCGGGAATTCTCCGGCGGCCGCAAGCTGACCACCAACAACCGCATGGAACTGCTCGCCTGCATCGTGGCCCTGGAAGAGCTGGCCGAGCCGAGCGTGGTGTCCATCACCACGGACTCGCGCTACGTCCACGACGCCATCGAGAAGCGCTGGCTGGCCTCGTGGCAGAAAAAGGGCTGGGTCAATGCCGAGCGTAAGCCGGTGAAGAATCAAGACCTGTGGCTGCGGCTGCTGCCGCTTCTGTCCCGCCACAAGGTCAAGTTCAGCTGGGTGCGCGGCCACACCGGCCATCCCGAAAACGAGCGCTGCGACGTGCTCGCCCGGCAAGCCGCCAATTCGCGGGGGCTGGAAGCGGACGCGGGGTATCCGGGGTAGGTGAAAGAGGGGGGGGGGGGGGGGGGGGGTGGTGGTTTGTGAGGAAACCCCC
>JAEZMB010000333.1 GCA_023435825.1 Pseudomonadota bacterium | reverse complement strand
GCGCTGCAGCGATGCAGCGCCGCTTCTGTTTTGTTCTTGTGCAGGCAAGTTTGTGGAACACGATTGCGACAGTAAAGAGTGATCGTTCATATTTGCAGCATGATACAGACAATTTTGACAGAATTGTTGTTCATTGCAATTTGTTAGATTTCGCATGTCGGTGTTAACTACGCAAATTCTAAAAGAAAGCACGAAATGGTACGCCTGTTGCCTTAGCCAAGTCGCATCACGCAGAGGGGCGGCGGTTGGGGCCGGCATCGCTCCACCGGCTCCGACCGCCGCAAACACGACAAACGACAACACCCCCCAGGGAGGCCATATCCATGCGCAAGATCGCCATTTACGGCAAGGGCGGCATCGGCAAGTCCACCACCACCCAGAACACCGTGGCCGGGCTGGCCGAGATGGGCAACCGGGTCATGGTCGTGGGCTGCGACCCCAAGGCCGACTCCACCCGCCTGCTGCTGGGCGGGCTGCAGCAGAAGACCGTCCTGGACACCCTGCGTGAGGAAGGCGAGGACGTCGATCTCGACGACATCCTCAAGGAAGGCTTCAAGGGCACGCGCTGCACCGAATCCGGCGGCCCCGAACCGGGCGTCGGCTGCGCCGGGCGCGGCATCATCACCTCCATCAACCTGCTGGAGCAGCTTGGGGCCTATCAGGAAGACAAAAAGCTCGACTACGTCTTTTACGACGTCCTGGGCGACGTCGTGTGCGGCGGTTTCGCCATGCCCATCCGCGACGGCAAGGCCGAGGAGATCTACATCGTCTGTTCTGGCGAGATGATGGCCATGTACGCCGCCAACAACATCTGCAAGGGCATCGTCAAATACGCCGACGCCGGCACGGTGCGCCTGGGCGGACTCATCTGCAACAGCCGCAAGGTGGACAACGAACGCGAGATGATCGAGGAGCTGGCCAAGCGCCTGGGCACCCAGATGATCCACTTCATGCCGCGCGAAAACCAGGTGCAGCGCGCCGAGATCCACCGCAAGACGGTCATCGACTATTCCCCCGAGCACGCCCAGGCCGACGAATACCGCGCCCTGGCCAAGAAAATCCACGACAACGAGATGTTCGTGGTGCCCAAGCCCCTGACCATAAGCGAGTTGGAGACACTTCTCGTCGACTACGGCATCGCCAACTGACGCCGCCCGCCGCCAGCCACGCTGTTCGCTCCGCTTCCTTGCCCGGCAGGACTCGCCGCCGTCCTGCCGGGCTTTTATGCCGCCTAAAGCGCTTTCGCCGCTTGCCCGCTTCCGCCGTTTGACCGCCAACCACCGGTCGCTTTCGCCGTCTGCCTGCCCCCGTCCGGCCGCTGTCGTGGTCTGAGCGCCGCCGTTCGGCCATGGTCCGGCTCGGCCCGCCGCCTTGCCGCAGCGCCCGGCCAGGCCCCGCCCCCTTTACGCGCCCGCCCCATTGAGGTAGCGCCAAGGGGCCGGCAATCCGACCGATGTCCGGCCAAGCGCCATGATCATCCGCATCGCCCTGCGAAACCTCCTGCACGACCGGGTGCGACTGGCCGTCACGCTGACCGGCGTGGTCTTCGCCGTGGTGCTCATCGCCGTCCAGGGCGGGCTTTTCGTCGGCTTCACCCGCGCCACCTCCTGCGTCATCGAGAATACCGAAGCCGAAATCTGGGTCGCCTCGCGGGGTGTGCGCAATTTCGACGTCACCCATCCCCTGCCCGATCACAAGTTCCACCAGATCCTCGGCGTGCCCGGCGTGGGCAAGGCCGAGCGCTTCATCGTGCGCTTCGCCAACTGGAAAAAGCCGGCCGGCGGCCAGGAATCGGTGGAGGTCATCGGCTTTGACCCGGGCTCGGGCCTGGGACGGCCGTGGATCGTCACGGCCGGTTCGGAAGCGGCGCTGCTGCTGCCCGATACCGTGGCCGTGGACGAAATCTATCTGGCCAAGCTCGGGGTCAAGGGCCTGGGCGACCGGGCCGAGATCAACGACCGCCGGGCCCGGGTGGTGGCCCTGACCAGAGGCATCCGGTCGTTCACCACCTCGCCCTACATCTTCACCTCCTACGAAAACGGCCTCAAGTACGCGAGCCTGGGCCGCAGCCAGAGCGCCTACGTGCTGGTGCGCCCGGCCCCGGGTGTGGCGGCCGAAGCCTTGCGCGACGCCATCGCCGCCGGCGTGCCCGATGTCGACGTCTTCACCCGCGAGCAGTTCGCCCGCAAGACCCAGCACTACTGGATGTTCACCACCGGAGCCGGCATGGCGCTTTTGATCGCCGCCTCCCTGGGCCTCGTCGTCGGCGGGGTGGTGGTGGCCCAGACGCTCTACGCCACCACCGTGGACCATCTGCCGGAATTCGGCACCTTGCGGGCCATGGGCGCGCCCGGGGGCTACTTCCACCGCATCATCGTGGCCCAGGCCGTGGCCGCCGCCCTGGTGGGCTATGGCTTCGGCATCGTCATCAGCTATTTCCTGGTCGGGCTGGCCGAACGGGGCGGGGCGTCCATCGTGCTGCCGCCGGGCATGGCCGTGGGGCTGTTTTTTCTCACCGTCGTCATGTGCGTGACGGCCGGGCTGGTCTCCATCCGCAAGGTGACGAGCATCGACCCGGCCATGGTCTTCCGGGGAGCGTGAGAGACATGGCCGCCGCCAAGACGCTCCTCGCCGCCAAAAGCGTGGCCAAGACCTTCCGCCTGGGCAAGGTGGAGGTCCCGGCCCTGCGCGGCGTGGACCTGACCGTGGCGGCGGGCGAAGTGGCGCTGCTTATGGGGCCGTCGGGCAGCGGCAAGACCACGCTGCTCTCCATCCTCGGCTGCATCCTGTCGCCCAGCGCCGGCAGCGTGGCTGTCCTTGGCCGAGACACTGCCGGCCTGCCCGAGGGGGAGCTGGCCAAGGTGCGTCTGGCCCACTTCGGCTTCATCTTCCAGGGCTACAACCTGTTTCCAACGCTTACGGCCGAGGAAAACGTCCGGGTGGCCCTGGACCTGCGCGGCGTCAAGGGGGCCGACGCCGTGGAGCGAGCCAGGCAGGCCCTTGACGCCGTGGGCCTTGGCGACAAATTCCGTATGCTCCCCCGCGATTTGAGCGGCGGCCAGAAGCAGCGCGTGGCCATTGCCCGGGCGCTGGTGGCCGAGCCCGATATTCTGCTGGCCGACGAACCCACCGCCGCCCTGGATTCCGAGACCGGCAAGGCGGTCATCGCCATCTTGCGGGAGCTGGCCGTCACCCACGGCCGCTCGGTGGTCATCGTCACCCACGATCCCCGCATTGCCGCTTTCGCCGACCGGGTCATCCGCATCGAGGACGGCCGCATCGTCGGCCAGGGACAGGAGGTCTTGTAACCATGCTGCAACGCGCCTTCATCCTGGCCGTGGCCGCCGTCATGATCATCGGCGGCGCGCTGTGGCTGCGTTCCAACACCCGTCCCCGAACCGCGCCCGGGACGCAGGCGGCCGCGCCGGCCAGGCAGCCCTCCGCCCCGGAGACGGCCGCATCCAAGCCGGCCCTGGCCGGTCCGGCCTGGGTGGCCGCGCCGGGCAAGGTGGAGCCGATCTCCGAGGAGATGCGCCTGGGCTTCGACATCGCCGGCAAGCTGGCCGAGGTCTCGGCCGAGGAGGGCGACCGGGTGCGCCAAGGGCAGATTCTGGCCCGTCTGGCCGCCGACGAATACGCCGCCCGCATCGACGCCGCCGAGCAGGTGCTGGCCGCCAAAGAGGCCGCCCTGGCCAAGGTGCTGGCCGGCTCCCGGGACATGGAGCGCAAGGAGGCCCGGGCGGCCGTGGAAGAGGCAAGGGCCGTGTCCGAGCAGGCCAAGCTCGAAAATGAGCGCCGTCGGCGGCTGTTGAGCAAGGAAGTGCTGTCCCAGGAAGAGGCCGACCGGGCCGACCGGGAATTCAAGGTGGCCAGCCAGCGCCTGGACGCCGCCCGCCAGCGGTTTCATCTGGTGGACGACCCGTCGCGCGAAGAAGACGTGAAAAAGGCCATGGCCGAGGCGGCCGAGGCCCGTTCGCGACTGGCCGAGGCCCAGGCCCTGGCCGCCAAGACCGTCATCCGCTCGCCCATCGACGGCGTGGTGCTGCGCAAGCACCGCCGGGCCGGCGAAATGGTGTCGGTGTCCTTTGACACGCCGGTGGTCACCGTGGGCGACGTCAGCCGGCTGCGGGTGCGGGCCGACGTGGACGAACGCGACATCGCCCGCATCGCCCCAGGGCAAAAGGCCGTGCTCATGGCCGAGGCCTACGGCGACAAGCGCTTTTCCGGCGTGGTCATCCGAGTGGCCGGCATCCTGGGCAAAAAAAACATCCGCACCGACGAGCCGGCCGAGAAAAACGACACCCGCATCCTCGAAACGCTCATCGACGTGACGCCGCCGGCCGATCTGCCGGTGGGACTGCGCATGGACGTGTTCATCATCACCGCCCCGGACGGCGAAGCCAGCCTGCCGGCCTACACGCCTTAGGGAGGGGGGAGGGGATGCCTCCGGCGGGGGGGGGGGGGGGGGGGGGGGGGGGGGGGGGGGGGGGGGGGGGGGGGGGGGGGGGGGGGGGGGGGGGGGGGGGGGGGGGGGGGGGGGGGGGGGGGGGGGGGGGGGGGGGG
>JAEZMB010000330.1 GCA_023435825.1 Pseudomonadota bacterium | reverse complement strand
GGTCAGCGCCTCGGCCTCGCCGGCGGCCGCCGCTTTCTCGAACCAGGCGGCTGCCTCGGCCGGCGTGCCGCCGCGCCGGTCGTCGGCCTCGGACAGGGCCAGCATGGTCTGGCCCAGGGCCGTGGCGGCCTGGGGATCGCCGGCCTTGGCCGCCTGGCCGAGCAGGGACAGGGCCGCGTCGATGTCCATGGGGCCGCCGGCCCCGGAGGCCCGCATGACGCCAAGGCGGGCCATGGCCCCGATATCGCCCCGGGCCACGGCTTTTTCGTACAGGGCGGCGGCCGCCGCGTCGTCGTGGCCAAGGCTTCGGTTCAGGTCGCCGGCCGCGACCATGGAGGCCACGTCGCCCTTGCCGGCGGCGTAGGTGAAAAGGCTGAGCGCCCGGGCCTCGTCGCGGGGCGTTTCCCGGCCGGCGGCCAACAGCGTGCCCAGGCGGCGCGAGGCGGCCACCGACCCCCGGTCGGCGGCGGCTTCCAGAAGCGGCAGGGCCTCGGCTTCGCGTCCCTGGTCGAACAGCCGGGAGCCGCGTTCGGGCGTGAGGCAACTGGCGGCCACGAGCCACATGGCCCCGGCCAGGAGCAGCGCGTAGGCCGCTGCGGCCAGGACGGCGCGGCGGCTGGGGCGGCTTGCGGGACGGGGCGGGCGGGACATGGCGGCTGGCCTCCGGCGTGGGATGGGGTCTGGACCCATCCTTAGGCCAAACCCGGGCGGCTCACAATCCCCGGCCTAGAATTGGGGAAAGGGAATGGCAAGGTAAGGCTGGCCGTTTAGGGGCAGGGCCATGGCGGCCAGGGCGCCGGCGGCGATGGCCGGGCCGTAGCACAGCCGCTTGCCGGGCTGGATGCGCCCCTGAGACAGGCGCGCGACCATCATCCACAACAGGATCTGCACGCCGCCGGCCAGACTGGTGAAAAGCGCCAGGCTGAGCAGGGCCGAGGGGCCAAGGCCGGCCCCGGCCACGGCCATGAGCTTGACGTCGCCACCGCCAAGCATGCGAAACGCGTAGGGTATCAGGAAAAACACCAAGGCCCCGGCCAGGCCAAGCAGGCTGTCGCCAAGACCCGAGAGGCCGTGAAACCACGTCTGGAGGCCAAGGATGAGCACGGCGGCCGGAAAGGTGATCCGATTGGGAATGCGGCGGGTGGCCACATCCACGGCCGCGCCGGCCACGACGGCGGTGGCGACGACAGCGAAGAGGGCGAGGGTCGGCGCGGGCAGGTTCATGAAGCCTCCGATTTTTCCGGGTGTAGCGGCAAACCGGCCCGATGTCCAACGCCGGCCGCCGGCCTTGACGGATACGCGCAAACCAGCGAGAAACAGCGAATATAGAGAAACGAGCCAGCCTGTTCCGGCAGCCCGTTTCCGTCGCCGGAGCATGCATGGAACAGTCGCGCGCAAAGACCCCCGGGGCTCCCGTGGCAGATGTCGTCGCCGAACGGGACCGCTTGCGCCTGACCCTGGCCGAAGCCGGGGGCATCATCGAGCGCCTGCGGGCCGAGGCCCAGGCCGGCAGCCAGGCCAAGGCCGATTTCATGGCCCGCATGACCCATGAGATGCGCACGCCGCTGTCGGCCATCATCGGCCTGTCCAATCTGGCCAAACCCTTGGCCGCCGACGCCAAACTGGCCGATTATCTGGTGAAGATCGCCCAGGCCGCCCGGGGGCTTTTGGAGGTGGTGGACGACATCACCGATTTTTCGCGTCTGGAAAAAGGCCAGGCCGATCTTGCCATCGCGCCCTTTCGGCCGGCCGAGGCCCTGGAGCGGGCCGCCGGCCGCATTGCCGAGGCGGCTCGGGACAAGGGGCTGACCCTGGCCGTGCGCCTGGACCCGGCCGTGCCGGCCGCCCTGGTGGGCGACAGCGCCCGGCTGGAAGCCGTGCTTGGCCATCTGGCCGGCAACGCCGTCAAATTCACCGAACGCGGCGGCCTGCGCCTGGAGGCCGATCTGGCCGGGGGCGACGAAGAGAAGGCCCTTGTCGCCTTTGCCGTCACGGACACCGGCATCGGCATGGACAAGGCCGCCATCCCGGAAATGTTCGACTCCTTCACCCAGGCCGACGGTTCCTTGTCGCGCCCCTACGGCGGCACCGGCCTGGGGCTGGCCCTGGCCAGCCGGGGCGTGGCCCTGCTGGGCGGGGTGCTCGAAGTGGAGAGCCTGCCCGGACAGGGGACCCGGTTTCGCTTTGTCGTGCCCTTTGTCCGGGCGGGCGAGGCCGGCCGCGAGCGGGCGACGGACGCCCCAGGCGCCGCGCCGAGGCCTGCCCCGCGCCCCCATGCGGCCGCCTCGCCGGCCATGCGCCCCCTGTCCGGGACGTTGGTGCTGCTGGTCGAGGACAACGCCATCAACCAGCAGGTGGCCCGGGAAACCCTGGAAAGCCTGGGCGCGGCCGTGGACGTGGCCATAAACGGCCGGGAAGCCGTGGAAATGGTCCGTTCGGCGATCTACGACGTCGTGCTTATGGATGTGCAGATGCCGGTCATGGACGGCCTGGCCGCCACCCGGGCCATCCGCGCCCTGCCCGGCACGGCCGATCTGCCCATCGTGGCCCTGACCGCCCACGCCCTGGCCGAGGATCGCGAACGCTGCCTGGCCGTCGGCATGAACGATTATCTGACCAAACCCCTGGAGATGAACCGGCTGCTGGCCTCCCTTGGCCAGTGGATCGCCCCGGCCGCCGCCGCCGTGCGCGGCCATGATGCCGTCCCCGCCAGCGTGGTGGTGGCCGCCCCGGCCGACGGCGCGGCCAGGGCGGCCGTGGCCGAGGGCATGGACCTGATCGCCGCCCGGCAGCGGCTGGGCGGCAACGAACGCCTGCTGGCCAGCGTGGCCGCCGAGTTTGTTCGGGACTATGCCAAAGCCGGAGCCGACCTGGAGGCGCTCATCGCCGACGGCGACCTGGAGACGGCCCGGCGGTTGGCCCACACCATCAAAGGCGTGGCCGGCACCTTGGCCGCCTTGCCCCTGGCCGATGCCGCCCGGGAGCTGGAAACCGTGCTGGCCGTGGGCGGCCGGCCCGGACCGGACGCCCTGCGCGCCTTTGCCCGAAGCCTGGAGGCGGCCGTGGCCAGCGCCGCGTCTCTGGCCCCGCCCAGGGAGCCCGAGCCGGTTTGCCGCTTCGGCACCTGTTGGCGCGTGCTGCTGGTGGACGACGCCAAGCTCAACCGGGCCATTTTTTCCCAGATCCTGCGCAGCGGCGGCCACGAGGTGGTCACCGCCGAAAACGGCAAGGACGCCTGTCGTCGGCTGTTCGGCGAAAAGCCCGACGGACGCCCCTTTGACCTCATTCTCATGGACATCGAGATGCCCGAGATGGACGGCCCCACCGCCGCCCGCACCATCCGCCGGTTGCTTGGGGCCAGCGTCTCCCCGCCGTGCGCCCCGGGCGTGCCCATCGTGGCCCTGACTTCCCACGACTGCAAGGACGAGGTGGCGCGCTGCCTGGACGCCGGCATGGACGCCTGCCTGCACAAGGTGTTCGAGCAGGGGGAGCTTCTGGCCATTCTCCAAGGCCTCATGGAGGGCCGGGAACCCTCCGGCCAGCCGGCCAGGACGCCCCATGCGGCCGGGGCCAGCGTGGCCGGGCTGGCTCCGGCCCTGAAGCGCCTGGCCGGGCACTTGGCCGAGGGCAACATCCGGGCCGACGAGGACATGGCTGTGGTGCGCGAGGCGTTCATTGGCCGGGTCGCGCCGCCGCAACTGGCCGAACTGGGCGAGGCCGTGGACCGTTACGATTTCACCGCCGCCGCCGTGATACTCGACCGGCTGGCCGAGGCTTTGGGGCTGCGTCTGAAAGATTAGGCGGGAGGCGGGGAATGCCTCCGGCGGGGGGGGGGGGGGGGGGGGGGGGGGGGGGGGGGGGGGGGGGGGGGGGGGGGGGGGGGGGGGGGGGGGGGGGGGGGGGGGGGGGGGGGGGGGGGGGGGGGGGGGGGGGGGG
>JAEZMB010000327.1 GCA_023435825.1 Pseudomonadota bacterium | reverse complement strand
CCCCCCCCCCCCCCCCCCCCCCCCCCCCCCCCCCCCCCCCCCCCCCCCCCCCCCCCCCCCCCCCCCCCCCCCCCCCCCCCCCCCCCCCCCCCCCCCCCCCCCCCCCCCCCCCGCCGGAGGCATTCTTTCCCGCATGTTTTATATTAGGCCTTAATCCAGCTCATATTCGCCGCGCCAGTCGCTGGAGTCGGCGTATTCGGGCTGGTTGTCCTTGCGAAACAGGCAGTCGCCGACCACGAGGTAGTCCATTTCGGTGCGCATGAAGCAGCGGTAGGCGTCCTCGGGGGTGCAGACGATGGGTTCGCCGCGCACGTTGAAGCTGGTGTTGACCACCACCGGGCAGCCGTGGCGGTCGCGGAAGGTCTCGATGAGGCGGTGGTAGCGGGGGTTGGTGTCCTTGTGGACGGTCTGGATGCGGGCCGAGAAGTCCACGTGGGTGATGGCCGGCAGGGTCGAGCGGTTGACGTAGAGCCGGTCGAACATGGGCTTTTGCCAGTAGCCGTCGGGCAGGGGATGGCGCAGGGCCTCGGCCACCGGGGCCACCAGCAGCATGTAGGGCGAGGGCCGGTCCTGGATGAAGCATTCGGACACGGCCTCGGCCAGCACCGACGGGGCGAAGGGGCGGAAGCCCTCGCGGTATTTGATCTTGAGATTGAGTTTTTTCTGCATCTCGGGATTGCGCGGATCGCCCAGGATGGAGCGGCCGCCCAGGGCCCGGGGGCCGTATTCCATGCGGCCCTGGAACCAGCCCACGACCTTGCCGTCGGCCAGCAGGTCGGCGACCTGGTCGCACAGGGCGTCGAAGTCCTCGTAGAGGGTATGCGGCGCTTCGCGGCGGGCGGCCAGGCGCAGGGCGTCGGCCCGGGTGAATTGCGGTCCGAGGTAGGAGCCTTCCATGCGGTCGCGGGCTCCGGCCGGCAGGGGCGTGCGCTCGTGGCCGCCCTGGATGTGCCAGGCGGCCAGGGCCGCGCCCAGGGCTCCGCCGGCGTCGCCGGCGGCCGGCTGGATCCAGACGTCGTCGAAGATGCCCTCGCGCAGCAGCTTGCCGTTGGCCACGCAGTTGAGCGCCACGCCGCCGGCCATGACGAGGTTTTTGCAGCCGGTGAGCGTGCGGGCCGTGCGGGCCAGGCGCAGGACCACCTCTTCGGTGACCTGCTGGATGGCCAGGGCCATGTCCATGTGTTCCTGGCCGAGTTCGGTCTCGGCGGCCCGGCGGGGCAGGCCGAAAAGCGCCTGCCACTTGCGGTCGCGGCACATGGTCAGGCCGGTGGCGTAGTTGAAATAGGCCATGTTGAGGAGCAGCGAGCCGTCCTCACGCAGGTCCACCAGTTCGCCGAGAATTTTCGCCTTGTAGTCCTCGACCCGCTGCGAGCCTTCGATGCCGTAGGGGGCCAGGCCCATGAGCTTGTATTCGCCGGAATTGACCTTGAAGCCGCAGTAGTAGGTAAAGGCGGAATAGAGCAGGCCCACGGAGTGGGGGAAGTCCAGCTCGCGCAAAAACGTGATGTCCTTGCCGCGCCCGACGCCGATGGTGGTGGTGGACCATTCGCCCACGCCGTCGATGGTGAGGATGGCAGCCTCGTCAAAGGGCGAGGGGTAGAAGGCCGAGGCGGCGTGGGACAGGTGGTGTTCGGGAAAAAACAGGCGCGGCTTGCCCGGACCGAGTTCGGCCAGCTCCTCGCGCAGCATCTTTTTCATGAACAGCTTTTCCTTGATCCACACCGGAATGGCCGAAAGGAAGCTGCGCAGGCCGCTTGGGGCAAAGCCGTGGTAGGTTTCGAGCAGACGCTCGAATTTGAGATACGGCTTGTCGTAGAAGGCCACGGCCGAGAGGTCGGCCAGATCGATGCCGGCCTCGGCCAGGACGTAGGCGGCGGCCTGGCGCGGAAAATCCGCGTCGTGCTTCTTGCGGGTGAACCGCTCTTCGTGGGCGGCGGCGACCACCACGCCGTCGCGCAACAGCGCCGCGGCGGAGTCGTGGTAATAGGCGGATAAACCCAGGATGTATTCGGCCATGTGCGGTCCCGGCGGGTTGCGTCCCCTGGGGCGGCCAGGCGGCCCAGGGGGAAGGGGGGCAGGGGAAGGGCCGGGCGTTGGCGCGGCCCTTCCCGGGGCTATTGTCGCGTTGTCAAAAAGCGCCTGAAGCGTTTTACGGGCAACATGCCGCTCGCGGTCTTGCGCCAGGGGCGCGGCTCTAGAAGAGCGTATAAATGAACGGGGCCACGGCCGAGCCGCTGGTCAGGACCACCAGCACGCCAAAAAGCAGCAGCACCAGGATGATGGGCAGCAGCCAGAATTTTTTGCGCACGCGCAAGAAGCCCCAGAGTTCACGCAGAAATTCCATATCGCCTCCAAGTGGCCCCGGGCGGGGGCGGCAGTTCCGTCAGAGCGGCCGGCGGTTGGCGTCGCAGCCTTGGCAGGCGGGGAGCGCGTTTCGTGGCGGCGGCGTCCAGACCATGATTTATCTTGAAATACCAGCGTACTTGTTAAGGAATGCGCCGCTAGAACGGCTGTTCGACGTCGGCGGCCGTGAAGGTGTGGTCGCGGACCCGGAAGACGGAGTCCGTGCCCTGCTTGAACTGGCGCACCCGCATGGGGTCCTTGCCGAGCAGGGAGCGCAGCAGGCCCATGGGCGTGAGCACCAGGAAAAAGGCCAGGGTCAGGATCACCTTGGACATGACCGTGCCGAGAATATGGGACAGGCCGAACCAGAGCTTGGCCAGGGGTTTGAAAAAGGAAGGCCAGATCATATCCAGCAGCAGGATGGCCGTGGCGATGGTCGCGTAGCGGATTTCCCGGGTGGCGAGAAAGACGATGAGCCCGACCAGGGTCAGGGCCATGCCGGTGTCCCGGGCCTGGTCGCGGCTGGCGGACAGCCAAAAGGAGGATTTCTGGCGCTTGTGTTCCAGTGAGGACATGCGGGGGTGCTCCGAATCGGGCGTTTGGCGACGAGGCCGCCTTGGCGGAAGTCAGGCTTCCCCTAGCCCAGGGCGCGGTCGGGCGTCAAGGCACAGGGAGGCCAGGGAAATTGCTGTCTGGTGCAGCGATGTCGTTCGCAATGATTGCTAGTCTATAATTGTTGCGAATTTGCGTTGCGATCTGGATAAAAATACCTTGACCGTTGGAGGTTCCGTGGTATTTTGCAAAAATTGATAAGTGCAACATGTGTCATAAAGGAAAGCTGGTGACTACATGACCATACGAACCAGGGCACTCTTGATTGTTATTTTTGGTCCTTTGTTGACGGCTGCGGTCATGTTTTTCAATGAAATGAAATTTATCGAGTCATCTTATGAAGATTCTGTTCTGCATCAATCGCGGGCAATAGTGGACATGGCCGCCGCTGCCCGGCAGGAAATGTCGAAGAAACTGGAGCAGGGCGTGATTCGGCCCTTTGACCAAATTCCCAAGGACAAGCTGATAGAGGCGGTGCCGGTCATCACGGCCATCAATATGGTGCGGGCCAACGCCGTCAAGATGGGGTACGCCTTCAAGGCCCCCAAGGAGCAGCCCCGCGACCCCGCCAACGCGCCGACCCCCGAGGAGTCGGCCATCCTGAAGACGATGGCCGAGCGCAATCTCGACGAATACGTGGTCAAGACGCCCAATGACATCCGTTTTTTCCAGGCCATCCGGCTGACCCGCGAATGCCTGTATTGCCATGGCGACCCCAAGGGCGAGCGGGACCCGGTGGGCGGCGTCAAGGAGGGCTGGCGCGAGGGCGAGATGCACGGGGCCTTTGCCCTGACCATGTCCCTGGACCAGGCCAAGCGGGAGGCGGCCAAGGCGGCCTGGAAATCCGGCCTGTCCATGCTCGTGGTGCTGGCTGTGGTCGTGGCCCTGGCCCTGTGGCGGATGCAGGCCGACATGTTCGGCCCCATGCTGCGGCTGCGGGCCTTTGCCCGGGCCGTGGCCGACGGCAACCTGGATGCCGAACCCCAGGGCCGGTTCGCCAAGGAACTTCACGACGTCATGCAAGCCATCGCGTCCATGGTGGTGGCGCTCAAGGCCAAGATCGCCCTGGCCGGCAGCAAGTCCGAGGAGGCGGCCCGCGAGGCGGCGGCCTGCCGCCGCCAGACCGAGGTGGCCGAGGAAGCCACGCGCGAGGCCCGGCGGGCCAAGGCCATGGGCATGATGCAGGCGGCCGAGGAGCTGACGGGCATCGTGGGCGCGGTCACCTCGGCCTCGGAAGAGCTGTCCAGCCAGGTGGAGCTGTCCAGCAACGGGGCCAGCGAACAGGCCGCCCGCCTGGACGGCGCGGCCACGGCCATGGAGCAGATGAACGCCACGGTGATCGAGGTGTCGCGCAATGCCGCCAAGGCTGCCCAGACCACGGAAGAGGCCATGTCCCGGGCCGGCGAAGGGGCGCGGGTGGTGGCCGAGGCCGTGGCCGGCATCACCAGGGTCAAGGAGCAGGCCCTGGCGCTCAAGTCCGACATGGACGTCCTGGGCCAGCAAGCCGTGGGCATCGGCCATGTGCTGTCCGTCATTTCCGACATTGCCGACCAGACCAACCTGCTGGCCCTCAACGCCGCCATCGAGGCGGCCCGGGCCGGCGAGGCCGGCCGGGGCTTCGCCGTGGTGGCCGACGAGGTCCGCAAGCTGGCCGAAAAGACCATGACCGCCACCAAGGAAGTGGACGAGGCCATCGCCGGCATCCAGGCCGGGGCGAAAAAGAACATCGGCAACGTGGACCGGGCCGCCGAGGCCATCGAGGACGCCACGGAACTGGCCAAGCGTTCGGGCCAGTCCCTGGACGCCATCGTGACCCTGATCCGGGAAGCGGCCGATCAGGTGCGGGCCATCGCCACGGCTTCCGAGGAGCAATCGGCCACCAGCGAGGAAATCAATCATACGGTGGAGGACATCAACCGCATCTCGGCCGCGACCTCCGACGCCATGCGCCAGTCGGCCGAGGCCATCGAGGAACTGGCCCGGCAGATCAGCGGCATCAAGCATCTCATCGAGGAAATGCGCCGGCAAAATCGCGAACTGGAATAAGGCAACGGCAAGACGCCGTCTTGGCGGCCGGGAGGCGTGGTCTCCCGGCCGCCTTGTCTTGTTCAGTCGCCGAGGTCCCGGCGCTGGCGCTTGCGCTCGCCCTGGCGCTTCTTGTCGTCCAGGCGGCGCAGCTTCGAGGCCAGGGTGGCCCGGGTCTTGCGACGGGGCGGCCGGGGGGTCAGGGCCTCGCGCAGCAGCGCGGCGAAGCGCTCCAGGGCGATTTCCTTGTTGGCGAACTGGCTGCGGCTGGTCTGGGAGACCACGCGCAGCACGCCGTCCTTGCCGATGCGGCCGGCAAGCGCCTCGCGGATACGCCCCTTGTCGGCCTCGGTGAGGCTCGGCGAGGCGTCGAGGTCGAAAAGCAGCGTCACCTTGGAACTGGTGGTGTTGACGTGCTGGCCGCCGGGGCCGCCGCTGCGGGCGGCGATAAAGGTTATTTCGTCCAGGGGGATGGCCACCCTGGACGTCACCGGCAAACACTCCATCGTTTTCTCCTGGGTTACGGCCCGGCCTAGCCGGACAGCCCCGCGAGGAGCGCGGGGGCGCGTCTTATCGCCGTTCCGCCCCCCGGCGGCTTAAAACCAGGGCCAGGGCGGTGGTGAGCTTGACCACTTCGACGTTGTTTTTGCGCACAAGCCCGGCCAGACGTTTGGCCAGGGCCGTGAGCAGCTTGACGCCGAGTGGCGGATGGGCCTGGAGGCAGGCGAAAAAGGCGTCGCGGTCGATGCGCAAAAAGCGGCAGTCGGTGAGGCAGGTGACGGTGGCCGAACGGATGTCGCGGTCAAGCAGCGCCATTTCGCCGAAAAAGGGACTTTGGGCGTCGGAAAGCTCCACCAGGGTCTTTTCGGCGGCCGAGCCGTCCAGGCCCGGGGCGACGATGCCTTTGAGCAGCATGGCCTTGCTCACGCGCACCCGGCCGGAAGTGAGCAGAAACATGTCGTCCCCGGGCTGGCCCTCGACAATGACCGCCTTGCCGGCGGCCAGGGACAAGGGCGTGAACGCGGGCATGAGCCGGTCGCGTTCGTCGTCGGTGAGGTCGGCGAACAGGGCGGCTTTTTTCAGGGCCTCGCCGTTCACGGCTGTTCTCCGTCGCCGGCCGGGGCGTGGGCCTTGGCCGGCGGGGCCTGGGTTTCGAGCAGGATCAGGCCGTCGAAATCGGCCAGATCCAGGCCGTCGCCGGGATTGACGGCCACGGCCGGCCCCTGGCGGCCCAGGCGGCCTTCCTGGCCGTAGGCGGAAAACAGCTCCAGGATGAACTGGTCCAGGGCCGAGTCGGCGTCCAGGAGCTCCTTGATGGTGATGTCGCGGCGCAGGCGGAAAACGGCCACGGGCAGGCCGTCGCCGGCGGCCAGGGCATGGCCGACCAGGGCCGACCAGCGAAGGCCCTTCTCGTCGTGGCTCATGGCCCGGGCGCGCATGGCCCGGTGGCCGGAGGTGCCGAGCAGGCGTTCGAGAAAATGCCACAGGGCCGGGTGTTCGCCCATGGTTTCCAGGGCGCGCTCGGTGAGGTCGCCGCGCACCAGGGTGACGTCCACGCCGGCCCGGGCCAGATGCTTGCGGTTGGTTTCGAGCAGGGCCTCGGCGTAGAGCTGGACCTTGGGAGCCAGGCCCCGGAAGGTGAGCGCGGTCAAAAGCGTCTGCTGGTCGGCATCCTCGGGCGACAGCCCGTCCTGGGACAGGATGTAGGCGGCCCGGGCGGCGGCCGGGGCGGCCCTGGCCACGACGGTCTCCTGGGCCGGGTTGCCCCGGCAAAAGGACAGGCGTTCATCCAGGCCGAGGTCGGCGGCCATTTCGGCGAAGGCTTCGGGGGTCAGCGGGGCCACGAGCACCACGGCCGGGCCGCGCAAGAGCGGCGCGGCGGCGGCCAGGGCCTTGATCAGCCCCGGGGCATGGGCGTTGCAGCCAAGCACGATGCTGTGTCCGGCGGTTTTCACGGGCAGTAACCCCAGGCGTTTGCGGTTGCGGCGTTCAATGAGGGCCGAGGCCAGGTTGCCGGTCAGGGCGGCCATGATGCCGATGCCCGCGCCCATGATGCCCATGCCGATGAGCCTGCCCGGCACGGTGGTCGGCACGATGTCGCCATAGCCCACGGTGGACAGGGTGGTCATGGCCCACCACAGGGCGTCGAACAGGGTCCGGCCGGGGATGTCGCGCAGTTCGACGAAATAAAAACCCAGGCTGGCCAACAGCAGGATGGCGGCCACCAGGGCCGTGGCCCTGGCCAGGGTGGAGGCGAACAGATGGCGCAGGAAGGCGGCGGGGGCGTTCACGGGCGGTGGGCCGGCGCGACGGGGGGCCAGGGTCCCCGCGCCGCGTTTATGGGCCGTTGCGGATCAGTTGATGCCGATTTCCTTGGCCACATCCAGAACCTTCTTGCCGGGTTTTTTGGCGCAGGCTTCCATGAGGGAGCCGGAGAACGCTTCCAGATTTTTCCAGTTGAGCACGGCGTCTCCGGACACGCCGCTCAAGTAGCCGTCGATCCACATGAGGATGATGCCGGCCGATTCCTCGTCGCCGGCGGCGATCTCGGCGATGAATTCCTTGCAGGTGACGGCCCCGAAGTCGATGTTCTGGGGCTGTTGCTGTTTCTTGGCCAAGGCCGGGGCCGCAGCCGCCAGGCTCAGGGCCAAGGCAAAAGTACAAGCGCGAAGGGTACGCATGGAGCCTCCGATAGGTGGGATTAAAGCTCGGGCGCGCCGAACGGGCCGGGCCGATGCCAACTGGTCGGTGATCAGCCTAGCGCAAGTGCCGCCGCCCCGCCAGAGGCAACGGCGTTGGCGGCCATGCGCCATCGACGGTCGCCTTGGGCTTCCCTACCGACAGAGAACCTCTGCGTCCAACCGCCATTACCCCCTCACACCTTTCTTCATGTGGGGGGTCTGGGGGCCTCAGGCCCCCCGCGGAGAGGTCCCCGAGCGGGCGCGCCGCGG
>JAEZMB010000323.1 GCA_023435825.1 Pseudomonadota bacterium | reverse complement strand
CCCCCCCCCCCCCCCCCCCCCCCCCCCCCCCCCACCCCCCCCCCCCGCGCCCCCCCCCCCCCCCCCCCCCCCCCCAACGCCAACCAGCCTTCGCCAACGCAAGGAGTTTCCCATGCCTTCGCGCTTCGGCCCGAGCCTCGCCGGCCTGCTCATGGCCGCCATGGCGATCCTGGCGACCCTGCCGGCCCAGGCCGGCAACGACGCCCTCATGGAAGCCTGGAAGGCCCGGCGGCAGGAACTTTCCCAGAAAATCGCCGATCATCTGGCCAACCAGCAGCGCCTGCCCCAGAACGGGACCGTGCGCTACACCGCCCGGGTCAAGCCCGACCCGGCCGCCCCAGGCGGGCTGCTCCTGGCCGTGGACGAGGTGAGCGTGGTTCCGGCCGGCCAGGCGGCGGGCAAACGCCTGGAAGGCCCGGCGGCCAACCAGGCCATGGACGCCGCCTTCGCCCCCCGCGACCCGGGCCTGTCCGTGCAACTGCAAAAGCTCGACGTGCCCATGGGCGCCACGGTCCAGGGCACGCTGACCGTCAAGGACGGCAAGCTCGTCCCCCCGGCCGAAGGCGGGCCGGCCGTTGACCCCGGCGCGGCCGGCAAGACCGGACCGCAGCCCGCCGTTCCCGCCGAGGAAGAGCCCTCGCTCATGGACAAGGTGCTTAAGGCCCTGGGCTGGTGATCCGGCGCGGCCGCCCGCCGCGCTTCAACGACAAACAGGCATGTCTCTTGCTTTCGTACAGGCAAGGAGACGGCCCGGCCGGCGCAAGCGCGCCGCGAGCCGGCAAACCGCCGGGAGGCGCCGCCAGGCCTGGCAAGGACGCCCGACCAGGGAACGCCCCGGCCGTCCCGCACACGACAAGGAGTCCGCCATGCGAAAGACTGTTTATTTCCTTCCCGTTCTGCTCCTGCTCATGGCCGGCGTGGCCCTGGCCGCCGGCAACCGGCAGCTCATGTCCGAGAAGATGGCCACCCAGGACCTCAAGCGCAAACTCATGGAGTCGGTCATCGGCTTCAAGGTCAAAAGCGAGGGCAAGTTCGGCCTCACCGAGGACCCGAACCTGCGCGAGGACACCAAGGCCGCCGCGGTGATGAAGGGCGTTATCGTGGACAAGATGATCTACGACAAGGACAAGGACATCGCCCTGGCCTTCGGCCATATCGAACTGGGCGACATCGTCAACGTCCTGGGCGAGCTGCACCGCTTCAAGGGCGTGCGGGTGGAGAGCTTCGGCTTTGGCACCACCACCGAGGCGGCCCGGCCGGCGCTGATGGCCCTGCGCGCCGCCCAGATCAACGCCTATGACGAGCTGGCCCAGGTCATGATCGGCGAGAAGATCTACAGCGCGAGTTCCGCCGAAAACTTCGTGCTCACCAAGGACGTCAACCGGTCCAAGGTCTGCGCCGCCATCTTCGGAGCCTACATCCCGGACATCGAACTCAACGCCCCCCACCGGGGCTGGGGTTGGGACCAGAGCGGCAACGCCTTCGTCAAGCTGGAGATCGACGCCCGGAAGGTCCACGACATCCTCGGCAACCTGCTCATCTACAAGGGCCAGAACATCATCGAGGTCATCGGCCGGGGTTCGCCCGTGGACGATCTGGCCGACCAGCCCGCCGGCAGCATGATCCGCAACTCCGGCTCCAAGAGCAAGGCCATGTCCCTGGACGTGCCCCTGGGCCAGACCCCGGCCCAATAGGCCGAGCGCATGGCGAAAAATACCGGCGGCATGACCTTGGCATCCCTGGCCGCCAGACCCCTGGGCGTAATCGCCGGGGTCTGGCGCGCCCTGGGCTCCCGGGCCGAGCTGCTGCTGGCCGGCCTGGTCGTGACCGCCGCCGTCATCGGCCTGTACCTGGCCCGGCCGGCCTGGCTGGAATTCCAGGACGGCAAGCTCTACGACGCCATGCTCACCCGGGAGCGGCAAACGGTCCGCAGCGGCCTGCCCATCGTCGTGGACATCGACGAAGCCAGCCTGGCCGAGCACGGCCAATGGCCCTGGCCCCGCTACCGGGTGGCCTTGCTGCTGGGGCGGCTGCGCAACGCCGGCATCGCCGCCGTGGGCATGGACATCGTCTTTGCCGAACCCGACCGGGCCAGCCCCAGCGCCGTCATCGGCCAGCTGCGACGCGACCTGCGCGTGGAGGCGGCCGTCACAGGCCTGCCCGACGCGTTAAGCGACTATGACCGGGTGCTGGCCGACATGCTGCGCTCGGGGCCTTTTGTCCTGGGCTACTACCAGGATTTCGGCCAGCCCGGGCATGTCGGCGGCCCGGCCGGCCAGGCCTCCGAAACGGCCTGTCCCCTGCCGCCGGCCCGGCTGTCCATGGCCAAGACCCCGGATGCCATGCCGCTCGACGCCTGTCTGCCGGAATCCCGGCGCATGGTCTGTCCGCTGCCCGTGCTGGCCAAGGCCGCCCCGGCCGCCGGGTTCATCAACACCCTGCCCGACCGCGACAACATCGTGCGCCGCAGCCCCCTGGTGCTGGAGCACCTGGGCCGGCTGACCTCGAGCCTGGCCCTGGCCACGGTCATGGAGGCTTATGGCGTGAAAAACGCCGTGCTGCGCGTCACCTCGGGCGGCATCGAATCCATGACCTTGGCCAGCGAAACCCTGGGCCGGCGGGTCATCCCCCTGGATGCCGGCGGCCGGGTGCTGGTCAACTACCGGGGGCCGGGCGGCACGTTTCCCCACCTAAGCGCCGCCGACGTCCTGGCCGGGCGCGTCGATCCCGAAGCCCTCAAGGGCCGCATCGCCTTTGTCGGGGCCTCGGCCGCCGCCCTGCGCGACCTGCGGGCCACGCCCATGGACCGGGCCATGCCCGGGGTCGAGGTCCACGCCACCATCGCCGACATGATCGCCTCAGGCGACTTCCTGTCCCAGCCGGACTGGGCCGTGGCCGTGGAACTTTCGGCCACGGCGGTCATGGGGCTGGTCTCGGCCGCGCTGTTGACCTTCGCCCCGGCCGCGACCCTGCTGCTCCCCTTCGCCGCCCTGGGGGCCGGCGGCTGGTACGGCGCGGCGGAGCTGCTTGGCCGCACCGGCCTGTACGTGTCGCCGCTGTTTCCCCTGCTGGTCCTCATCCTCAATTTCACCCTGCTCACCTTTCTCAAGTTCTGGCGCGAGGAGCGCCAAAAGCGCTTCCTGCACGGGGCGTTTTCCCGCTACGTGGCCCCGGCCGTGGTGGCCCGCATCGTGGCCCGGCCCAAGGACCTGCGCCTGACCGGCGAGGAGCGCGACGTCACCGTGCTTTTTTCCGACGTGCGCGGCTTCACCTCCCTGTCCGAACGCCTGACCCCGACCCAGGTCTCGGAGTTGCTCAACCGCTACTTCACGCCGCTGACCCGCATCATCATGGAACGCCTGGGCACCATGGACAAGTTCATCGGCGACGCGCTCATGGCCTTCTGGAACGCCCCGGTCAGCGTGCCCGACCACCCGGCCCAGGCCGTGGCCGCCGCCCTGGAGATGGGGCAGCGCCTGGACGCCCTCAACACCGTCTTTCGCCGCGACTACGGCCTCACCATCGCCTCGGGCGTGGGCCTGCACCGGGGCTTGGCCCGGGTCGGCAACTTCGGTTCCGAGGATCTTTTCGACTACACCGTCATCGGCGACACCGTGAACCTGGCCTCGCGCCTGGAAGGACTGACCAAGTACTACGACGTGCGGGTGCTGGTTTCCGGGGAACTCCACCAGGAAGCCAAGGACGCTCCTGCCTTGGCCGGGATCGCGGCCTTCGTGGCGGTGGACCGGGTGCGGGTCAAGGGCAAGGACGAGGCCGTGGACCTTTTTGCCGTCTTTGCCGCGGCCGAGGCCGAGCGCCGCCGGGAGGAACTGGCCGCCTTCGACGCGGCCCGGGCCCTTTATGCCGCCGGCCGCTTCGCCGAGGCGGCCGAGGCCTTTGCCGCCCTAGCCGGACAGTACGAGTGGAAGGCTTTTGGCGTGTTTGCCGAACGCTGCGCCGCCCTGGCCGAGGACCCGCCGCCGGAGGGCTGGGACGGCGTTTTTGCCCACACCTCGAAGTGATTTCCGGGCTAAAGCCCACGAAAACGCCCCCCGACGGCTGACCGTCGGGGGGCGTTTTTTCGGGGCAATGTCCGGGGCCGCTTAGCGCGTCCGGCTCGAAAGCGCCTTGCGGCCGGACGCGCCGGACGGCAGGGCCTTGGCCGTGCCGCCCTGCATGTTGTCGATAAGGCCGCGCAGCATCCGCGTCTGGTCGGCCAGCCCGGACAATTCGCCGTCGGAGCGCTCCAGGGCCATGGCCGTCTCGCCGGCAATGCGGCTGATGTCGGTCACGCTGCGGTTGATTTCCTCGGTGGTGGCCGACTGCTGCTCGGCGGCCGTGGCGATGGAGCGGACCTGATCCGTGGTTTCAGCGACCAGGGTCACGATGGCGGCCAGGGCTTCGCCGGACTTTCCGGCCAGGCTCGTTGCCTCGTCGATGCGCCGTCCGGCCTGCTCGACGTTGTCCACGTTCTGGCGCGTGCCCTGCTGGATGCCGGCGATGGCCTCGCCCACTTCCTTGGTGGCGTGCATGGTCTTTTCGGCCAGCTTGCGGACCTCGTCGGCCACCACGGCAAAGCCGCGCCCGGCCTCGCCGGCCCGGGCCGCCTCGATGGCGGCGTTAAGGGCCAGCAGGTTGGTCTGGTCGGCGATGTCGGAAATGACGTCCAGCACCTGGCCAATGCCCTGGGCCTGCTGCCCCAGGCGCGTCATGTCCTCCTTGAGTTCCTGGGCCTTGGCCTGGACCTCCTTGATCGCGTCAATGACCCGCTCCACCACGCGCGAGCCCTCGTCGGCCTTGTTCCGGGCGTTGTCGGCCGTGGTCGCGGCTTGGCCGGCGCTTCTGGCCACTTCCATGACCGTGGCGTTCATTTCTTCCATGGCCGTGGCCGTCTCGCCCACCCGGGCCGACTGTTCCTGGGAACCCCGGCTCGACTGGCCGATCTGGCCGGACACGGCCTCGGCGGCGGCGGTGATGGCCGCGACAATGTCTTCGAGCTGGGCGGCGGCCTGGAGCATCCCTTCTTCCCGGGCGGCCTCGGCGGCCTGCCGGGCCTTGTCGGCCTCGGCCGTGGCCTCCCGGGCCTTGTCCGAGGCGGCCAGGGCCTGGCGTCCCTGCTCCTCGGCCTCGCCGATCTTGGTCTTGAGCGTGGCCACCATGCGGCTCATGGCCCGTTGCAACCCGCCGATCTCGTCGGTCCGGTCGGCGTCCAGCCGGGTATCCAGGTCGCCGTCGGCAATGCGGCCGGCCGCGCCGACGAGGGTTCCCAGGGGCTTCAGCACGCTAAACGACAGGATCAGCCACAGCCCGGCCAAAATCAACACGGCCTGGCCGGCGGAAAGGCCCAGGATCAGCAGCCCCAGCTCCCGAGCGCCGCCAAAGGCCACCGCCTTGTTGATGGTCATCCCCACGACCCAGCCGGTGGCGGCGCAGCGCTCGAACATCACGAGCTTCTCCACGCCAAGGGAAACCGTATCCAGCAGGCCCTTTTGCATGGAAGCCATGCGCGGGCCATAGTCCGCTTCGGTAAACACGTTGTACTTGCCGATGAGCTTGGTCTCGGGATGGGCCAGGGCCAGGCCGTCGGGAGCGATGATGAACGCGTAGCTGGCCGGGGTCTCCAGCGGTTTCAAGAATTGCTCGGTAAAGCGCGTGATCTTGACGCCCGAGGCAAGCACGCCGACCACACGGCCGCCCTGGCGCACCGGCGCGGAAATCACGAAGACCGCCTCGCCCGAGTCCTTGCTGAAAAGCGGCTTGGACACGAAGACCTGGCCGGCCAGGGCCTTTTGAAAATACTCCCGGCCCGACAGATCGGCCCCGGCAAGATTCTGGTTTGTCGTCGCGACGACGCTGCCTTTCTCATTGAGCAGCAAGATGCTGTCAAAGGCCGGATGCCGCGAAGCGGCGTCCGCGAACAACTCCATGGCTTCTTTAAGCGTTGCCTTGGAAGCGTCTGCGGCCAGCGATTGGGCCGTAATGTCCGTCTTGGACAGCGTGACGATCTCATTTTTCGCGCCGTCCACCCACAGCTCCACGGACGACAAGAGACCACTGACCGTCACTTGCGCTTTTTCAAGCGCCACGCTCGTCAAGGATGCCGTACTGCGCTGATAGGTTATCCATGTCGTGACGGACATTCCCAGCAGGATCAACAAAAATGCTGGAAGTATGAACTTGAATTTCAGACTCATAGCACACCCTTTGTCTGGAATTTGAGCAGCGTTCCACGGACGGCCAAGTCGGCCACTGTCCAGGCAATAATCTGTGAAACAAATTATTACAAGATGCAAGGACCAAAGCACAAATCGTTCAGGACCACACCGCAGACCAGCTCTTTTCCACCGACAGCCCGGTCCGATCCCTCCAGCCCGCCCGGTCCGGTTGACCCGACCGCCGGGACGGGACAAGGTGCCGCCAAAACGGCCGGTCTGTTTTCCTGGCCGCCGTTTCGCATCCCCCGCCAAGGAGGCCGCCGTGTCCGACCCCCGCCTCACCGCCGCCGTGGCCAAGGCCCGCTGGCGGCTGCTGCCCTTTCTGGGGCTTTTGTACGTGGTCTCCTACCTCGACCGCATCAACGTGAGTTTCGCCGCCCTGACCATGAACGCCGACCTGGGCCTGTCCCAGGCCGCCTACGGCCTGGGGGCCGGCATCTTTTTCGTGGGCTATGTGCTCTTCGAGGTGCCCAGCAACCTGATCCTGGCCCGGGTCGGGGCGCGGGTCTGGCTGGCCCGCATCATGGTCAGCTGGGGGCTGGCCACCGTGGCCCTGGCCGCCGCTTCCGGCCCCACGAGTTTTATTGCCCTGCGCTTTGTCCTGGGCGTGGCCGAGGCCGGGTTTTTCCCGGGCATCATCTACTACCTCACGGGCTGGTTCCCTCTGAGCCACCGGGCCAGGGCCGTGGCCCTGTTCATGACCGCCACTCCCCTGGCCGGACTGGTCGGCAGCCCGCTTTCCGGCTGGATCATGAGCCTGCACCAGACCTACGGCCTGGCCGGCTGGCAGTGGCTGTTCCTGCTGGAGGGGCTGCCGGCCATCGTGCTTGGCGTGGTGCTCTACCGCCGCCTGCCCGAGACGCCGGGGCAAGCCGCCTGGCTGGAGCCCGGGGAAGCGGCCGTCCTGACGGCGGCCATCGAGGCCGAACGCCGGGAAATCGCCGCCCTGCATCCCGCCCACCTGCGCCAGGGGCTTGTAAGCCGCCCGGTGTGGCTGGCCGGGTTCGTCTATTTCTGCGTGGTGGTGGCCATGTACGGCCTGGTCATGTGGCTGCCCCAGATCCTGGCCGGGGCGCTGCCGGACGGGCCGGAGCGGACCATGCACGTGAGCCTGCTGGTCATGGTGGCCTATGCCTTCGCCATGATCGGCATGACGGCCATCGGGGCCAGCTCGGACCGGCTGGGCGAACGGCGCTGGCATGTACTGGGATCGCTGGGGCTGTGTCTTGGCGGCATGGCCGTCATGGCCTGGGCCGACGGGCTGGCCGCCTCCCTGGCCGGGGCGTCGTTGGCCGCCATGGGCATCTGGGGGGCGCTGGCCCCGTTCTGGGGCCTGACCACGGCCTTCCTCACCGGCCAGGCCGCCGCCGCCGGCATCGCGGTCATCAATTCCCTGGGCAATCTCGGCGGCTTTGCCGGGCCGTCCATCATGGGTTTCGTCAAGGCCCGCACCGGGGGCTTTGGCGAGGCCTTCGCCTGCATCGCCGGACTGATGGTCTTGGCCGCCGCGGCCACCTGGTTCCTGGGGCGTCCGGCTCGGACGAGCAATGGGCAACCGGGAACGTGACGCAGGGAGACGGGTTGATCCATCCGCCGCAAGAGAAAGGCCACAAGAACCAACGGCGCGTGAGGCGGACTGCGGCGCGGCCTTGGCGCGACGAATAGTATGACGAACCGTCTTGCGCTGGTCGCCCGGGTAACGATACGGTGCCCCACGACACGGCAAGGAGGGGATATGCGCGGTTGGATCGTCCTGATGGTTCTGGCAATGTGCATGTTGGCCGGGGGCAAGGCCCTGGCCGGCAAGGCTGACGGATTTTCGTCAACGGCGTTCGGCACGCCGTTGACGTCGCTTCCGGCGTTCATGATTCTCAAGTCCGACGGCGACGCGACCTACGCCGTCAACCTCAAGGAAAGCTACCGCATCGGCGGCCAGGCCCCGGTGGTCATCTACGGCTTCGCCGGGGGCCGGCTTTTCGCCGCCTATGTCCGCCTGGACGGCCTGACCAGCCGCGACGCCATGGTCAAGGAACTTTCGGCCCGCCACGGCAAACCGTCCGTATCGACGCAGGACGGCGTGGAAACCCTGCGCTGGCGCGCCGGCAAGACCAAGATCAAGCTCAAGTCCAACCAGGCCACGGGTTCGCTCAAGCTCGGCTACTACTCCACCGAACAGGCCGGCCCGGCGGCCCGGCTCCTGGAAGCCGACAGCCTGGACATCGACGCCCTGACCCGGCTCTATGACAAGGACAAGCTGACCAAGGGCGTCTCCCTGCCGGGCAAGCCCGCGCCCAAGGGCTATTCGCCCTACGACGACGGCGTGTCCCAGTCGCCCGGCCGCTCGCCCGGGCAATAACCCTTTCCCGACAGGCGATACAAAAGCCCCCGGCCCATGCCCGGGGGCTTTTTCGTGGGCGCGGCCTAGCTCGCCTCCCCCGTCTTCTTGCGCCGGTAGGCCTGGAAATCTTCCTGCACCTGGCCGATGACCCGTTCGCGCAGCTCGGCCACCCGCTCCAGGGGTTCCTCGTCCCGGATGGCCCGGTGGTAGCGGGTCATGGCGTCGTAGGAATCAAGCAATTCCTCGTGCAGCGAGGCCTTTCCCGGCGCGCCGTTTTCCAGGGCCGCCACCCGGCAGCCCATGCGCGCGGCCAGATAGCGCAGCGGCAGGACCGAATCGCAGGCCTGCATGAGCGGCAGCAACTGCTCCACGCCAAACTTGGCCCCGCTGTCGGTGCCGCTGAGTTCCCGCATGAACGTGGAATAGGGCTTGCCCAGTTCCCTGGCCAGGGCCTTGGCCGGCCGGTCCGACTCCTGCACCATCTGGGCGATGACCTCGGTGATGCCGTGAGGCATGAGATTTTTCCCTCCCCAATATCATGGCGGCCGCGCGCACGCCGTCCTATGGTTCAAACTGCCATCCCCGGCGCGCCGACGTTTCAAGGCAGCCGCCTTGCCCGGACCTCCACTGTCGT
The DNA here is from genome assembly GCA_023435825.1 of Pseudomonadota bacterium. Classification (GTDB taxonomy): domain Bacteria; phylum Desulfobacterota; class Desulfovibrionia; order Desulfovibrionales; family Desulfovibrionaceae; genus Solidesulfovibrio. Next base: position 4,715 of record JAEZMB010000323.1, on the reverse strand, counting down.
CCAATTTCCGGCGAAGAACAACCTTCCTCGCCTCGGCGCGCCCGCCTCGGCCCGGCCCCAAGCGGCCCGACGGGGCGTTTCGCCAACCGCGCCCGCCCCGGACAGCCGCCGCCAGCCAAGGGCGGCCGACGACGTCCCGGCGGCAGGCGGCGCAGCCCCGCAAGGAACCGCATGTGGTACAAGGAAACCATTGTCTATGAACGGCACGTCCGCTCGTTCGCCAACGGCGACGGCGGATGCGGGCCATTCGGGCCATCATCCGCCGCCACGACATCTTCCAATGGGTGGAGGCCTTTCTGGACACGGCCTTTTCCACCCACCTGGACGACTTCCCCCGCCAGGGCGTCGAGGCCTGGGCCGATCCCGAGGCCGACCCCGACGCCGGCCAGGGGCCGCCCTGGGACACGACGGACCACGTCGCCTGATCCCTGGGCCGCCCCGCGCGACCCGAGCCTCGTGCCGCGTCCACGAAAACGTCGGAGGCGTTTCGTGGACAACGGACGAAACCCCTTGCCTTCCAGAGAACTAGGCGCTAGGCCGCGCGCCGGCCGCGCCCCAGGACCTCCACGGCCAGGGCGGCCAGGCCGCAGCCCAGGCCAAGCCCCCACACGCCGGTCCAGCCCAGGGCGGCAAAGGCTTGCGCCCCCAGGGCCGAGCCCAGTCCGCCGCCCAGGAACATGACGGCCATGAACACCGTGTTGATCCGGCTGCGGGCGGCCGGGTCCAGGCCGTAGATGCGGGCCTGGTTGGCCACCAGGGCCGATTGCAGGCCCACGTCCACCAGCACGATGCCGGCCACAAGCCCGATCCAGGAGCCCGGAAAAAGCCCCATCACGGCGAATCCGGCCGCAAGCGCCCCGGCCCCCAGCGTCACCAGCCGGCCCTTGCCGCCCCGATCGGCCAGCCGCCCGACCAGGGGCGCGGCCACCACGCCCACCGCCCCGACCAGCCCGAGCAGCCCGGCCATGGCGCTGCCCTGGGAAAAGGGCGGCCGCTCCAGATAAAAGGCCAGCTCGGCCCAGAAGGCCACGAACCCGGCAAAGAGCAGGGCCTGGACCATCCCGGCCCGGCGCAGCGCGGCGTGGCGGCGAAAAAGCCCGGCCAGGGACAGCAGAATGCGGCCATAGGACAGGGTCGTGGTCGGCTCCACCCGAGGCAGCCTGGCCACCAGCACGAGGCTGGCGGCCAGGGCGGCCAGGGCGGCCCCGGCGTAGACGTCGCGCCAGTCGGCATAGGCGGCCACCAGGCCGCTGACCGTGCGCGACAGCAGGATGCCGGTCAAAAGGCCGGCCATGACCGTGCCGACCACGCTTCCCCGGCGCGACTCGCCGGCCAGATGGGCGGCCATGGGCACCACCTGCTGGGCCACGGTGGCCAGAACTCCGACGAGCAGGCTGGCCGCCAGCATGGTCCCCAGGCCCGGAGCCAGGGCCGCCCCGAAAAGGGCCAGGGCCAGGCCGGCAAAGGTCAGGGCGATAAGCCCCCGCCGCTCAAACCGGTCCCCCAGCGGAGCCAGGGCAATAAGTCCCAGGGCGTAGCCGAACTGGGTCAGCACGGCCACCCAGGACACCGAGGCCGGCTCGGCCGCGAATTCCCCGGCCAGGATGCCCAGCATGGGCTGGTTGTAGTAGAGGCTGGCCACGGACAGGCCGGCCGCGCCGGCCATAAGGGCGATGGTTCCCCGCCCCAGTTCCGGGGCCGTTTCCTCGCCAAGGCGTATTTGAACGGTGTCTTGCATGACGATGCTCCTGCGTTTGTTTTCGATACGATACGTATCGTATATAATCTGATTTTCCGGCCCGTCAAGGACTCTTTCAAAAAGGGGCCGCGTCTGGCTTTTATCCTGCCGTATTCACGCAACAAATGAAGTGAACACCAGTACTGGCCCGCCGGAAATCCTGCCGCAGGCCATGGCCGACGGCCCGGAAAGCGGCCATGGCCGCCCAGGCAAGCGCGGTTTATGGCGGCGCGCCTGACGCCAGCCCAGGCCCGCAGGCGCAACACCGCGCGCAGGACTCGGAAAACGCAAGAAGCCCCAGGGGAAAGCTCCTGGGCGCGCCCGCGAGAGGCCGGCCGCGACCGGGTTCAACGCGGCCGCAGGCCGGAAAAGACGAGATCGGCGACGTGGCGGATGAAGGCGTCGTCAAGAGGCTGGTGGCGCAGGAGAATGCGCAGGAAAATCGGGGCATAGAGCGCATCGACCATGGCGTCGAGATCGGCGTCGGCGCGAATCTGGCCGGCGGCCACGCCCCGGCGCAGCACGTCCTTGCCCGCCTCGCGACGCGGCAGCAGGTAACCGTCCAGAAAAACGGCCATGGCCTCGGGATCGGCCTGGCCCAAGGCAATGAGCTCGCACACCACCCGGCCCCCCGCCCCACGGTAAGCCTCGGCCAGGCGCAGCATCTGGGTCACGACGTCGTCCACGGCGCAATCCGTGTGGGGATAGGCGATGCGGGGGGTCAGCCCGGCCAGGAAGGCCTCCATGGCCACCGCGCCCTTGCTCGGCCACCAGCGGTAGACCGTGGCCTTGCCCACCCCGGCCCGGGCGGCGATGCCCTCCATGGTCAGCCCGGCAAAGCCCACCTCGGCCAGCAAGCTGTCGGCGGCTTCGAGGATGGCCTGCCTGGCGGCGTCGCTGCGGGGGCGTCCGGGCGGGCGTTTGGGCGAAGGGGCTGGCATGGGCGTCTCCAGGAGCGCGGACGGCGCGGCCAGGGCCGTGCACCGTCGCGCAGGGGCGCGCCGACGAGGCGCGCCATGGCCACAGGTAGCGGCCAGGCGTCGAAAGGTCAAGGTTGATCGGATGTTAGAGCCAGGGCCGACCGTGGTCGGGCCAGGGCGCATGCCGGTTGCAACATCTCGGGGGTTGATCTTTCCTTTCAAAAAAGAAAGAAAAGCCCTCTTTCGCCATGGCGCGCCTCACAGCCAGGGCCGGCCCGGCCCCGTCGCACACGCCGCCGCAACCGCAACACACGGGGACGTATCGGATGCTGGTCATTCTCGTAAGCTTCGCCTTCGCCTTCGGCATGGTCCTGTCCCGGATCGGGCTGCCGCCCATGGTCGGGTTCCTGGCCGCCGGATTCGCCTACAATTTCCTGGGCCTGACCCGCCCGCCCGGACTCGACGCGGCGGCCGACCTCGGCATCACCTTGCTGCTGTTCTCCATCGGCCTCAAACTCGACGTCCGGGGACTGCTCAAGCCCATCATCTGGGCCAGCTCCACCGCCCAGATGCTCCTGTCCACAGGCTTCACCTTCGCCATGCTCCTGGCCGTCAAGCAGCTCGGCGTCAGCCCGCTTTTCGCCCTGGACTGGCCCATCCTGCTCATGCTCGGCTTTGCCCTGTCGTTTTCGAGCACCGTCTTCGCGGTCAAGGCCCTGGAAGAAAAAGGCGACATGTCGGCCTTCTACGGCGTGGTGGCCATCGGCATCCTCATCATGCAGGACCTTTTCGCCGTGCTCTATCTGGCCATCTCCGAAGGCAAGATCCCGAGCGTCTGGGCCGTGGCCGTGCTGGCCCTGCCCTTTTTGCGGCCAGTGTTTTTCTGGCTCATGGACAAATCCGGACGGGGCGAGCTCTTTATCCTGTGCGGCCTGTTCTACGCCCTGGGCGTGGGCGCGGAAGGCTTCAACCTCGTCCACCTCAAACCCGACCTCGGCGCGCTGGTCATGGGCGTTCTGGTGGCCGGCCATCCCCGGGCCTCGGAACTGTCCAAGGCGCTTTTCGGCTTCAAGGAACTCATGCTGGTGGGCTTTTTCCTGTCCGTGGGCATGAAGGGCCTGCCAAACGGCGAAATGCTGGCCGCCGCCCTGTTCCTGTGCCTGCTGCTGCCGTTTAAGACCGGCATCTACCATCTGGTCGTCAGCCGCTTCGGCCTGCGGCCGCGCACCAGCCTCTTTACCGCCCTGACCCTGACCAACTATTCGGAATTCGGCCTCATCGTCGCGGCCATCGCCTCCCGCAAGGGCGCGCTGTCCCCGGACTGGCTCTTGGTCATCGCCATGGCCGTGAGCCTGAGCTTCCTTATCGGCGCGCCGCTTTCCGCCCGGTCCGAGGCCGTCTACCGGGCCATGGTCGGCTGGCTGCGCCGCTTCGAACCCCGAAAACCCCATCCCCACGAAGTCGCCATCGACCTCGGCACCACCCGGGCCGTCATCCTGGGCATGGGCCGCATCGGCATGGGGGCCTACGACGAGCTGCGCCAGACCTACGGCGATTCGGTCCTGGGCGTGGAACACGTGCCGGCCCGGGCCGACCGCAACCGGGAACAAGGGCGCAACGTCATCGTGGGCGACGCCTGCGACACCGAATTCTGGCTCAAACTGCGCAACGGCCACGCCTGCGAAATGGTCATCCTGGCCATGCCCAACCATAACGGCAACATGTTCGCCGCCCGCCAGCTGCGAAACCTGGGCTTCACCGGCCACGTGGCCGCCGTGGCCCGCTACCCCGAGGAAGTCGAGGAACTGGCCGCCCTGGGGGTGTGCGCCGTGTTCAACATGTACGAACGCGCCGGAGCCGGCCTGGCCCGCCACGCCATGGAAGCCTGCGTTCTGCCGGGGTGAGGCGAGGTGAGGTGAGGTGAAAAAGAGGGGGAGGCCTCCGGCGGGGGGGGGGGGGGGGGGGGGGGGGGGGGGGGGGGGGGGGGGGGGGGGGGGGGGGGGGGGGGGGGGGGGGGGGGGGGGGGGGGGGGGGGGGGGGGGGGGGGGGGGGGGGGG
>JAEZMB010000319.1 GCA_023435825.1 Pseudomonadota bacterium | reverse complement strand
CCCCCCCCCCCCCCCCCCCCCCCCCCCCCCCCCCCCCCCCCCCCCCCCCCCCCCCCCCCCCCCCCCCCCCCCCCCCCCCCCCCCCCCCCCCCCCCCCCCCCCCCCCCCCCGCCGGAGGCATCTTCTTCTTTTTTGTCGTTACTAAAATGACTGCCCGATGCTGCAATAGAACTGGGCGATGTCGTCGATGTCCTGGCGGCGGGCCAGCGGCGTGGCCACATCCACGCGGATGGGGCCGACCGGGGTGTAGACCCGCAGGCCCAGGCCCGCGCCGAGCATGATGGGTTGGTCGTAGGGCGGCAGGGCCTTGCCGAAGGCCGTGCCCCCGTCGAGGAAAGGCACGATGCCGACGAGTTCGGTGACGCGCCAGCGCAGTTCGGTGGAGAAGGTGAAAAGCGACGCGCCGCCCACGGGCGTCTTGCCGCGCATGGGGCCTACGCTCTGGTAGGAATAGCCCCGGATGGAGCCGCTGCCGCCGGCATACCAGCGCAGGTCCGGGGTGACGTTTTCGCTGTCCGTGCCGATGTTGGCTCCGCCCACGGCCCGGGTGGCCAGGACCAGTCCGGGCTTGTCCAGGATCTTGAGATAGTGGGCCAGGGTGAATTCCGGACGCAGGAAGTTGTCCTTGCCGCTCAAGGTCCCCCAGTAGGGGGCCAGGGAGGTGGTGGCGAGCAGGCCTTTTTGCGGGTCCAGCACGTCGTCGCGGCCGTCGTAGCCGAGCTCCACGGGCAGGAAAACGAAGCCGTAGCGGGCTTCGGACTCCCAGGGGCGGGACTGGTCTTCCTCAATGCGCGAGGCCCGGTAGCCCAGGCCCACGCCGCCGGAGACCGAGTCGGTGAACTGGCGGCGCAGCGAGGCCGTGGCCGTGGCGTTTTGGCCCTTGTAGGCCTTCTTGTCTTCGTTGGCGACCCGGGCCTTGGCCTTGAACAGGTCCTTGGGCGTGAGCGCATCGGGCTTTTCAAAGGCGGCCTCGGCGAATTGTTCGATGCCCGAGGCGCTGCCGGCCACGGTGATCTTTTCGCCGCCGCCGAACAGGTTGCGGTTTTCCCAGCCGATGTTGGCTCCGGGGCCTTCGTCGGTCTTGTAGTCCACGCCGCCCTTGATGGTGCGGTGTTTGCGTTCGGTCAGGGACACCTTGATGGGGGCCTGTTTGGTCGCCGGGTCCACGGCCCCGGTCTCCACCTGCACGGCGGCGAAAAGCCCGGTGGCGTTTAAGGCGTGGCGGTAGGTTTCCACGTTCTTGGCGTCGTAGGGCTGGCCCTGCCGCCAGGGGATCATGCCGGCCAGATAGTTTTCCTTGACCGTGGTCAGGCCGGAAAACGTGGTCGGGCCAAAGGTCGCCTTGGGGCCGGGGGAGACGGTCCAGACCACGGACACGGCGTGGTCGGCGAAGTTGGCCGTCACTTGCCGGTTGTCCACCTTGACGTCGGGATGGGCGTCATCGCGAAGGAGTTCGGTGATTTTGGCCTCGGCGTCGAGGATGGCCTTGGCGGCAAAGGGCGAGGGCACGGCCAGCCCCAGGCGTTCGGCCGTGGGCAGGGCCGAGGCGTCGCCGACGTCCGGGGTTTTGAGGACCACCGAGCGCAGGTCGAACTGCGGCCCGGGATCGATGGCGTAGGTGAGCACGGCCGGCGTGGCGGCGCTGTCCAGGGAGACGGCGACGGTGGCGGCGAAACGGCCGCGCGACTGGAACACCTTGGCGAAGGCGGCCTTGTCCTCCTCGGCCCGGCGTTCCAGGAGCAGGGCCGAGTCCGGCGGCGTGTCGCGCAGGGCCTCGGCCTTGGAGACCTGATGCAGCAGGTCGAGGAGTTCGGGATCGAGCTGGCCTTCGTAGCGCACGACATAGGCCAGTCCGGGCGGGACCTTGGCCTGTTCCACGCGGGTGGCCGCCCCGGCCGGGACAGCCAGGCCGGCGACGAGGACCAGGGTCAGAACAAGTCCGACCAGACCCTTTGGAAAACGCTTCGGGCGCATCATGGAAAACACGGTCGCTGCCACGGTTTGATCCGTAACACGCCCCCCCGGCTCAAGCAACCGGGGAAGCCGCCTGCTGCCTGGCTTCCAGGTATTTCTGGAACTCCACCAGGGCAAAGCCGGCCGCGGCGGCGGCCAGGATGCGCAGCCAACTGGCCGCGCCGATGGGGGCCGAGCCGAACAGGCGTTGCATGAAGGGCACGTAGGTAAAAAAGGCCTGGAGCACCACGGCCAGGGCCACGCCGGCCAGCACCCAGCGGTTGCCCGACAGCGGCATGGACAGGGCCGGGCGGGTGAGCGAGCGGCAGTTGAAGAGATACAGCGCCTCCATGGCCACGAACACGTTGACGGCCACGGTGCGGGCCGCTTCCCGGCTGGCTCCGGCGGCCAGCTCCCACTCGTAGAGCCCGAAGGCGGCCAGGAGGAGCACGCCGCCGACGAGGAGCACGCGGCGGATGAGCAACCCGTCGAGGATGGGCCGGCGCGGATCGCGCGGGGCGCGCTCCATGATGCCCGGCTCCCGGGGCTCGAAGGCCAGCATGAGCCCCAGGCTGCCGGCCGTGGTCATGTTGATCCACAGGATCTGCACCGGGGAAATGGGCAGGTCCACGCCCAGCAGCACGGCGGCCAGGATGACCAGCCCCTCGCCCAGGTTGGTGGGCAGGGTCCAGACGATGAATTTCGAGAGATTGTCAAAGACGCCGCGCCCTTCTTCCACGGCGGCCTCGATGGTGGCGAAGTTGTCGTCGGCCAGCACCATGTCGGCGGCCTCCTTGGCCGCTTCCGTGCCGCCCAGGCCCATGGCCACGCCGATGTCGGCCTGCTTGAGGGCCGGGGCGTCGTTGACGCCGTCGCCGGTCATGGCGCAGACATGGCCGAGGCTTTGCAACGCCTTGACAAGGCGTAGCTTTTGTTCGGGCGAGACCCGGGCGAAGACGTGGGTCCCCTCGGCCAGGGCCGGCAGGGCGTCGTCGTCGGCCGCTTCGATGTCGCGGCCGGTCATGGCCCGGATGGGGGCGTCGCCGGAAAGTCCCAGCTGGCCGCCGATGGCGGCGGCGGTGGCGGCATGGTCGCCGGTGATCATCTTGACCATGACCCCGGCCTTGCGGCAGGCGGCCACGGCGGCCTTGGCCTCGGGGCGCGGCGGATCGATCATGCCGACAAGGCCCAGGAAGGTCAGCCCTTCGTCGCGGCAACCGGGTTCGATGACGGCCGTGCCGGGCGGCAGCTCTCGCCGGGCCAGGGCCAGCACCCGCAGCCCGCGACTGCCCATGGCCTCGATGTCGCGGCGGACGGCCTCGGGGTCAAGCAGGCCGCCGGCGGCGTCGCGGCAACGCGGCAGGGCGGTCTCGGCCGAGCCCTTGAAATAGAGCGTGGGCGACGCGCCCTGGCCCTCGTGGTGGAGCGTGGTCATGAACATGCGCTCGGACTCGAAAGGTTCGTCGTAAAGGCGCGGCCGGGCGGCGGCCAGGGCGTCCAGGGACAGCCCGGCCCGGCGGGCGGCCAGGAGCAGGGCGGCCTCGGTGGGGTCGCCGGTGAAGGTCTCGCCGTCTTCGGCCAGGGTCGCGTCGTTGCACAGGGCGGCGGCGGCCAGGGCCTCGGCCAGGGCCCCGCCGCCGTCCGGCGGACCGGCGAATGTCTGGCCGTCCAGGGTCCACACGCCTGTCGGCAGGACGATTTCCACCACGGTCATGCGGTTTTGGGTCAGGGTGCCGGTCTTGTCGGTACAGACAACGGTGGTGGAGCCCAGGGTCTCCACGGCCGGCAGCCGGCGCACCACGGCGCGGCGGGCGGCCATGCGCGCCACGCCGATGGCCAGGATGACGGTGACGGCGGCGGGCAGGCCCTCGGGGATGGCCCCCACGGCCAGTGCCACGGCGGCCATGAACATGTCGGTGGGGCTTTGGCCCCGGGCCACGCCCACGGCAAAGGTCAGGCCGGCCAAGGCCAGGATGCCGTAGAGGATGATGTGGGAAAACTTGGCGATGGCCCGGGTCAGGGGCGTGGCCAGTTCGTCGGCGGCGGCGGTCAGCGCGGCGATGCGGCCGATGGCGGCGGCGTCGCCGGTGGCCGTGACCACCCCCGTGCCCTGGCCGTAGGTGACGACCGAGGCGGCGAAGGCCAGGTTGGCCCGGTCGGCTAAAAGCGTGTCCTCGGGCAGGACGGCGGCGGATTTGTCCACGGGCACGGATTCGCCGGTGAGCGCCGATTCGTCGATGCGCAGGCTCTGGACGGTGAGCAGACGCAAATCGGCCGGGACCTTGTCGCCCGAGCGCAGGCGCACCACGTCGCCGGGTACGAGATTTTCGGCGGCCATGACCTGCCAGCCGCCGTCGCGCAGCACATTGGCCTCGGTGACCATGGACCGGGCCAGGGCGGACAGGGCGGCCACGGCCTTGGCTTCCTGGAAATAGCCGATGACGGCGTTGACCAGGACCACGCCCAGGATGACCGTGGCGTCCACGGGCTCGCCGAGCATGGCCGTGACGGCTCCGGCGGCCAGCAGTATGTAGATGAGCGGCTGGTGGAACTGGAGGGCGAAGCGCTTAAGCGCGCTGATTTCGCCCTTGGCGGTGAGCGCGTTTTTGCCGTAGCGGGCCAGGCGGCTGGCGGCTTCGTCGGCGGCAAGCCCCGTGTCCTTCGCCGCCAGGGCGTCCAGGGCGTCGGCGGCATCCAGGGCATGCCAGGGGCGGATCGGCGGGGATTCAGGCATGGGTACGTCCTTGGGGAGGGCTGTCCCGAAAAGAGGGACGATGCTGCCTTTGTGCCAGGATTCGCGGGGCGCTTCAAGCCCGAGGCGGGAAACAGCCCGTCATTGACGGCATTGCCGTCTTGACCCTGGCCGAACCCATGGCCTACTATGCAAGGCGATATCCTGTTGTCGCACATTGGTGAAAGGCTGGTGATCGTGGATACGCCCAAGCGCATTTTGGCCATTGACGACGAGCGCATCAACCTCCGGGTCATCGGGGGGTTACTGCGCAACCTCGGCCATGAGCCGATTTTGACCGAGTCGTTTGCCGAGGCCCAGCCCCTGCTCGATGCGAGCATCGACCTGGTGCTCCTCGACGTCATGATGCCCGAGACCGACGGTTTCACCGTGGCCCGGCGCATCCGCGAGATGCCCGGGGTTTCCGACGTGCCCATCATCATGGTCACGGCCCTGACCAGCAAGCAGGACCGGCTCAAGGCCGTGGAAGCCGGGGCCAACGACTTCATTTCCAAGCCCATCGACCTCACCGAACTGCGGGTGCGCATGGGGTCGCTGCTCAAGATGAAGGAGTCCCAGGACGAGGTGAAGCGCTACCAGGCCGAGCTGGAAGAGATGGTGGCCGTGCGCACCTCGGCGCTGAAGATGGCCCTGGACAACGTCCAGGAGTCCCAGCGCACCATCCTGGCCGCCCACCTCGAAACCATCCACCGTCTGGCCTCGGCGGCGGAATTCAAGGACGAGGAGACCGCCGACCACATTCAGCGCATGAGCCGCTACTGCGCCCTGCTGGCCGCCCGGCTCGGGCTGCCCGACGCCGAGGTGGACCTCGTGCTCCAGGCCAGCCCCATGCACGACATCGGCAAGATCGGCATCCCGGACAGCATCCTGTTAAAGCCCGCCAAGCTCACCCCCGACGAGTGGGAGATCATGAAGCGCCACACCATCTACGGCGCGCGCATCCTGGGCGAATCGAATTTCGAGCTGTTGCGGGTGGGCGAGATCATCGCCATGTCCCACCACGAAAAATGGGACGGCTCGGGCTATCCCAAGGGCCTGGTCGGCGAGGACATCCCGCTGTACGGCCGCATCTGCGCCGTGGCCGACGTGTTCGACGCCCTGACCAGCCGGCGGCCCTACAAGGAAGCTTTTTCCAACGAAAAGTCACTGGAGATCATGCGGGCCGGCCGGGGCAGCCACTTCGATCCGCGCATTCTGGACGTCTTTTTCCATGATTTCGATAGAGTCGAGGAAATTCAGCGGGAATTCATCGATTCGTAGCCCATGGTCACGCCCTCCGTATCCATGTGCTCGAAAGCCAACAAGCCTTCGGTCCTTATCGTCGACGACGTGCCGGCCAACATCCGCGTGCTGGCTGATTGCCTGCGCGAGGATTACGCCATCCGCGTGGCCACTGGCGGGGCCGAGGCCCTGGCCCTGGCCGGGCGCGGGCGGCCCGACATCATCCTGCTCGACGTGGTCATGCCCGACCTCGACGGCTACGAGGTCTGCCGCCGGCTCAAGGCCGACCCGACAACCGCCGACATCCCCGTCATTTTCGTCACCGCCAATCATGCGCCCGAAGACGAGGCCTACGGCCTGTCGCTGGGGGCCGTAGACTACGTCGTCAAGCCGGTCAGCCCGGCCGTGGCCCGGGCCCGGGTGAAAAACCACCTGGAACTGCGCGCCGCCCGGGAGGCCCTGGCCCGGCAGAACGAGGCCCTCAAGGAAGCGGCCCGACTGCGGGAGGACGTGGACGGCATCATGCGCCACGATCTCAAGGCCCCGCTGACCGGCATCATCGGCCTGCCCCAGATCATCCTCGACGAGGGGGGCCTGAGTGAATCCCAGGCCCTGTTTCTGCGGTTCATCGAGGAAAACGGCTACAAGATGCTCTCCATGATCAACCTGTCGCTGGATCTCTTCAAGATCGAGCGCGGGGTCTATCGGCTTTCGCCCGAACCGGTGGAGCTGTTGGCCATGGCCCGGCGGCTTTTTGTGGAGTTCGCGGCCCTGGCCGGGCCGCGCAAGCTGGCCTGCGTCCTGACGGTCGCCGGCCGGGAGGCCCGGCCCGAGGACACGGCCTATCTGTGCGGCGAGCGGCTGCTCCTGTACACCATGCTGGCCAACTGCGTGAAAAACGCCCTGGAAGCCTCGCCGCCCGGCGGGCGGGTGACGGTGGATGTCACGCCCGGCGAACCGACCGTGTTGCGGGTGGTCAACCGGGGCGCGGCTCCGGCGTGTCTGCGGGATCGGTTTTTTACGAAATACGCTACCGAGGGCAAACCCGGCGGCACCGGCCTTGGGGCCTATTCGGCCCGGCTCATCGCCGAGACCCATGGCGGGAGCGCGCGCATGGAGACGAGCGACGAGGCGGACTGCACGGTGGTGACCCTGACCCTGCCGCGCGGCAATCTGACGGTGGTGGGGGAGACGCCGGCCGGCGCGCCGGTGATGGTCTGCCCGGCCTTGTAACGCGGCCGTGCCAGTGGCCGTAACGGCCAGGCGGCCTTTTTGCCGCTTCCGAATTTTTCCACCAAGCGTCGGGCAACGACGATTCCCCCGCCTGCGACCGACAACCTCGCCATCCCACGCCAAAGCCCCCTTAACCCCTTTCTTCAATCGGGGGGTCCGGGGGCCTCAGGCC
>JAEZMB010000317.1 GCA_023435825.1 Pseudomonadota bacterium | reverse complement strand
CCCCCCCCCCCCCCCCCCCCCCCCCCCCCCCCCCCCCCCCCCCCCCCCCCCCCCCCCCCCCCCCCCCCCCCCCCCCCCCCCCCCCCCCCCCCCCCCCCCCCCCCCCCCCCGCCGGAGGCATTCTTTTCTTTCCTTTTCTTCCCTCTCTTCCCTTTTCACAGCGCCCTACAGGCCTGTCGAAACTCGCAGTAGGGGCAGCGGTTGTTGTCCGGGCGGGGGCTGAAGTTTTGGGTCGCGGCGAGGTGGCGAAGGACCGCGCCGAGCAGCAGGGGGACGTGGCGGGTGATGGCCTGGGCGCGGGCTTCGGGGTCTTGGCGCGGGCCAAACAGCGGACGTTCCTGCCCTTTGTCGCGCAGTTCCACCACGGCAGCGTCGGCCGGGGTTTCGCCGCGCGCGGCGTGGTGCAGCCAGCAGTAGAGCGGCAGTTGGACGCTGCCGGCCCGGCTGGCGATGTCCTCAAAAAGCGCGTCGTCGGCGGCCAGGGGATCGGCGGTCAGCCGGTCCCAGAGGTGGTCGTCGGTCCAGAAGCGGCCTTGGCCCTTGGGCGGCCGGCCGGTCTTGTAGTCGAGGATGACGACGCCGTCTTCGCGCTGGTCGATGCGGTCGGCCCGGCCGGTGAGCGGGAAGGTCCGGCCGCCGGTTTCCAGGCTGGCGGTCAGGTCGGTTTCCAGGGCCAGGATGGTGGTGCGCGGCGTGGCGGCGACGGCTTGGGCCAGCTTGGCCCGGCCGGTGCGGGTGAGCAGCAGTTGGCCGTCGGGCGGCAGGGCGGCGAAGGCGGCGTGGCCGGCCAGCCGGGTTTCGAACAGGTCGGCCAGGGCCGTGGCGTCGAGGTCGGCGGCGTCGATGTCGCGGTTGAGGTAGGGCGTGAAGAAGTCGCGCAAGACCTCGTGGACCACCTCGCCCACGGCGGCCCGGTCGCCTTCCTCGGCCACCTCGGCCAGGGGGGAGAGCGGCGAGAGGTAGCGGTAGAAAAAGCGCAGCGGGCAGGCGAGGTAGGCGTCGAAAAAGCTGGCCGAAAGCTTTTGGGTTTCGAGATAGGCGGCCAGCCGGTCGGCCACTTCCCCGGTGACAGGCACGGCCGGGTCGCTTGCCGGGATGGGGCAGGGCGGCAGGCGCAGGATGGAAACCGGCGGCTCGCCGGGCCGCAGCACCCGGCCCAGGCGTTTTTCCTCTTCCCACAGGAGCTGCTCCACGAATCGGCTGCGGCCGGGCTTGTCCTCGAAAAGCCCCGAGCCGGGCGAGCCGGTGCGGTAAAAGACCGTGATCTCCTCGGCTCCGAAAAAGAGCCGGTAGAGGTTGTAGGCGGCGACCAGATCGCGCTCCCGGGAGTCGGGCAGGCCCATGAGGCGGCGCAGGGTGTCGGGCAGCAGCGGATCGTAGCGCGGCGCGCCGGGCAGCTTGGCTTCCACGGCGTCGAGGAGGAACAGGCGCTTGAAGGAGAGCAGGCGCGTTTCCAGGACGCCGAGCACTTGGAGTCCGGTCAGCGGTTCGGCCTCGAAGGGGGCGCGCTCGTCGGCCAAAAGCCGGCGCAGCAGGGCAAAAAGCGTCGGGGCCGGCAGCGCGGCGTCGGCCAGACGGCCGGAAGTCAGCGCCGGCACGATGCCGGCGGCCAGGCGGAACAGGCACTCGGCGTCGATGAGAAAGCGCTCCCAGGCGTCGCCGCAGTGTTCGGGGTCCAGCAGCAGATCGCACAGCCCGGCCAGGGCGTTGCCTAGGGCGCGGGGCGTGTCCACGGCGTCGAAAGCGGCCAGGCAGACGCCCAGCACGCGCCCGGCAAGGGCCAGGGCTTCGGGGCTTGGCGGCTCGTCGTCCTCGCCGCCGGCCAGGGGCAGGGCCAGGGGATCGACGTAGGCCCCCCCCTGGCGGATGGCCGCCTCCAGGCCGTGGAACACGGCCCGCAGCGGTTCGGCCGCGCCCAGGCGCAGCATCTTGAGATAGGGATGGCGCAAAAGGGCGATGAGTTCGCGCCAGTGGTAGCGGCCGCGCTCCAGCCGGGTTTCCTGCAGGGCCAGGATGGTTTCCAGCAGCCGGGCCAGGGACGAACGGGCCAGAGGATAGCCCATGGAGATGTTGACGTCGCGCCGGGGCAGGATGTGGAGCACGGGGCTTAAAAGTCCGGTGTCGGGCAGGACGATGGCCGTGGATTCCAGGTCCGGGGCGTCGCTTAGCGCCTCCTCCAGCCCCTTGAGCTCGGCGTGGAGGTCGTGGGCCTCGATGAAGCGCAGCTTTTTCGAGGACAGGTTGGCGGCGTCGGCGTCGAGCACCAGCGTCCCCCGGCTGGGATCGGCCTTGGCCCTCAGCTTTCGCGCCTTGCCGTCGCCCAGGACCACGGCCTTGGCTTTCCAGTCGTTAAGCAGCCGCTTGTGCTCGCGGCAGGCGAAATGGACCGGCCGGCCGCCGTCGGCCAGGGCCGGGTCGGCGTGCCAGACCAGCTCCAGCAGGCCTTTTTTCCACAGCGTCTGCATGAGCGTTTTTTCCGCTCCGGTCAGCACGGCAAAGCCGCAGGCGAAAAGGCGTTTGCCGGCGAAACGCTCGGCCACGGCCGGGGCGTTTTCGGCGGCCAGTGAGGCCAGGAGGCCTGGCGTGCCCAGGCCTTCGTCCAGCAGGCGCTCCCGGTAGCGGCGGTGGATGGCTCCCAGGCGTCCCAGCAGCGCCACGGCCGGGGCCAGCACCTGGCCTTCCAGATGGGCCATGTCCTGGCCGGGGATGCCCTGGCGGAACAGCTCCTCCATGATTTCGGCCAGTTCCAGGCCCCAGGGGAAGAAGTCGGTGATATCGGCCGGGAAAGCTTCGTCCTGCGAAGCCGTGGCGGCGATGTCGCGCACGATGTCGTGGAGGATGGCCACCCGGTCCAGGGCGTCGAGCATGACCGGCGGAACCGGGGCGTAGTCGGCCCCCAGGGCGGCCGTCCATTCGCCGATGGCGGTGATTTCCGGCAACAGCAGTGGCTTTGGCAGCCCGGGCAGCTCGGCCAGCCGGTCGCAGAGGTGGCGGGCGGCCCGGCGCAGGGGGAAAAGCACCACCACATCGGTGAAATCGCCCCCGGTGGCGGCGACCAGCCGCCGGGCCAGGGCGGCGAAGAATTCCTCGGTCCAGGGGATGACGCCGACAGGGGCTTTCATGAGCGGATCTCCACGGGGCGGCATTCCCGGCGGTCGAGGTAGAGGAGGAAGCCGGCGGTCGGGGCGTCGGCCAGGCCCGGCAGGCGGCGGATGAGGCCGACGTAGCGGCGCACCTGGGCCTCGTGGTCGGCGGCCGGCCGGCCGGTCTTGAAATCGGCCACCACGATGCCGCCGGGCGAGGCGGCAAACAGGTCGGGCCGGTGGCGCGAGCCGTCGACGTCCAAAAGCTCGCGCTCGGGCAGGCCCGCGACAAAGGCCGGGCGCAAGGCGTCAAGGCCGGCCAGCCAGACGAGCATGGCGGCCAACTCCGGGGCCAGGGCGGCCCGAAGCCCTGGGTCCAGCCGGGCCGGCCCCAGGGCCTTGGCCACGGCCCGGGCGGCGGCCGGGGCGGGATCGGCCGGATCGAAACCGGCCCGCGCGAAGGCTTCGGCGGCGGCGTGGGCCAGCTCGCCGCGCTGTTTTTCGGAAAAACGCATGGACTCGCGGATGTCGCGGGCCACGTTGCGAAACACCTTGACCCGGGGCAGCCAGTCCATGGGCGGCCCGGGTTCCACCAAGGCCGGCTCGGGCGGCGGGGCCGGGCAGGCGGTCGGGGCGGCGGCCGGGGTCTCGGGCGGCGCGCCGATGCGGATGGGGTCGCCGTCGGCCGGATCGTGGCCAAGGCCGGCGAACAGCCCGGCCATGGCCCGAGGCAGGGGGTAGTTGGCCTTGTCGCGCAGCGGCCCATGGCCCGGGACAAAGGCGTGCAGCTCGATCTCGGGACGGGTCCAGGCCACGTAGAGCAGATGGAGCTGTTCGGCCAGTTCCCTGGCCCGGCGTCTGGCGTAGTCCAGGCCAAGGCCGGGCTGGTCCGGCACGAGCAGCCGGCCTTCGGGGAAATCGGCCGTGACCAGGGCCGGATTTTTGTTGTCGGTGTGGAAATGGTGGTAGGGAACGACCACGGCCGGGAATTGCAGCCCCTTGGCCTTGTGGATGGTCATGACCCGCACGGCCCCGGCGTTTTCCGGCTGGGGCACGGTCTCGCCCTCGCCCTTTTCGTTCCAGAATTCCAGAAAGGCGGAAATGGACGCCCGGCCGTCGTTTTCAGCCAGATGGGCGATTTCAAGGAACCGGCGGATGAAGGCCTCGTCGGCCGGCCGGCGTTCGATGAGCCGGTAGCCCGACACCACCGAGCGCAGGATGTCGTAGGGCGAGGCCACGCCGGACTGCCGCAGGTAGGGCCGGATGAGCCGCTGCCAGACGTCCGGCCAGCGGGCCTTGAAGGCCAGGGACAGGGAGGCCCGGCGGGGCAGCCCGGCCAGCCAGCCGGCCAGTTCCCGGCGGTCGATGCCCGACAGGTCGCCGAAAAGCTCCTGCCCCGAGACAAAGGCCCAGAAGGCCAGGCTGTCCGGGGGGTAATCGAGAAACGCCAGCATGGCGGCCAGCTGGCCGATGAGCGGATGGTCGGCCAGGCGCAGGCTGTTTTCGGTCACCACCTCGATGCCGGCCGCCACCAGCCAGGCGGCGCAGCGCGCGGCCTGCGGATTGGTGCGGGTGAGCACGGCCACCCCCCCCGGGCCGTGGCGGGGGATGAGCTCGGCCTTGAGCAGGGTCAGCAGCGCCCCCCGGGCCGCGTCGTGGTAGGCGTCCGGGTCTTCGGCGCTAAGGGCCGTGACGCGCACGTGGCCCTGGGGGCCGTTATAGTCCGGCCGCACCTCCTGGGCCGCGCCGGCAAAGGCCCGGGCGATGGCGGCGGCCAGCTCCGGCGCGGCCGCCGCCAAGCCTTCGCCAAGGAGGGCCTCGGCCGTTTCCCCGGCCACGTCGGGGTCGCTTAACTGCCCGAAAAATCGGTTGTTGGCCCCGACGATGGCCGGAGCGCTGCGCCAGTTGTGGGGCAGGGCGTCGAAGATCGGCTCGGCCACCTGGGTCAGCTCGGGATCGGCCGGGGCCTCGTCGAAAAGGGCGGCGTCGCCGCCGCGCCAGCCGTAGATGGCCTGCTTGACGTCGCCGACGAGGTAGAGGCTGCCGCCGCGCGACAGGCTTTCCAGGGCCAGAAGCCGCAGCACCTCCCATTGGCTTCTCGCCGTGTCCTGGAACTCGTCCACCAGGATATGGGCCAGCCCCGACCCCATGCGGCACCAGGCGTCGGGCACGCCGTCCTCGCCGGCCAGGCGCGCTGCCACCAGCCGCCCCCACTGGGACTGGGGCAGCATCCGCATCCGGGCCAGATAGGCCGGGAAATCGGCGGCCAGCCGCCGGGCCAGGGCCAGAAACGGGGCCAGCCGGCTGGCCGCCAGCAGCACCGGCCCCTGACGGCGGCAGACGTCGTGGCTGGCGGTCATGGCGGCGTGGAGCCGGTCCAGGGCCGGGGTGACCTTGTCCCGGGAGGCCTTGTTGAGGCACTCGGCCAGGGAGGCCTTGGCGGCAAAGGCCGAGGAGGGCAGGGCGGCGGCGTTGTCGCAGTCCCGGCATTTGCGCAGAAACGTCAGGAAATGGGCGTTGCCGGACAGTTTTTCGGCCTCGATGGCCCGCAGCAGGGCGTCGGCGGCGTTCTGGAGCTCCCCCAGCCGCCGGGCCAGTCCCAGGCGCAGGGCTTCGGGGGCGGCGTCGCCGCAGTCCGGGTCGGCCAGGAGCCGGGCGGCCACGGTCAGGAGCTGGTCGCGAAAGCTGCCGGTTGGCAGGAAATTTTTGGTGTGGTCAATAAGCGCCCCGGCAGCCTCGGAAAACTGGCGGGCCAGGGTCGGATCGGCCGGCAGGCCGGCGCACAGGCGCTCGTAAAGGTCGTCCAGGATGGCCCGGTCGTCGAAGGAGGGCTCGAAATCCGGGCGCAGCCCCAGCTCCAGGGCAAAGACCCGGGCCAGCAGATACAGCAGGCTGTCGATGGTGCGGATGCCCAGGCGCTGGGCATGGACGAGCAGCGACTCCAACTCGCGCCGGGCCGTGGCCCGTTTGGCGGGCTGGGCCGGGTTGGGATCAAGGGCCAGGCGCTTGAGGGCCTCGATGACCCGGTCGCGCATCTCGGCGGCGGCCTTGTTGGTAAAGGTCACGGCCAGGATGTCGGGCACCGCGTAGGCCCCGTCGCCGGTGTCGCCGCAGGCGCGCGGCAGGTCGCGGCTCGCGCCGAGGACGAGATCGATAAAGCGCCCGGTCAGGGCGTGGGTCTTGCCCGAACCGGCCGAGGCCTTGACCTGGATGAGCATGATGATCGGCTCCTTGGAGATGCTGCCCGGAGGGTAGCCGCAACCCGGCTGGGGCGCAACGACGCGACGGGCGCGACAGCTCCCCGGCCGCGGGCCGTGGGACCGTCCTTGCCGGCCGGCCCGGCCCCGGGCATGGTGGGGCCATGACACACGACACGACGACAATGTGGACCATGCCGCCCGAGGCCGACGGCTGGCGGCTGGACAAGGCGCTGGAGCTCATGCTGCCCGAGGTGGGGCTTCGGGGGCGGCGGCGGCTGATCGAATCCGGCGTCCTGACGGTCAATGGCCGACTGCTGCCCGCCGGCTACCGGGTCCGGGCGGGCCAGACCGTGGTTATCGTCCCGGAAGAACGGGAGCGCCGGTTTGGTCCGGCCGATGTGCCGGTGGTGCTGACGGCCGGGGACTACGTCCTTTTGAACAAGCCCTCCGGCCTGCACAGCGCCGCCCTGGCCCAGGGCGGCGGCGAGAGCGTGGAGGCCCTGCTGCCCCGGCTTTTCCCGGATCGGCCGGCCTTTCTGCTTTCGCGTCTGGACAGCCTGACCACGGGACTCTTGCCGGCGGCCTTTACGCAAGCGGCGGCAGGGGCCTACCGCGACATGGAGGAGGCCGGCGAAGTCGACAAGACCTACCTGGCCGTGGGGCACGGCGAACCGGACGTGCCCTATTTCCGGTGCGATGGCGAACTGGACGCGGCGGACCGCAAAAAAACAAGAGTGCTGGATAGGGCGACCATCGATTCCCTGCGCATGACCGAGGTCGAGGCCTTGGAGACGCGAGGGGGGGTGACGCTTTTTCGCTGCACCATCAAAAAAGGCGCGCGCCACCAAATACGAACCCATCTGGCCTGGGCCGGCCATCCGTTGGTGGGCGATCCGCTCTACGGCAGGGGTGAGGGGGAACGGCTTTTTCTGCACTGCGCCGGCATCGATTGTCCGGCTTTCGCGGCGCTTTGCGACGCGCCGTGGAGTCTTACAGAGGCGGTGGAGATCGTTTTGACGAGAGCTGTTTCGAAATGAAACCGTGTTTTCGATAGTGCTTTGGCCAAAACCGGTCTTGCCGGCTTGGGCGGGGCGGGTCAGTCAGTTTCGGTGGCCAGGGCGTCGAGGAGCCCTTCGATAATTTCGTAGCGCTGGATCAGGTAGGTGCCGGAGGCCACACGCCGCTTGAGGTCGGCGATACGGCGGGCGCGCTCGGCCGGGTCTTCCTGATGGCCAATGGCCCCGCCTCGGGCGCGGTGGTGCTTGGTTGCTGCGTTCATGGCGGACTTCCTTGTCGCTGGTTTCTCCCGATCCCGTTGGGAGACTTCCGTCGTCGCCGCTCTTATCGGCGGCCTTGACGACAGTCTTTATGAGGACAGAAAAAAAAGCGGTCAAAGGCTGTAGCCGGAAAAAAAGCTTGCGGGCCGCCGTGGGCTTGTTTATAAAACGCAACATGACGCAACGAGACCAGGACACCAGCGCCTTGGGCGGCTTCGAAGGGTTTTTCGAGCGGGCGGCCAAGGCGGCCGGGCTTGCCTCCCAGGCCGAGCTGGCGGCGCTTCTGGGCGTTCACCGTTCGGCCGTGACCCAGGCCAAGCGCAAGGACGCCGTGCCCAAGGCCTGGGTGCTCACCGTGTCGCGCCGCACCGGGTCCGACCCGGACTGGCTGGAGTATGGCCGGCGGCGGAGCGGGGCGGGGCGCGGAGACGGCCGGGGCAGCGCGGCCGACGACGGGGCGGCGGTTGCGGCGGAGATTTTCGCCGCCGTGCCCAAGGTGCGGGCCCGGCTGTCGGCCGGCGGCGGGTCGTTCGAGACCGGCGGCGAGGTGGAGCGCGTTTATCCGTTTCGCCAGGATTGGCTGCGGGCCAAGGGCCAGCCGTCGCGCATGGTGCTCATGGACGTGGTCGGCAACAGCATGGAGCCCGAGATTCGCCACGGCGACATGGTGCTCATCGATCAGGGCCAGACGGCGGTGGTGGCCCACGGCGTCTATGCCGTGGGGCTGGAGGACACGGTGCTGGTCAAGCGGGTGGAAAAGCGGCCCGGGCAGTTGGTGCTTTTAAGCGACAACCGGGACTACGCGCCCATCGTGCTGACCGGGGACGAACTCGACGCCTTGCGGGTCATTGGCCGGGTGTTGTGGGTGGGTCGGGAACTGTAATTTTTTTTTCATCAGCCTGTTTATATTTATCTACTTCGTTGCGCAGCCCGCGCAACAAGGAGGCGGATCATGCAACGTCGTTACTGCCGCTGCGGCAAGTCCATCCTGGTGGAATACCGGCCTTGCGGCCCGACCTGGCGGGCGGTGTTTTTCCGGCCGCGCCTGCTGTTCCGTTCGCGGGTGCAGCGCTGCCCCTGCTGCGGCGCGGCCCTGGACATCGACAGCTTGTCCTGACACGGCGCGTTGGCCGCTGGCCTGGGCAACGCCCGGGCCGGTCCACGGTTTGACGCCGGGATGCGCTGCGGCCGATCGACGCCGCCCGTGCCGAAGGTAGGAGCCGGCAGTTGCCGCAGTGTCCGCCATGGCGCGTACGCGCCATGCACTCCTGCGGGAGGGGGATGCTGTCGTCGCGGCCGGCCGTGGCCCCCAACCCCAGAAATTTCCGGAGCCGGCGGCCAGATCCCCAATCCGCCGTCCGCTCCGGCCGGTCCGGAACGCCGGACGCCAAGCGCCCCCGTTACGGCCTCCCCCAAGCCTGGCCGAGGGGTCCGTTCCCCCAGGCGGCCGGCCGACCCGGGCCAACCATGGACGCCGCTGGCCGTGTCCGCGGCGTCCATGATTTCTAACCACCGCATATCGTTGGGGCCGGGCTTTCCTCCGAAGCGAATCGGGAGTATGTGAACCAGACGCGACGGGACCGGAGGGAACAGGATGGGGAAGTGGACGTTGGCCGCGCTTTTTGCCGCGACGGTTTGCGGCATTTCCTCCATTTATCTGCCCCAGCCCTTGCTGCCTCTCCTGGCCCAGGCGTATGGCGCGTCCCAGGCCACGGCCTCCCTGGCCGTCACCGCCACCATGCTGCCCCTGGGGCTTGCGCCCCTGGCCTACGGCTTTTTCCTCGACGCCGTGCCGGCCCGGCCGCTTATCGCGTTGTCCCTGGGGCTGCTCGGCGCAACCACGGCGGTCTTGCCCTTTTGCGCCGATTTCGAAACCTTCCTGGCCTTGCGCGTAGTGCAGGGGCTGGTGGTTCCCTGTCTGCTCACGGCGCTGATGACCTATCTCGCCACCTCCGTGCCCACGGCCGAGGTGCGCCGGGTCATGGCCGCCTACATCGCCGTCACCGTGCTCGGCGGCTTTTCCGGACGCTTTTTTTCCGGTCTGACCGCCCATCTGTTCGGTTGGCGGTTTCCCTTTTATTGCCTGGGAGCGACCCTTGCTGCCTGCTGCCTGGCCTGCCTGGCCTTGCCCCCGGACGGCCGTTCGGCGTTCTTGCCCATTCGTCTGCGCGACGCGCCCCAGGTGCTGGCCAAGCCGGGGTTTTTGACCACCTACCTGATCGTGGCCCTGCTCTTTTTCGTGTTTTCCGGCATGCTCAACCTGCTGCCCTTTCGCCTGGGCGAGCTGGACGGCGGCTACTCCCCCTTGCGGGCCGGGGCCATGTACTGCGGCTATCTCATGGGCATCGTCACCTGCCTGACCTCCCACCGGGTTTCCGGCCGGTTGGGCGGGCCGGCCGGGGCCATGGCCATGGGCGCGGCCGTGGTCATCGGCGCGGCCGGCCTTTTTGCCGTGCCGGCGGCCTGGGCGGTTTTCGTCAGCGTTTTCGTCCTGTGCACGGGCA
This sequence comes from Pseudomonadota bacterium, assembly GCA_023435825.1. Taxonomy (GTDB): domain Bacteria; phylum Desulfobacterota; class Desulfovibrionia; order Desulfovibrionales; family Desulfovibrionaceae; genus Solidesulfovibrio. The sequence goes on along the minus strand of JAEZMB010000317.1, from coordinate 7,681 downwards.
TGTTCATGGCCCATTCCGTGGCTCCGGGCGTGCTCAACAGCGCCGAGGCCGAACACAAGGGGCTTGTCAACGGGCTCTATATTTCCTTTTATTACTCCGGCGGCGCGCTGGGGTCCTATGTGCCCGGGCTGGTCCTTGGCCGGTCGGGCTTCGGGGCGGCGGCCGTCGTTTTGGTCGCGGCGGCTTTGGCCGCCACGGCTCTGGCCGTGCGGCTTGGCCGGTCCGCAGCGCAGTCTGGAATCCTGACCGGAAGGGGAGAAGGGCGATGAGACGGGCGGCGATGCCGCTTCTGGCGGTTTTCTGGCTGATAGCCTGGGGGCTGGCCGGCCACGCCCTGGCCCAGGGCGAGCCGGTGGTCCGGGGCGGCGTGGTGACCTACCCGAGCTTTGACGTCAACATCGACGACAACGGCGGCCTGGGCCGGCTGCGCCTGGGCTTTGAGGTGCTTTTCGCCGACGAACTCGGGGCCAAGGCTGCCGCCACGCTCCAGGTGCGCGAATCCATCCTGCTTTTTCTGCGTGGCAAGACGGCCGCCGAACTGCTGGCTCCCAAGGGCCGGGACCGGCTGCGGGCGGAGCTTCTGGCCCACATCAACACGGCCATCGGCAGCCCCAAGGCCGTCAAACTGTTTTATCTCGACTACATTGTCGTCAAGGGGACGCCATGACCGTCATCCGCTGCATCCGGCACGGCCAAAGCGCCTCCAACGCCGGCGAAGTGACCGAATATCCCGACACCATCCCGCTGACCGGGCTGGGCCATGCCCAGGCCGCCCTGGTCGCCTCCTGCTTCAACAAGCCTCCCCGACGCATCGTCTTTTCCTCCTTCGACCGGGCGGTGCAGACGGCCATGCCCCTTTGCGAGCGCTTTCCCGACGTGCCCGTGGCCGTGTGGCCGGTGCAGGAGTTCACCTATCTGGCTCCCTTCCGCTACGCCGGAACCCGCCGGCCCGACCGCCACGAAGCCGTGGAACGCTACTGGGAGCGCCTGGACCCCATGTATCGGGACGGCGAGGGCGCCGAATCGTTTCTCGGGTTCTGGGACCGGGTGGAATCCTTCCTCGACCGCATGGCCGAGGCCAGCGGCCATGTGGCGGTGTTCACCCACGGCCAGTTCCTGCGCGGGGTGATGCTGCGGGTGCTCTGCGGCCGGCTTGGCGTGGAGGAGGCCATGTTCCGCTTCCGGGCCTTCCGCCAGGCCGTGGCCATTCCCAACGCGGCCATGGTGGTCGTCGGCCTGTCCCGGCGATCCCCGGTGCTGGGGCCGGTGGTCACCAACCACCTGCCGCCGGAACTGCTTTCCACCTGATGCCACGTTTTTTTGGCCAACCCGTTGAAACGCTGAACCTGTTGCTCTATAGGATGAAGCATGAAACCGTGGTCGAGCGGAACCGGGGGGCTTTGATGGGGTTTGGGCGTTATTGCGGGCGGGCTGCGACCCATGCGCTGCTTGTCGTGTTGCTGGCCGCCGTGGCCTTTGGCGATGCGCCGGCCAGCGCCGCCGAGGCCCAACGTCGGGCCGGGGGCTATTGGTCGGGGCTGTCCCGGGAGCAGAAGACCGATCTGGTCCTGGGCATTTTTGACGGCTTCAACCTCAACGAGAACATCCTCGGCATCACGCTCAAAAACGAGTACACCATCTGTTCCGAGATCATGGACAGCATCATGCGCCAGTCCGACGCCTATTTCGCGGACATGCCGGCCGGGCGCATCGTCAGCGGACTCGACGCCTTTTACGCCGAACGCAAGAATCGCAACATCCCCATATCCTGGGGCGTTTGGGTCGTGGTGCGCAAGAACCGGCGCGACGCCACCCTGCCCCAGTTCCTGGAAGAGCTGCGCAATCTCTACCCCTGACCATTCCATGCCTTGCTTTTTTGGGCGACGCGATTAAAAGGGCTTCGCCGCCGCATGGGCGGCAAAGGAGACGGCATGTTGGCGCCAGTTCAGGCCTACTTCGAGAAACGCCTGGCCGACACGGCCAAGGCCCTTTCGGACAATCATTTTCTCGTCCACGTCGTGGCCGACGCCGAGGAAGCGGCCAAGGTCGTCATCGACGCGGTGCTGCCGGCCGTTTCGCCCAAGGTCGTGTCCTACGGCGGCTCCATGACCCTGGCCGCCACCGGCCTGCCGGCGCTTTTGGCCGCCCGGCCGGAGTTGTCCATCATCAACACCCTGGACCATGCCATCCCGGCCGAGGAAATGTATGAACGCCGCCGCCAGGCCCTTTTGGCCGATCTCTTCGTCACCGGCTCCAACGCCGTCACCGAGGATGGCAAGCTCGTCAATCTGGACATGATCGGCAACCGCGCCTGCGCCATAAATTTCGGCCCCCGGCACGTGGTGGTGCTCATGGGGCGCAACAAGATCGTGCCCGACGTGGCCTCGGGCATGGCACGGGTGAAAAATTACGCCGCCCCGGTCAACGCCATGCGCCTGTCCAAGAAAACGCCCTGCGTGGCCACCTCCCATTGCCAGGATTGCGGCAGCCCGCAGCGCATTTGCAACGTGTGGACCATTACCGAGAAGTGCTTCCCCCGGGGACGCGTCACGGTGGTCCTGATCAATCAGGATCTGGGATTCTAACAGGGCCGCCGCGCGCGGCCGGATGAGGAAGCGGCTTTGGTTTGGAAGAAAATACCCCCGGAAGCGGACTATTTCCATTGCGAGCCCGGAACGGACTATTTCATCTGCGAGGAAGGCTTCGTGGTCGAAGGCCGGTTCCTGCAGGATGGGCAGGCCAACCTGGACAAGGCCATCTGGCCCACGGTGCAGGGCAACCGGGCCTATATCCGGGTGCGCCGCAAGGGCGTGGACAAGAAGTTCCAACTGGTGCGGATTTTCGCCGAGCTTTTTCCGGAGTTGCTCGCCGTCGAACTGACGCTGCGCACCCGCAAGGGGCCTTATAGCCTGCGCATCGAAGCCGACGCAGGCGATGAGCCGGCCGTCGAGCGACCGGCGGCGGCCAAGGCGCGCAAGGAAAAGCCCGTGCGCAAGGAGCGCGAACGCGAGCGGGAGCGCGAACTGCCCGAGGAGGGCGACGAGGAGATCGTCGACGCCCCCGAGGATGTCTTCACCGAGGACGAGGACGAGGACGAACCGACCGTGGCCGTGGCCGACCATCGCCTGTGCCGGGTCTGCAACCTGCGCAAGCGCTCCTCGGAATTCAGCCCCCGCGAGGACATGTGCCTGGACTGCTACATGGGCCGCGACGAACTCCTCAAGGAGATCATCGCCCGTCGCCGCCGCAAGTCCAAGCCCGCCGCCCCCCGGGTGGCGGAAGAAAACGTCGAGCGCGGCGGCATGGAAGACAACATCGACTCCTTTGGCAGCATGGATTTCGGCATTTCCCTGCCTGAATAGACCCAGGGCGCGCTCCATTTGTCGTGGAGCGCGCCTTCACGCGACGCCTTCACGGGGCGTGCGGCGGCTGGCGCGGTGAAATGAAACCGTCGGGTTGCCGTGATTCCGCCAGCCGTTGGTTCCTGTGTCCGCATCCGGCACGATTCCTGCCAGGAGGAAACCATGCCGACACCATCCGATCCCGATCCTGAACAGCGCTCCAAGACCGGACTCGGCCTGCACGAGGCCGACGTGATTTTGCCCCTGGCCGCGGCCATCTGCATCGTCATCGGCTGGTCCGTGGTCATGGACTACGAAAGCGTGATCCTGCCGCTGGCCGCGAGCTCGCCGGCCATCGGCTCGCGCATCCAGCTCATGCGTCTGGTCATGGCCCTGTTGAGCGTCGGCGGCCTGGGGCTGGCCTTGCTGGCCGCTCGTGACGGCCGTCGCCGCCGCGAGGCCGAGGCCGCGTTGTTCCTGGCCCATGCCGCGTTGTCCCAACGCATGGCCCGGCGCACGAATCTGCTGCGCACCCGCACCCGGGCGCTTCGCGAGTCCAGACTTCGGGAACGCCTGGCCGAGACCGAGGCCGACGCCGCCTATGCCGCCGGCCAGGTGGAGGCCGCCGGGGCCTACCTGCATGGCGTGGGCAACGCCATTTCAGCCATGGACCTGGAACTGCTGCGCCTGTCCCGGGCCCTTGCCGCCGCGCCGCGCCTGGATGCCGCCTTTGCCGCCGTGGCCCAAGGCATTCGCGGCGGCGAGGCCGAGCGGGCCGCGGCCGACCTGGAGGCGCTGCGGCAGACCCTGCTTGACCGGGCCATGCCTCGGCTCGCCGCCGGGGTGGCCGCCGTGGCCGAACTCAAGGAGCGCATGGCCGCCGACCTGGAACGCCATCGCGGCGAATTCGAGCGGCGGGGCAAGCGCGAGCCGTATTTGCAGGACGTGCGCCTGGACGAGGAACTGGCCGCCATCCTCGACCGCATGCCCCGGGCCGCCGGAAGCGACCCCGTGGCCCGCGAGCTGGCTGCCGGCCTGAGCATCCGTACGCGCAAGCAACCCTTCCTGGCCGCCCTGGCCGCCTTGGCCCGCCATGCCCTGGACGCCGCCGTGGGGGCCGTGACCGTGCGCCTGTCGCCGGCCCCGGACGGGCGGGCCATTCTGGTCATTGAAGGGGCGACCCTGCCCGGCGGCGATGTCGGGCCGGTGGCCGCCGGCATCAACTTTCTCAACGAGAACGGCGGCGTCGTCCGCCAGGAACCGGCCGTGGCCAACCAGCCGCCACGCCTGGTCATCGAGATCGGCGGCCAACCGGCCAAGGTCGCCGAACCGCCCGCCCGGCTTTCTTGACAGCCTGTCGCAAACCCGTATGATTGCACGATCACTGGCGGAAAATGCCTGAAACGGCACAGGCTCGCTGGCCAGCCGGCCCGGTGCGGCCGCCAGGCAGGCGACGGCGGGAGGCCATGGTCAGACGCGCGGTTACCGAACTTACTCCAGGCATGGTCCTGGCCGAGGACGTGCTCACTCCGGGCGGGCGATTTCTCATGCCCCGGGGCACGGTTCTCGACGCCGGCCATCTCAAATCCCTGCTGGCCTGGAATCTGGCCGTGGTCCAGGTGGCCGGAGAAACCGCGCCGTGTCCGGAAGCGCCGGACGCCGCCGGCCAGCCCGAGCTGTCCGAGGGCCGGCCCGACGTGCTGGAGGCGGCCGAGGCCGCCGTGCGTGAGCGTTTTGCCTGTTGCGCCTTGGCCGAGACCCCGTGCGACGTGCTCTTTCGCCTGGCCCTGGACCGCGAGGTCCGGCGGCGGCTGGCCGAGGGCGTCCCGGCCGGGGAGGGCGGGGAGGACCGCTCCTGGCGCACGGTCGAATCCGTCCCGGGCCACCTTTCCATGGACGCCCTTTTGCGCGACGAACCCCAGCTCGTCTCGCCCCCGGAAGTCTACCTGCGCATCAGCGAAGTGCTGGGCAATCCGGCCAGCACCGTCGAGGACGCGGCCGAAAGCATCAAGCACGACCCGTCCCTGGCCGCCAAGCTCCTGCGCCTGGTCAACAGCTCGTATTACGCCCGCACCATGCGGGCCATGCGCGGCCGATTCCCGGCCAAGATCGACAGCCTGTCCCGGGCCGTCACCGTGGTCGGGGCGCGTCAGCTGGCCACCCTGGCCCTTGGCGTGTCCGTGCTGCCCCTTTTCCAGGACATCCCCCAGAATTGGGTCAACATGCGGCTTTTCTGGGAGCACAGCGTGGGCTGCGCCGCCGCCGCCCAGGCCCTGGCCGAGGCCACGGGACTGGTCAATCCCGAGACCGCCTTCGTGGCCGGGCTGCTCCACGACATCGGCCGCATCATCGCCTTCAAGCAGGCCCCGGCCCACATGGCCGCCGCCATGCGCCGGGCCGAGGCCGAGGGCTGCCCGCTCCATCTGGCCGAGCGCGAGGTGCTGGGCTTTGACCACGCCGCCCTGGGCGGCCATCTGCTGCAGAAATGGCAGTTCCCGGCCAACCTCGAAAAAATGGTGCGTTACCACCATGACCTCGACGAGCCGTTTATCATCGACGAACCGGCTGTCGTCCATCTGGCCGACGTGTTGGCCACGGCCATGGGCTGGGGCGGCAGCGGCAACCGTCGCGTTCCGGCCGCCGACCCGGCCGCCTGGGCCGCCCTGGGCCTGACCGGCGACGCCCTGGCCGGGCTCGTGCCGGACATGGAAGAACGCCTGGCCGATACCATGCGGAGTTTTTTCCCGGACCACCAGGGGCCGCCGTGAGGCCGCCCCAAACCCCGCCGGAGCGCTGATGTCCGCTCGAATCCTGGTTATCGACGACGACGCCGCTTTCAGGGATATGCTGTGCGAGGCCCTGGCCGCCAAGGACTTCGACCCCGTGGGCGTGGGCACGGCCGAAGAGGGCGTGGCCCGGGCCAAGGCCGAGACCTTTGATCTGGTCCTCACCGACGTCATGCTGCCCGGCATGGACGGCATCGAGGGCCTGTCCAAGCTCAAGGAAGCCGCCCCGGACAGCGAAGTCATCGTCATGTCCGGCTATTCGGCCCGGGAAAAGGCCTTGGACGCCGTGCGCCTGGGGGCCTACGACTTTTTCGCCAAGCCGTTTTCCCTGGCCGAAATGGAAGTGGTCCTCCGCCGCGCCCTGGAGCGGCGGACGCTGCTCACCGAATTGCGGCAGCTGAAGTCCGTGGTGGCCGCCGGGCGCGGGCCGACCATCGTCGGCCAGTCGCCGCCCATGCGCGCCGTGGTGGACATGGTGCGCCGGGTGGCCCCGCTGGATTCCACCGTGCTTGTCACCGGCGAATCGGGCTGCGGCAAGGAAGTCGTGGCCGACGCCATCCAGGCGCTCAGCAAACGGGCCGACGCGCCCTTTGTGAAGGTCAACTGCGCCGCCATCCCGGAAAACCTGCTCGAATCCGAGCTGTTCGGCCATGAGAAAGGGGCCTTCACCGGGGCGGTGGGCCTCAAGAAAGGCAAATTCGAGCTGGCCGACCACGGCACCATCATGCTCGACGAAATCGGCGACATGCCGCTGTTTCTCCAGCCCAAGCTCCTGCGGGCCGTGGAACAGAAGCAGATCGAGCGGGTGGGCGGCGGCAAGCCCATCGACATCGACATCCGCATCATCGCCGCCACCAACCAGGAACTGCAAACCCTGGTCGAGCAAAAACAGTTTCGGGCCGACCTATACTACCGCCTGAGCGTCGCCGCCATCGCCCTGCCGCCCCTGCGGGAGCGCAAGGAAGACCTGCCGCTTCTGGTCGGCCATTTCCTGGAGCGCATCGGCCCCCGGGTCGGCGTCAACCTGCGCGGCGTTTCCCGGGAAGGGATGCAGCTGCTCTTCGACTACGACTGGCCGGGCAACGTGCGCCAGTTGGCCAATCTGCTGGAACGGGCCGCCATCATGAGCTCCAGCGAGGTGCTCACCGCCGTGGAGATCGGCCGGGCCCTGGATGGCGCCTCGCGCCGCGCCGTCCCCGAGGCCTCGCCCGAAGGCCCGAGCCCCATGGCCGGCAATCTGCGCGACACCCTCCAGGACATGGAACGCAACATGATCCTCACCGCCCTGCGCAAAGCCGGCGGCGTGCAGAAAGACGCCGCCCGCACCCTCGGCGTAAGCCCGAAAAACCTCTGGAACAAGCTGCAAAAACACCGCATCGACCCGTCCGAATACGCTGGTTGACGACGACCCGGCGACAGGAAAAGACGGAAGAGTGCCTCCGGCGGGGGGGGGGGGGGGGGGGGGGGGGGGGGGGGGGGGGGGGGGGGGGGGGGGGGGGGGGGGGGGGGGGGGGGGGGGGGGGGGGGGGGGGGGGGGGGGGGGGGGGGGGGGGG
>JAEZMB010000310.1 GCA_023435825.1 Pseudomonadota bacterium | reverse complement strand
CCCCCCCCCCCCCCCCCCCCCCCCCCCCCCCCCCCCCCCCCCCCCCCCCCCCCCCCCCCCCCCCCCCCCCCCCCCCCCCCCCCCCCCCCCCCCCCCCCCCCCCCCCCCCGCCGGAGGCACTCTTCCCGCTTCCGCCCCCCGGCCCCGGCCTTGCGGGGGGGGCGGGGGCTTGATACCGAGCGGCATGGGGAACATGCAGGCTTCGCAGCTTCTTGCCCGGGCGCGTCGGTTGCGCCTGTCGCCACGATTGGCCGCCGCCGCGCCGCTTGTTGGCGAATATCGCGGCGCGTATCCGGGCGCGGGCATGGAGTATGAGGAGTCCCGGGAGTATGCGCCCGGCGACGACGTGGCGGCCATGGACTGGAAGGCCACGGCCCGGCTGGGCCGGCCGTTTGTGAAGCGGTTCCGGGAAGAGCGCAGCCTGACCCTGATGCTGGCTGTGGACGTCAGCCCCTCCATGACCTGCCCCTGTCCGCGCGAGCCGCTGTATCTGACCGCCGCCGTGGCCGCCGTGACCTTGGCCGTCAGCGCCGCCGTCAGCCGTGACCGGGTCGGGCTGGTCCTTTTCACCGACCGCATCGAGGCTTTTTTGCCGCCGCGCGCCGGCCCGGCCGTCCCCGTGGCCGTGGCCCGGCTTTTGGCCGAGACCCGGCCCCTGGGCCGAGAAACCGATCCCGGGCCGGCCTTGACCCTGGCCGAGACCGCCTTGGTGCATCGCAGCGCGGTGCTGCTTTTTTCCGATTTCCTTTCCGGTGATTTCGCCCTCCCCCTGGGCCGGCTGGCCGCCCGGCATGACGTGGCCGCCGGGTTTGTTGTCGCCAACGACGACGCCTGCCTGCCGCCGGTGGGCCTGGCTGCCGTGGCCGATCCCGAGGACGGCAAGCCGGTTGTCATCGACTGCGCCGCGCCGGCCGCCCGGGCGCGTTTTGTCGCCGCCAATCAAGCCCGGCGCGAGGCCGGTCGCGCGGCCCTGGCCCGGGCCGGCATCCACACGCTGGCCCTGCCGGCGGACGAGCATCCGGCCGAGGCGCTTACGACCTATCTGCGCCGCCGTGCCCGCCGGGGGCGGAGCCTGGGTTCGGGGCCGCGCCCGTGACCGACATCCGCGACATCAAAGGACCGCTGCCGCTTGAAGGCGCGCCGTGGCCGCTGCCCTGGCTGGCCGGCGGCGCGCTGTTGGCCGTGTGCGGTCTGGCCTTGTGGCGGCGCGGGCGGCTTCGCCGGGGCGGGCAGACCGCAGGGCGGCCCATGGCTCTGGCCGATGCCCGGACCGCCTGGAAAGCCCTGGAGGCCGAGGCGGCGAGGCGTAACGACCGCGAGTTCGCTTTCCGGCTGGCCGCCGTGGCCCGGGCCGGACTGGAAGCCCGGGGTGTGGCCGCCATGGCCAGGACCGCCGAGGAAATCACAGCCGGGCTGGCGACCTCGACCTTCGAGCCGGAACTGGGGCGGGCCTTGGCAACGCTTTTGGAACGCGCCGAGGCGGCCGGCTATGCCGGGGCGGCGTATGGACCGGGGGAGCGGCAAGCCGATCTGGCCGCCGCGCGGGCGCTGGTCGGGGTGCGGCCGTGATCGCCCTGGCCCATCCGGCCGCGCTGGCGCTGGTGCTGCTTTTGCCGGCGGCCTTGTGGCTGCGCCGCCGGGCCGAAGGCCGGGCAGCCGCCGCCCTGCCCGGAGCGGGCGAGGTCCGGGGAGCCGGGCCGTCCTTCACCCTGCGCCTGGGCGGCTGGCTGCGGCCCCTGGGGTTGGTCGCCGCCGTGCTGGCCCTGGCCGGGCCGAACCTGCCGCCGGACGCGCCGACCTATGCCGGCCGGGGCGTGGATATGATGTTCGCCGTGGACCTCTCGCCGTCCATGGCGGCCATGGACATGCCGGCCGAAGGGCGCACCATCACCCGGCTGGCCGCCGTGGCCGAGGCGGCGAAAAAGCTGGCCGAAGCCCGGCCCGGCGACCGCATCGGGCTGGTGGCTTTCGGGGCCAGGGCCTATCTCGTGGTGCCGCCAACCACCGACCGGGGCGCCCTGGTCCAGGCGCTGGCAAGCCTCGACACCGGCGCGGCCGGGCGCAAGACGGCCATGGGCGACGCCGTGGGGCTGGCCGCCAAGCGGCTGGACGAGAGCCCGGGACAGGCCAAGGCGGTCGTCGTTTTCGGCGACGGCCGATCCAACGCCGGCGAGGCCGATCCCGTGGCCGCCGCCCAGGCCGCCGCCCGGCATGGCGTGACGGTCTTTGCCGTGGGCGTGGGCGGCGACGGGCCGGCCCCGTTTCTCGTGGCCCACCCCATCCTGGGCAAGCAGATCATCACCGAAGCCGCGCCAGTGGACGAAGCGGCGCTTTCCGCCATGGGGCAAGCCGGCGGCGGCGCGTTCTGGCGGGCCGGCGATCCGGCCGCCCTGGCCCGGGCCACGGCGGCCATCGATACGATGACGCCAAGCGACATCCGGGCCGAACCGGACCGGGGCCAGTCCCTGACGCCGCTTCTGGCCGGGCTGGCCGTGACTCTGCTCACGGCCTGGGCCGCCCTGGCCGCCACGCGGGGGCTGACCCTGCCATGACCTTCGCCCGTCCCGACTGGCTGTGGCTGCTTGTCCCGGCCGCCTTGTGTCTGGGATTTGCCTGGACGGCCGGCCGGCGTCGCCGGGCCGTGGCCGCCGGCTGGCCGGCCCTGGCCGCGCGGCCTGGGCGACGTGCCCTGAAAAGCACGTGTTTCATCTGCGCCGTGGCCCTCCTGGCCCTGGCCGGGGCCGGGCCGCGCCTGGGGATCGGCAAACCGGAGGCGTCCTCCGAGGCCCCGCCCCGGCTGCGGCTCATGGTGGTCCTGGACTGTTCGCGCAGCATGTTGGCCCGGGATGTGCCGCCGGACCGGCTGGGCGCGGCCAAGCGGCTCGTGCTCGACGTGCTTTCCCGGCTGCCCGGCCTGGACGTCGGGCTGGTCGGCTTTGCCGGCCGGGCCTGGCTGGCTTGCCCGCCCACCCCGGACCGGGCCGGGTTGGCGCTTTTTCTCGACGGCTTGACTCCCGAGATCGCGCCCCTGGGCGGCACCGATCCGGCCACGGGTCTGGAAGCGGCCGGGCTGGCCCTGGCCGGGGTGCGGCCGGCGGCGGTGCTGCTGGTCACGGACGGCCAGGCCACGGTTGCGTCGGCTGGTCCGGCCCAGACGCCCCTGCCGCCGGGGGTGCCGGTTCTTGCCGTGGCCGTGGGTTCCGACCGGGCGGCGACCGTGCCCGGAC
>JAEZMB010000293.1 GCA_023435825.1 Pseudomonadota bacterium | reverse complement strand
CCCCCCCCCCCCCCCCCCCCCCCCCCCCCCCCCCCCCCCCCCCCCCCCCCCCCCCCCCCCCCCCCCCCCCCCCCCCCCCCCCCCCCCCCCCCCCCCCCCCCCCCCCCCCGCCGGAGGCATTCTTCCTCTTTTTCTCTCCCCCGCGTCCTAATTTTCGCAACCGCCGCCGCAGGTTTGGTTGCGGCTAAAGGGGGTCAGCGAGCCGGCCAGGAAGGCTTCCACGGCCTGGCCCACCGAGGCGGCCGGCCCGCCGTGGTAGACGGTGATGCCGACCTGGGCAAAGCCCATGAGCGGCCGCAGCCCCATGCCGCCGGCGACCAGCGCGCCCACGCCGTGGCCGGCCAGATGCTCCACCGGGGCCATGCAGCCGCCGTGGACATGGGGGACATTGGGCAGGGTGTTGACGGCGGCCACGCGGCCGTCGGCCACGTCCACCACGGTGTAGCAGTCGCAGTGGCCGAAGTGGGCGCCGAGTTCGCAGTCGAGGCCGCCGGGAGCGGCGGAGGGAATGGCGAGGCGGATGGTTTCCATGGGTTTTATCCTTTGGATGCAAACGGGTTGCGTTGGGGTTTGGGTGCGGCGGCCAAGGCCAGGACATTGTCCCAGGCTTCGGCCAGGGCGTCGGCCAGGGGGCCGCCGTATTCGGTGAGGGTTTGCCGGGCGGCCATGGCGGCGGTCACGTCCGGGCTGTAGGGCAGCCGGCCGACGATGGGCCGGCCGGCGTCGCGGCAGGCGTCCTCGATGCGGGCGGCCTCGTCGGCGTTGAGGTCGGCCTTGTTGAGGATCACGGCCGTGGGCAGTCGGAAGTGGTCGCACAGGGCGGCCACCCGGCCGAGGTCGTGGCTGCCCGAGGGGGTGGGCTCGGTGACCAGCACGGCCAGGGTCGCGCCGGTCATCGAGCTGACCACGGGACAGGCGATGCCGGGCGCGCCGTCGGCCAGGATGAGGTCGCGGCCTTGCTCCTTGGCCAAGGCCTTGGCCTTTTGGCGCAGCAGGGCGACCAGGCGGCCGGAATTTTCCGCCCCGGGATCGAGCCTGGCGTGGACAAAGGGGCCGTATCGGGTGTCGGACACGGCCGAGACGCCGCAGGTGCGGGGGGTGAACAGGATGGCCTGCCTCGGGCACAGGACGACGCAGACCTTGCAGCCTTCGCAGTGGGCCGGGTGAATGACGAACCGGTCGCGGTCGGCGGCGGACACGGCCCCGTAGCGGCAGCGGGCGGCGCATTCGCCGCAGCCGTCGCAGCGCGCCGGGTCGATGGCAGCCAGATGGCCGGCCACGAAGGGTTCGCGGCGGGAACCTCGCGGGGCAAGCAGGATGTGCAGGTCCGGGGCGTCCACATCGAGGTCGCACAGGACGGCGTTGCGGCTCAGGGCGGCAAAGGCGGCTGTGACGGAGGTCTTGCCGGCCCCGCCTTTGCCGCTGAGGACCACGATCTCAGGCATGGGCGGCCTCCCGGGCGGTTTGGGGCAGCTCGGCCAGGGAGCGGGCCAGGGCGAAGCACACGGCCCGGTAGTGGGCCCCGGCTTCGGGGAGCAGCCCGCCCCGGGCGTAGGTCTCGGCCACGGTCCTGTCGCTGGCGATCTCGGCCAGGACGGGCAGGTTGTGGCCCCGGCACAGGGCCAGCAGTTCGGGCGTGCCCGGACCGGAACGGTTGATGGCCACGGCCATGGGCTTGCCCAGCGGCGCGAACGCCTCCACGGCCAGCTCGAAATCGTGGATGCCAAAGGGCGTGGGTTCGGCCACCAGCAGCACGGCGTCGGCCCCGGACACGGTGGTCACGGCCGGGCAGCTCACCCCGGGCGGGGCGTCGATGAGCACGTCCGCGCCGGGTTCGGCGACCTTGTTCAGGCGAGCCAGCACGGCGCGAATGAGCGGCGGGCTTTGGGCCTCGCCGATGCGCAGCCGCCCGGCCAGATAACCGGCCGTCTCGGTCGCGCCTTCCTCGATGCGGCCAAGCTCGCGGGTGCCGGCGACCAGCGCGCCGGTGGGGCACACGGCCAGACAGCCGCCGCAGCCGTGGCACATCTCCGGGAAAACCAGCGGCTTTCCGGCCATGACCGTGACCGCGCCGAACTGGCACAGCTCCCGGCAGGCCGCGCAATCGGCGCACAGGGCGGCCTCGGCCACCAGGGGGACTTCGAGCCTGGCCGTCTCGGCCCGGCGCACGACCGGACGCAAAAACAGGTGCAGGTTGGGTTCCTCCACGTCGCAGTCCACGGCCAGCACCGGCCGGCACAGGGCCTGGCTCCAGACGCTGGCCAGGGCGGCGGTGACGGTGGTCTTGCCCGTGCCGCCCTTGCCGCTGGCGATGGCCAGACGCAGGCCTTTTTTCCCGCCGCGCGTCATCGACATGGCCGATCCTGGGGTATCGGGGACAACAGGTGTGTCGCGTTCACGGCCTTAGCCTGCCTGCCCGGCGCGGTAGGCGGCCACGGCTTCGGCCACGGTGCGGCCGTCCAGGCCTTCGACGGCGGCCAGGCCGGCGGCCTTGAGAGCGGCGGCGGCCTTGGGGCCGACCACGCCCGAGAGCACGACCGAGGCTCCGGCGTCGGCCAGGCGGCGGGCGGCTTCCAGTCCGGCCCCGTGGGCCATGGCCTGGGATGAGCCGTTGTCGAGATAGGTGACGTTGCCAGCCGGGTCCACGAGGACGAAGCCGGCGGCCCGGCCAAAGCGCGGGTCCACGGCGTCGTCCAAGCTGGGGCCTTCGCTGCTGACGGCGATGATGGCGTTCATGGTGTTCTCCATGGTTCAGGCCTGGGCGTTTTGCGGGTTTTCGTGGCCCTGGGCCTGGGCCAACGCGCCATCGGCGATCATCCAGCGGTGGACGGCCTCGCGCACGGCGGCGGCGGCCAGATAGGCGCAGTGGCGGTCGTCGTCGGGAAACCGGCCGACAGCCGCGACCACGGCCGCCTCGTCGATGTCCACGGCCTCGTCCAGGGTCTTGCCCACGGCCAGGGAAGCGGCGGTTGCGGCGGCGATGAGGCTTGAGGCGCAGCCGTCGGTGTCGCAGTCGGCGGCCGTGACGAGCTCGCCGGAAACGAGCAGGGCGATGGTGATGGTGTCGCCGCAGGAGCCCTTGACCGTGCCGACGGTGGTCGGCGTTTCCAGGCGCGCCCGGTTCGGCGCGTCGCGCCAGACGGCAAAGCCTTTCTCGCCGAAGCGGGCGATGAGGTCGTCGCGCTGTTCTTCCTCGAAGACGTCGAGCATCATGTCGAGGGTGTCCTTGTCGGGGCTAGCCGGCATGGGCGGCCTCCTTGGCGGCCGTAGCCGGTCCCACGGCCTGGATGGCGGCGGCCAGGATGGGCTTGAAGGCGGCGGCCGCCGGTCCCTGGCCGGCCACGGCCAGATAGACGTCGCCGTCGTCGCCGGAGCGGGCCACTTCCGGGTCGATGGGCAGCCGGCCCAAAAACGGCACGCCGGCTTCCTCGGCCAGACGCTCGCCGCCGCCGGTGCTGAAGATGTGGTGGGTCGCGCCGCAGTCCGGGCAGACGAACCCGCTCAAGTTCTCGACAATGCCGAGGATGGGGTTGCCGAGCTGGCGGCAGAAGGTGATGGAGCGGCGCACGTCGTCCACGGCCACGTCCTGGGGCGAGGTGACGATGAGGCCCATGGCCTTGGGGCCGAAAATCTGGAGCACGGACAGGGGTTCGTCGCCGGTGCCCGGAGGACAGTCGACCACCAGCACGTCGCGCGCGCCCCAGTCGACCTGTTCGGCCAGCTGGGTGATGACCCCGGCCTTGGCCGGCCCGCGCCAGATGACGGCGTCGTCGCGGCTGGGCAGAAGCAGCCCGATGGACATGACGCCGAGGTTCCAGTGCCACTCCACGGGCACCATGCCGCGCGCGGACATGCCGGGCTGAAAGCCGGTGAGCTTGAGCAGGCGCGGGATGCTCGGGCCATGGACGTCCACGTCGAGCAGGCCGGTGCGCAGACCCTCCATGGCCAGTCCGGCGGCCAGGTTGGCGGCCACGGTGGACTTGCCCACGCCGCCCTTGCCCGAGAGCACGACAATGACGGACCGGACCTGATCCAGGCCGGTGGCTTTGGGCTTGCCGCCGATTTCTGCGTTGAGGTCGCGAAGGCCTTGTTCATTCATGGTGAAGCAACTCCGTAAGGTTGTCCCGTCGGCCGGGCCGGCCCGGGCGAGCGCCAGGGGCGAGCAGGGCGTCGAGGCGGTTATGCGCGATGGCGGGCAGCACGTCGGCCACGTCGCCGCTTATCCAGGCGGACACGGCGATGCCGCGCCGGGCAAAGGGAGCCAGGCAGCAGCAGGTGGCCCCGCCGCAGACGAGGTGGCCGATGGCGGCGGCGGTGAGCAGATCGGCCAAGGCGATCAACCCGCCCGGCGGCATGGGCCAGGAGGCGAGGGCGGCCACGCCGTCAGGGGCCAGGGCAAAGCAGCGGAAGATCGTGGCCGTCTCCAGCAGGGTGGCGAGCCTGGGGCCATGGCAGGCCAGACAGATCCGGCAGGGCGGCGTGGGAAAGGGGTGGCGTGGTTTGGGCGGCATGGCGATGCTCTTGGCCGAGCCAAAGGCAGGAACCGTGCCGAATGTGAGAAGTGTTTTATTGAAGGTGGTTAGACTTGTCAGGCTATGGGAGTGGCTGGCGATTGGGCGAATAAATCGCCTGAGTGTGACAGTATGGGCGAATAATTCGCCGTCTTGGTGATTCCAGCATGGCTTTGTTTCAAGCTAATACGCGGAAATTCCTTTCTATAAAGGTCACCATTTCGGGCGAAAAAAAAGCCCGCTACAGTTGTCGTCGCCCGGAACCCGGGTGGAGAACACGGTCGCGTCGTCTTGTCGTGAACCCGGCTGGAGCGGAGCCGCGCGCCTGGCTGAAGCAGAGCAACAGGCTTGGCTCAAGCGGAGCAGTGCGCCTGGCTGGGGCCGCTTGGGAACCCGCCTGGCCTCGGAGACGACGCCCGCCGTCGAACCGAAAGGATATGCCCTCGGGACATCTGACGCCGGCAGGCTGGAGCCGGGAAAATCGGCACGCCCGGGCCGTTTCGCCAACCGGGCGACCCTGGGCGCGGCGACCGAGCGACTTGACGGGATAGCCTCTACGTTCGAGCCTTTACGCCAATCCGTCGGAATCGGAAAAGCAAACGGCCGGAACAGGAGTTCCGGCCGCATGGCGTCACGGCTGTCAGGCCGTGGAAGCAGAACTGTCCGCCGGGCGTCGGGGCGTGCGGCGGTCGCAAGCCGCCGCGTGCTTCGCCCTGGCGACGATGATCGGCGCGTGTCGCGTGTCAACTCCCGGCAGCGTATGACCAGGAAGCGACGCCTCGTGTCGCGTCCCTTAAAAAAATGAGAGTATTTTTAAGAGCAATGAAGCGTTTTAGCGCGTGGACGACAAAACGCCCTATGCGTTTTTCGCGGACGCGACGCCTAGGACATGACGCGGGCTTCGCGGGCCACTTCGTGGGCGAATTCGTCGATCCACCAGATGCGGTCGGCCCGGCACTGGAGGTCGGTGGAGACGCCGTTTTTGAAGACCAGCAGCTCGAAGCGCTTGTTCTTCTCGGTGATGTATTCCACGGCGTCGAGGAGGTCGCTGTCGCCGGAGGAAAGGATCAGCGTGTCGTAGTTCTCGATGTGGGTGAGCGCCAGGGTGGCCAGGCCCACGTCGACGCCTTTTTGCTGTTCGCGGCTCAAGCGATGGGCCCGGTCGTTGGGGCAGGTGACGGACACCTTGCGGCGGCACTGTTCGCAGTAGAGTTCGTTTATTTCGCTGGTGCGCAGTTCGTAGAGCTTGGTGATGATTTTCGGTCCCTGGGGCGGAGCGGAGCGCATCCAGTTGTAGAAGGCGATCTGGGATTCCGGGGTGGGATGGGGAATGGAATTGAGGTAATAGGCCCGCCAGATAGGCGTTTCGGCTTCCAGTTTGTTACGCAGTTTGACATAGTCGATGCTATATTCTCTGTTAAAATAGGATTGCCCACGGTACATATAGCCTGCGTCTATGAGCCACAATCGACGATTGGTCATCGGTACGTCCTGTTTTGGATTTTTTTTAGCGACAAAAAGGCCGACTTTAAAATGGAGAGACGGCGTAACTATACAGGAACCAGCGGACCTGGGAAGGGGCTTTGCAAAAAAATAATAGACTGTAAAATTAGATGGTTGTGATTTTATGAAAAGCCAGTAGCGAGAAGCTTGGGACGGCTTGGCCGTGTGGCGGCAGACTGGCCAAAGGGCGTGCGCGCCGGGGTGTGTCGCCTGCGCGGCGTGCCGGGCCAGGAGGCACGGCTCGGGGCAGATCCGTGTCCGGGACACCCGTACAGAGCTGCCCGTGGGATGGTCCGCCTGACAGGCGGCGCGGCAGCCGTTTGCCGTCGTGTCGGGCACATGGGCTACCCGCCAGGAACGGCGTGGCGTCGTGGTGACTTTTGGCCAGGATTGGCGTAGTCTGATCGCGTTGTGCCACCTCTAAACGCGCCGCGCCGAGGTCCCATGCGTTTGCTCACGGCTTTGCTTGTCCTGCTTCTCGCCGCCACGGCCGCGCCCTGCGGCAACCTCGACTTTACCCTGCACAAGCTCGACTCCGGCCGCCCCGGGCCGACCATCCTGGTCATCGGCGGCATCCAGGGCGACGAGCCGGGCGGGTTTTCGGCGGCGGCCCTGCTCGTTTCCCACTACAAGATCAATTCCGGCGCGGTCTGGGTGGTGCCCAACCTCAATTTCTTAAGCATCATCCGCTGTTCGCGGGGCGTGTACGGCGACATGAACCGCAAGTTCGCCGACCTTGACCCGGGCGATCCGGAATACGCCGCCGTGCAAAAGATCAAGACCATCATCCGCGACGAGAAGGTCGACGCGGTGCTGCACCTGCACGACGGCTGGGGCTACTACAGCCCGACCGTGGTCAACGAATGGCAAAATCCCCTGCGCTGGGGCCAGTCGGTCATCATCGACCAGGACACCGCCGAAGCGCCCCGGTACGGCAATCTCCTGGAACTGGCCGGACGGGCCGTGGCCGCCGCCAACGAACATCTCTACGAACCGCTGCACGCCTACCACGTCAAGAACACCCACACCCATGACCTCAACAGCGAGACGGCCAAGGAAATGGCCAAGACGCTGACCTATTTCGCCATCGGCCAGGGCAAGCCGGCCTTTGGCATCGAAGGCAGCAAGAATCTGCCGCCGCCCATGCGGTCGTATTACCATCTGCGGGTCATCGAGTCGTTCTTCAAGTCCTTTGGCCTGGAGTACGAACGCACCTTCGAGCTTGGCGCGCCGCAAGTGGCCGAGGCCTTGCAACAGAATGTGGCGGTGTCGTTTTTTGGCGACAAGATGTTTCTGGATCTGCGAAACGCCCGGGAGCGGCTGCGCTACATTCCGCTGAAAAAGGACAGCGCCGTGGAATACCGGCCGTCCAGCCCCATCCTGGCCCTGGTGTCGGCGGACAAAAGCCTCAAAGTCTATTTCGGCAACACCAACGTCACCGAGCTTGATCCGCAGTTCGTGGAATTCGACGCCAGCCTGGCCGCCGTGCCCATGGACATCGACGGCACGCGCCGGGAGGTGCCCTTCGGCCGGGTGGTGGACGTGCGGCAGGGCTTTTCCGTGGCCAAGGGCGCGGACTACCGGGTCAACGTCATCGGCTTTTCCAAGCCGGGCCTGACCGACGAAGCCGGGGCGGTCATCGGCCGGGGCGATCTGAAAAAGGAATTTTCCGTGGACAAGGCCGGCCTCGTCTACCGGGTGGAAGTCTACCGGGGCGAGAAGTTCTGCGGCATGATCCTGGCCAACTTCGTGGCTGATGCGCCGCGTATGGCCGCGCCCGACGACAAGCTCCTGCGAAAGCTCAAAAAGACCGGCGAAATCAACCTCGGCCGGTAGCTGGTCTCCTCGCCAGCGGCGCGGCCTGATGCGGTCGGAGCCGCTGCAGAGGGCAGGCCTGGAGCAGCCGGAAGGCGTGCCCGCCGGACACGGACCAGCCATGCAAGCCCCGGCCATCGGGCTTTGCCGGAAGGCCGCCCGTCTCCCCGGCATGGACACGGGCCAGGTCGGCTCACCGCGATCGCTTCATCCTTTCACGCTTCCCGGCTGACGGGGAGAGCGCCCCATGCGGCGGCCGGCGCGACTTCCCGTCGTGACGCCGTAATCCCTTGCCAGAAACTTCCCTTTGTCTGTATCCTGTCAGGCAAGATATCCACTGCGGTATCCGGCCCGGCGCATTGCACCGTCGGCGTCAGGCAATGCCGTATCCAAGTCACTCAACCAAGAGGAGCATGGGATGAAAGGGACATTTGCCTGGCGCGCCGCACTGGCTGCCCTGGCCGCCCTGCTGTTGCTGGCCGGTTGCGCCCGGCGCGGCGACGTGGTCGCCAAGGCCCAGGAACAGGACAAGGATCGCCTCGATTTCGCCCAGGTCCGGGCCATTGCCGAGGAAGGCTTCATCTACGGCTTGCCCATCGTCATGAACTACGCGGTTACCTACGAGTTCGCCGTGGACCGCGACTCCGGGCAGTTCAAGGCGCCGTTCAATCAGCTCTCCAACGAAAGCCACGTGTTCACCTACAAGGACACGACGGTGATCACGCCCAACAGCGACACGCCGTACTCCTTCGTGGCCATGGACCTGCGGGCCGAGCCCATGGTCCTGACCGTGCCGGCCGTGGAAAAGAAGCGCTACTACAGCGTCCAGTTGGTTGACGGCAATACCTTCAATTTCGGCTACATCGGCAGCCGGGCCACGGGCGACGCCCCGGGCGACTATCTGGTCGTCGGGCCGGACTGGAAGGGCGAGACGCCGGCCGGCGTCAAGGGCGTCTTTCGGTCGAGCACCGCCTTTGCCATCGCCATCTTCCGCACCCAGCTCTTCACCGCCGCCGACATGCCAAACGTCAAGAAGGTGCAGGCCGGCTACAAGGCCCGTCCGCTGTCGGCGTTCCTCAAAAAGCAGCCCCCGGCCGCGCCGCCGGCCGTGGCCTTCCCCAAGATCGACAA
Source organism: Pseudomonadota bacterium (assembly GCA_023435825.1). Taxonomy (GTDB): domain Bacteria; phylum Desulfobacterota; class Desulfovibrionia; order Desulfovibrionales; family Desulfovibrionaceae; genus Solidesulfovibrio. Next base: position 3,289 of record JAEZMB010000293.1, on the reverse strand, counting down.
GGAACTCGTCAAGCTCGAATTCTTTGACTACCTCGACTTCGCCTTGCAGTTCGCCCCGGCCGGTCCCGAGGAAATCGCCATCCGGGAAAAGCTCGCCCGCATCGGCGTGGGGCCGGGCAAGACGTTTAGCTTCAAGGACCTGTCCCTGGCCCACAAGGCGGAAATCCTGCTCGGCATGAAGGCCGGCGAGGCCAAGGTCGTGCAGGCCGTGGCCAATCTCGGCAAGGAGATCGACGGTTGGCGCATCGCCGGAGCCTTCGGCGACCGGGCCTTCTACCACGGCGACTGGCTGCTGCGCGCCGCCGCGGCCAAGGCCGGCATCTATGGCAATGACGCCGTGGAAGCCGTCTATCCCATGGCCAAGACCACGGCCGACGGCGAACCGCTGGACGGCAGCAAGCACGATTACACCATCACCTTCCCGGCCGGGCAGTATCCGCCAGTCAACGCCTTCTGGTCTATCACCATGTACGACGGCACGACGCAGTTGCTCATTAAAAACCCCATCAACCGCTATCTCATCAATTCGCCCATGCTGCCGGGGATGCGTAAGAACCCGGACGGGTCGCTGACCATGTACCTGCAAAAAACCTCGCCGGGCAAAGCCAAGGAAGCCAACTGGCTGCCGGCCCCGGACGGCCCGATCTATCTGGTCATGCGGCTCTACTGGCCAAGGACCGAGGCCCCGTCGGTGCTGCCGCTCGGCGCGGGCACCTGGCAGCCGGCCCAGATCGTCAAGACGCGCTAACCCGGCGTCCCAACGCCATGGGGTGAGGGCGTTGGCGCGACAAACGCCGTCGACGCCCTTGCGGACACGACGGCTGGCCGGGGGCGCGACGCACCGGAAAGGACGCGCCCCGGCCATGCCCAGGCAGCGGCCGGAAAATACCAGCCGCGTTTGCCGCAAACGCCAAACGGCCCGGGAATCGTCGGATTCCCGGGCCGTTTTTTTGAGAGGGCTTGGCCGCGTTTCCCAGCCAGATGCGGGTCGCGTGCCGTCTATTTGGCCGGCGTGAGGCCCCGGCGGTCGGCCACGCGGATGGTCTTGCCTTCCTCGCCCCGGGCCAGGCTGCCCGGTTCCACCAGACGCACGGCAAAACCCACGCCAAGTTCCGAACCCAGCCGCCGCTCCAGCTTGTCCAAAAGCGCCTGATGCTCGGACACGCGGTCGAACAGCAGTTCCTCGGTGGGTTCCACTTCCACCAGCGCCTCGTCCAGCGCGCCCTTGCGGCTGACCACGATGCGGTAGTTGGGCGTGACCCCTTCCACTTCCAAAAGCAGCGACTCCACCCGGGACGGAAAGACGTTGACGCCGCGAATGATGAGCATGTCGTCGCAGCGCCCGAGGATGCGGCCAATGCGGCGCATGGTGCGGCCGCACGGGCAGGGCTCGGGGATGATCCGGGTGATGTCGCCGGTGCGGTAGCGGATCATGGGGAAGGCTTCCTTGGCCAGGGTGGTGATGACGAGCTCGCCTTCCTCGCCGTCGGCGAGGGGTTCGCCCGTGGCCGGGTCGATGATCTCGATGAGGAAATAGTCTTCGCTGACGTGCATGCCGGCTTTTTCCAAGCATTCGCCGGCCACGCCCGGTCCCATGATTTCGCTTAAGCCATAGTTGTCCGTGGCCGTGAGCTTCAGGCGATCCTCGATGGCCTCGCGCATGGCCTCGGTCCAGGTCTCGGCCCCGAACAGGCCGTAGCGCAGGGACAGGGCGTTGACGTTGACGTCCATGGCGGCCAACGTCTCGGCCACATGCAGGGCGTAGCTGGGCGTGGCCACGAAAACCGAGGTGCGGTAGTCCTGCATGATGGCGACCTGCCGGCGGGTGCCGCCGCTGGAGGCCGGGATGACGGCCGCGCCCACGGCCTCGGCCCCGTAGTGGAAGCCCATGCCGCCGGTGAACAGGCCGTAGCCCAGGGCAATCTGCACGATGTCGTCGCGCGAGGCCCCGGCGGCCACCAGCACCCGGCCGACCAGGCGCGACCAGGCCTTGACGTCGTTTCGGGTGTAGCCGGCGACCACGGGCTTGCCCGAGGTTCCCGACGAGGCGTGCAGGCGCACCACGTCGCGCAGCGGCACGGCGAAAAGCCCGTAGGGGTAGGCCTCGCGCAGGTCGGCCTTGGTGGTGAAGGGCAGCCGGCGCACATCGGCCAGATCGGCGAAACTTTCGGGATCGATGCCCTGCTCGGCGAAGCGCTTACGGTAGAGCGGCACGTTTCGGGCGACGCGGGCAAGGGTCTCCTGCAGCCGCTCCAGCTGGAGCTGGGCCAGATCCTTGCGGTCCATGGTCTCGAATTTCGGCTCAAAACACTCGCGCATGGCTATTGCCCCCGTTACGTTCTCAATACCTCGCCTCCCTTTACCCCCCCCATTCAGGGGGTCCGGGGGCTTAGCCCCCCGGCCGCCGGAGGCATCTTCCCTCTTCTCTCTTCGCTCTTCAATTATCCTTCTCGCGCCCAAGGTAGGCACGGCGGACGTCGTGGTTGGCCAGCAGTTCCTCTGAGGTGCCGGAGAGCAGGACGCGGCCGGTTTCCAGCACGTAGCCCCGGTCGGCCACGGCCAGGGCGCTCTTGGCGTTTTGCTCCACGAGCAGCACGGTCAGCCCCTTGTCGTGGCGCAGGGTGGAGACGTGGCGGAAGATTTCCTTGCAGACTTGCGGAGCCAGCCCCATGCCGGGTTCGTCCAGGAGCAGGCAGCGCGGCCGGGCCATGAGCGCGCGGCCGATGGCCAGCATCTGCTGTTCGCCGCCGGACAGGGCAGCGGCCTGCTGGTCGCGGCGTTCGCGCAGCACTGGAAACATGGCGTAGATTTCCTCAAGGTCGGCGGCCACCTCGCGGCGGCGAAACTTGGTGTAGGCCCCAAGCAGCAGATTGTCGGCCACGGACATGGGGCCGAAGACGAGACGACGCTCGGGCACATGGGACAGGCCCAGGCGTACGATGCGCTCGGGCTTTTCGGTCTCGATGCGCTGGCCGTCGAATTCGATCTGGCCGCCCGAGACGCGCTCGACGCCGGAGATGGCGGAGAGCAGCGTGGTCTTGCCCGCGCCGTTGGCTCCGATGAGGGCCACGATCTCGCCCGGGGCCACGTGCAAGGACACCCGACGCACGGCGTGCACCCGGCCATAGTGAATATCAACGTTACGAAGGGTCAGCATAGAGTGGATGCCTCCGGCGGGGGGGGGGGGGGGGGGGGGGGGGGGGGGGGGGGGGGGGGGGGGGGGGGGGGGGGGGGGGGGGGGGGGGGGGGGGGGGGGGGGGGGGGGGGGGGGGGGGGGGGGGGGGGGGGG
>JAEZMB010000288.1 GCA_023435825.1 Pseudomonadota bacterium | reverse complement strand
CCCCCCCCCCCCCCCCCCCCCCCCCCCCCCCCCCCCCCCCCCCCCCCCCCCCCCCCCCCCCCCCCCCCCCCCCCCCCCCCCCCCCCCCCCCCCCCCCCCCCCCCCCCCCCCGCCGGAGGCCTCTTTTTCTCTCTCCCAGCTATTTCTTGCGCTGGTATTCCACATAGCCGGCCCGGGGATTGTCGCCGCCCGGGGAGAGGTAATAAAACACCATGGCGTCGGGGCCTTCGAGCTTGCCCAGACGCAGGGCGTCCTTGTGGCCGACGAAGTAGAAATCCTCGCCGTTCTTGTCGATGACGCCGGAGAAGGTGTCCTTGCCCGTGGTCTTGCCGGTCCACGTCACCTCGCCGGCGAAGATCCGTCCCTTCTGTTCCTTGATGATCAGGGTCGCGGCCTGCTTGTCGCCGGTGACGAAACCGTTTTTGGCGTCGTGCAGGGCAAAGCCGACGGCTTCCCAGGTGCCGACGATGTCGGGGATGCGTTGCCCCTGGGCCTGGGCGGTGACGGCCGGGACGGCCAGCAGCAAGGCGATAAGGACGAGCAGGGCACGGCGCATGAGCATGGCGGACTCCTTTTGGGGGTTCGGAATGTGGGCGCGGCCTGGGGCCACGGAACCATCCTACCCGAGCGGAGCCGGAATGCAACGGGAGCGTCAGGGTTTTCTTGCCAGGAAGGTCATGCCCATGGTGGCTGGAGAACTGGCGTAGCCCGTGGGGCCGAGGCAGGCCACGTCGGTAAAGCCGCTTTGCCCGAGAAGATGCGCAAACGCCGTTTGCGACACAGCACCCCCCTGTCAGGTGAACCAGGAGGCGACCATGGCCCCATGGTCCAGGGGCGGCGGCCCCAGGCGGATCTGGTCGGACACGGCCAGCCGCCCGCCCGGGCGCAGGACCCGGAAGGCTTCGGCCAGGGCCGCTTGCTTGTCCACCACCAGATTGAACACGCCGTTGGAGAGCGCCAGATCGAAACAGGCGTCGCCGTAGGGGAGGGCTTCGGCCGAGCCCTGGCAAAAAGCGACGTTGCCCAGGCCGGCGCGGGACCGGTTGGCCTCGGCCCGGCGGGCCAGGGCCGGGGAATATTCCAGGCCGGCCACGAACCCCTCCGGCCCGGTGGCGAGGGCGGCGAGCAGCGCATCGACCCCGGCCCCGCAGCCGATGTCGACAATCCGTTCCCCGGGCGCGGGTTTCCCGGCCGCCAGGGGATTGCCCACGCCGACGAAGCCGTCCAGGACCTCGGCCGGCAGCCGGTCCGTCAGGGCCGCGTCGTAGCCCAGGCCGGCCAGGCCCTGGCTGCCCGCGGGGTAACGGAACTGGCCCTGGGCGCAGATGGTCACCTGTTCGTATTTGGCCAGGACGGCCTGGCGGATGCGGGCGCGGTCCTGGGACGTTATGGAGACAAGGCGTGGCGGCATCGGCATGCAGTCTCAGAATTGGCTTGGTCGATCAAGAAGCTCGAGTGTCACGTCCCTTAAACAATATGATAGTATTTGTTTGAGAAAATAAATGATTTCAGGTCTTTGGATCCACAGCATCATGTGCGCTCTTCGCGGATGCGACACGAGGGAAAAGCGCTATGCCAAACGACGCCGACTGCCCTCCTGGCCGTCGGCGTCGCCGGTGGAGCCATTACTGGAGAAGCGGCAGCAGCGGGGCATTGCCAGAGGCTTGCAGGGCTGCCGGGATGTAGATTCTGGGGCGGCTGCCGCCGGAGGGGCAGGTGGTGGCAACTGCCGGGCTGCCGGCCAGAAGGCGTGCCAGAATGGTGCTGACGGAGTCGCTTGGCCGGTTCTGGCGGAGCAGCGCCCAGGCTCCGGCCACATGCGGGGTGGCCATGGAGGTGCCGTCCCAGGATGCGTAACTCGTGTCCGAGCTGCCTGTGGACGAGTAGATGCTCGAACCCGGGGCGAAGATGGTCACCATGCCCGGATACCAGTTGCTGAAGCCGCTTTCGGTGTCGGTGGAGGTGGAGGAACCCACGGCGATGGCCGTGGAGATGCAGGCCGGACCGCCGATGCCGGCACAGGAGTAGTCGTTGCCGGTGGCGATGGTGGTGGCGATGTTGACCGCTCGCAACTGGTCGATGGCGGCCTTGCGGGAATCGCTGTCGCAGGCGCTGGAATAGGAGCCGCCGCCGAGGCTCATGCTGGCCGCGGCGATGCTGTAGGTGTTGCGCTGGGAATAGACGTAGTTGAGGCCGGCCAGCTGGTCGCTGGAGTAGGAACGCACGTCGCCTGAACTGGTGAAGATCGAAAAGACCTGGACGGCGAGGAGGTTGGCGTTCTTGGCCACGCCGGCCACGGAGCCGTCGGCCTTCTTGCCGGTGGCGATGCCGGCGCAGTGGGTGCCGTGGTCCCAGCCCGTGAGGCTGCTCGAATAGTGGGCGGCGCTGCCGGTGCCGTAGGCCGTGGTCGTGCCTCCGGGACAGTTGGCGGCGGCGCTGAAGCAGGCCTCGACAATGGTCTTGCCGGCAAAGAACTCATGGGTGCGGCGGATGCCGGTGTCCAAAATGGCGACATACCAGCCCTGGCCGGTGTAGCCCCGGGCCCAGGCCGTGTCGGCCCCGATCTTGGGCGGTCCCCAGTTGAGGTTGGAACTGGGCTGGTCGATCACGGCGCTTTCCGGTTGCGCATCGCCGTTTTTGGCGCAGTTGCCGGTGACGGGCAACGGCAGGGGCACGGCTTCGTCCACCTCGATGGAGGTGACCTTGGGATTTTCTTGCAGGGCGGCCAGTCCTTGGGGCGTCACGGCCAGGGCGGCGTAGGGCAGGGCGGAATAGGTCCGATGGACGGTGTAGGCCTTGGCCGGCAGATCGGCCAACATGGCGTCGGCTCCGCGCCGCATGGCCCCGGCCAGGGCGGCGTCGGCGGCCAGGGCGGCGGTGCGCGACAGGCCGGTCTCCTCGGGCGTCACCACCTTGTGGCTGCGCGACGCGGCGGCCAGTTCGTCATAGTCGGCCACGGCGAAGCCGACGATGACCCTGGCCTGGCCGCTTTCCGTCAGGCTGGCGGCGGGTAGGGCGTCCCAGGCAAGGTCCTTGCCGGCGGCCTGGGACGGGGAGCTGACGCCAAGCAGCCAAAAGACGGCGGCGACGGCCATGATGAGCATGCTGCGGCGAGGCGTATGGTGCATGGGGGAATCCTCATTGATGGAGGCATATTGCGCCACTCCGGCGGCAATTGCCTGGTGGAACGCTGCAAAGCGGGCCTGCGGCGGTCGCCGCACGGCGTGCTTGCCGTTATTTTTACGCCAAAGCCAGGTTCAGGAAAAGTTAAAACAGAGGCAGTGCGGCAATTGATGCTGCCAACAAAATCCAGCGGCGAGGCGGGAACTGTTGGGAATGACGCCTGATGTTTTCAGGATCGTCTGCGAGCGCAACAAGCGTCCGTTGGGATAGTAATTCATGCAGGGCGAGGGTTGGCGTCCGCTGGCGGGGGAGCCATAAAAAAGAGGGAGCATGACGCCCCCTCTTGGTCTTGATGGCAATGTCGGCGCGTCGGCCTAGACGTCGAACAACGATTCCAGGTCGGTGCGCGTGAGCGACTTGAAGGCGTCCTGGCCCGGAATGACGGCCTCGGCCACGTCCTTTTTCTGCTCCTGGAGCTTGAGGATCTTTTCTTCCACCGTGTTCTGGCAGATGAGCTTGTAGGAGAACACCTGGCGCAACTGGCCGATGCGGTGGGTGCGGTCGGTGGCCTGGTTTTCCACGGCCGGGTTCCACCAGGGATCGTAGTGGATGACGTAGTCGGCGCTGGTGAGGTTAAGCCCCGTGCCGCCGGCCTTGAGCGAGATGAGGAACACCTTGATGTCCTCGGTCTGGTTGAACTTGTCCACCTGATCGAAGCGGTCCTTGCTGGAACCGTCGAGGTAGCAGAACGGCATCTGGCTGATGCTCATCCAGGACCGGATGATGTGGAGCATCTGCACGAACTGGGAGAAGACCAGCACCTTGTGGCCTTCCTCGATGCAGTCCGTGATGAGGTCCTTGAAAGCGTCGAACTTGCCCGAGGGCAGGTTGGTGTTGACGCCGGGCAGGTCGAGCTTGAGCAGGCGCGGGTGGCAGCAGATCTGGCGCAGCTTGAGCAGCGCGTCGAGAATCGACATCTGCGACTTGGCCATGCCCTTTTCGTCGACGGTGGCCAGCACTTGCTCTTTGAGCTTTTTGGCCAGGGCGGCGTACAGTTCCAGCTGCTCGTCGAGGAGGTTGCAGTAGTAGGTGTTTTCCACCTTGGGCGGCAGATCCTTGGCCACCTCGTTTTTGGTGCGCCGCAGGATGAAGGGTTTGACCCGGCCGCGCAGATAGTCGAGCGTTTCCTCGTCGCCGTCCTTGATGGGCTTGACGATGCCGCGCTGGAAGGCGTTCTGGCCGCCAAGGAAGCCCGGCATGAGGAACTCGAACAGCGACCACAGCTCGAAGAGATTGTTCTCGATGGGCGTGCCGGACAGGCAAAGCCGGGTCTTGCCGGCCAGCCGCCGCACGGCCCGGGCGGTGATGGTGTTGGGGTTCTTGATGTTTTGCGCTTCGTCCAAAATGATGGAGGCGAATTCGTATTTGAGCAGCTCGTCGAGGTCCCGGCGCAGGAGCGCATAGGTGGTGATGACGAGATCGGATTCGGCGATGCGCTTGAACATGTTTTCGCGCCGCGCCCCGTAGATGATGAGCTGCTTGAGGTCGGGCACGAATTTTCCGGCCTCGCGCTCCCAGTTGGGCAAAACCGAGGTCGGTACGACGATGAGGTTGGGGCCGACGGCTCCGCGCTCGACGTTGTGCTGAATGAACGACAGGGTCTGGACGGTCTTGCCCAGGCCCATTTCGTCGGCCAGGATGCCGCCGAAGCCGTATTCGCGCAGGAAGTTGAGGTAGGAAAGCCCCTGGACCTGATAGGGCCGCAAGGTGGCGTTCAAGCCCTTGGGCGGCCGCACCTGGACGATCTCGCGGAAGCTGTGGATCTTCTGGCGCAGGTTGTTCCAGAACGAGTCCGTGCGCGCCTCGGGCATGTCCTCCAGGAGCTTGTCCAGGACCGGGGCCTCGAACTGCTTGAACTTGGTCTGGGGCGGCTTGTCCGTGTCGTAGCCCAAGGCCCGCAGCTTGTGGGCGAGCTTTTCCAGCCACGATTCGGGCAGGCTGGTGTAGGAGCCGTCCTTGAGCTGGACATAGCGCTTGCCCTGGGTCCAGGCCTTCCAGATCTTCTCGATGGGCACCCGCTGGTCGTCGTACTGCACCTGCAGATCGAGGTTGAACCACTTCTCCTCTTCCTTGGACTCCACCTCGGCCACGATGACCGGGGTGGACAGGCGCACCTTGTAGCGGGTCAGGTTCTTTTCGCCAAAGACCCGGTACTTCTCGATGAGCTTGGGGTAGGCGTCGAGCAGAAAGACGATGGCTTCCTCGGTCTCCAGGAACCAGTTGGCGTTGTTGCGGGCCTGGAAGCGCATTTCCACCAGCATGGTGATGAGCGCCTGCTCCTGGTCGCAGTCCCGGGCGATGAGATAGGACTTGCCGTCGTGGAGATACGAGGCGGTCATGAGATCGGGGTTGGGGCCGGGGACCGTGATCTCGCCGTGCTCGGTCTGGTAGACGTTCTGGATTTGCAGGGTCAGCAGGCTGCCTTCCTCGTCGAGGAAGATCTTCGGGTCGAAATTGGCCGGCACGAAGAACGGCTGCATTTTGACCAGGAACTCCTCCTGGCCGTACAGGTCGGTCATGGGCAGATGGGTCCACACCCGGTCGAGGAATTCCGACACGTCGGCGGTGGGGATAAAGGGCGGATTCTGCGTCATGTCCGACACGAGCTGGGGCGGCAGGCCGGTCTGAACCGGATAGAAGGCGTTTTTCCAGCACACCCAGATGGGCATCTGGCCGTAGAAATAGACCTCCTGGCCGAGGATGGAAAACGGCGACTTGCCCGGGCTGCCCAGCAGGATGTCAAAGGACAGGCCGTCTTCCTGAAGCTTTGGGGCCAGCTGCAGGCGCATGGTCTTGGACTCGATGCGCACGGGCTGTTCGGTGTCGCGCCAGTAGAGGTAGTATTCCTTGCCGATGGCCCAGAAAAACCAGGCCAGAAGGCCGGGCGGGATCTCCACCCGGTGGCCGGCGTAGTCGAGGTGGTGTTCGAGCATCTCGGCCACCACAGGCAGGGTGGGGGACAGCTCGGACCAGTCCGGGTTCTTGATGATCTGCTCCAGGGTGATCTCGGAGTGGACCTGGGAGATGCCGGACTTGTTCTGCCTGGCCCGGAAAAAGGCCACCTGGAGCCGGCCGGGCTCGGGGTGGAAGCGGAAGATGAGGTAGTGGCGGCCGGGTTCGGGTTCGGGCTCGGTGGAGAAATAGGTGCGGAAGGTCTGCCGCCATTCCCCGCGCGAGGCCAGGGCGGCGCTGTCGCTGGTCTCGCCTTCGCCGGACTCCTCGTCCAGGGTGCGAAGGCATTTGAGCGCCGTGGCCCCGACATGGCGGCACACGCCGGAGAAGGAATCCGGGCAGTTGCAGAAAAAGTTGATGTTGCCTTCACGCAAATTGACCGAGAGTTCCGAGGCGTAGACCTGGAAATCGTCGCCCTGGACCTGGCCTTCCACATCCCAGAACTGGTCGTGGCGGTTAACGGTGAGCTTCTGGATGCCGCCGCCGGCCACGATGGCGTGGGCGCCGTCCAGGATGTACTCGGGGACCGTTTCGCGAACGAACTCCCCAAGCAACGCTTTGATTTTGGTTTCGTCGTTTCCGTTGGCCATGGGCCTTGGACTCCTTGGTGCGACTTGCCGCGCGCCTGTCTCGCGACGGCTGCTGCGCAGACCGGCGCGGGGCGGACGGGTTCGGGCCGATTACCCGATTTCAGACCGTTTTGGAACGGAAATATTGTCGACGCCCTACGGGCCGGGCCGGGTCGTGGGGGCGCGGGAAAAAGCGCTTTTATTTTTGGGTGGCTCCGTATATGCAGTAGCTACACGAGGCCTTGCGCATCCGCACCAATACGGTGTTTTGGGCGGTCGTTGCAAGCGAAAAGGAGAACTATGCGTCCGGCGCACGCGGCATTTTTCGTCCTGGTCCTGGGATTGCTCCTGCTTGGCGGCTGCGACGGTCCGTCCAAGCCGGAGGACAAGGCGGCCAAGCCGGCCGCGGCCTCGGCTCCGGCCGCCACGACCGCGCCTGCGCCCCCAGCCGCGCCGGCCGGCCAACCCGAGACCGGCGGGCGCATCGTCATGGCCACCATCGGCGAGCCGTCCAACCTCATCCCCTATCTGGCGTCCGACTCGGCCTCCCACGAGGTGGCCGATCTGCTCTACGTATCGCCCTTGCGCTACGACAAGGACATCCAGCTCGAATGCTTCGCCGCCGAGCGCTACGAAGTGGCCGAGGACGGCAAGCTGCTCAAGTTCTGGCTGCGCCCAGGCATCCGCTGGACCGACGGCGTGGAGCTGACGGCGCAGGATGTGGAATTCACCTACAAGCTCATGATCGATCCGAAAACGCCCACGGCCTACGCCGAGGACTACAAGGTCATCTCCAGTTTCACGGTCACCGGCAAGTATTCCTTTGAAGTGCGCTACGACGAGCCCTTCGCCCGGGCGCTGGTCACCTGGGCCGGTTCCATCCTGCCCAAGCATCTGCTGGCCGGCCAGGACATGATGACCACCAAGTACGCCCGGGAGCCCGTCGGTTGCGGGCCCTACATCCTGGACAAGTGGGAGCCGGGCAAGAGCCTGACCCTGCGCTACAACCCCGACTACTTCGAGGGCCGGCCCAACATCGATCAGGTGGTCTACCGCATCATCCCGGACACCTCGACCATGTTCCTGGAACTCAAGGCCGGCAACCTGGACATGATGGCGCTGACGCCTCAGCAGTACCTCTACCAGACCACGGGACAGGCCTGGGACGCCGACTGGCGCAAGTACAAGTACCTGTCGTTCGGCTACACCTATCTGGGCTACAATCTGAAAAATCCGCTGTTCGCCGATGCCCGGGTGCGCCGGGCCCTGGCCCAGGCCGTGAACAAGGAAAACGTCATCAAGGGCGCGCTGCTCGGCCTTGGCGTGCCCACCGTCGGCCCCTACAAGCCGGGGTCCTGGGTCTACGACACCACCATCACGGACTACGCCTACGACCCGGCCAAGGCCAAGGCGCTTCTGGCCGAGGCCGGCTGGACCGACCGCAACGGCGACGGCGTGCTGGAAGACGCCTCGGGTCGGGCGTTCTCCTTCACCATCCTCACCAACCAGGGCAACGAGCAGCGCATCAAGACCGCCACGATCCTGCAGAGCGAACTGGGGGCCATCGGCGTCAAGGTCGGCATCCGCACCGTGGAGTGGGCCTCGTTTCTCAAGGAATTCGTGGACAAGGGCAATTTCGACGCCGTCCTTCTGGCCTGGTCCATCGCCCAGGACCCGGACAATTTCAGCGTCTGGCATTCCAGCAGCGCCGTGCCCGGGGGACTCAACTTCATCGGCTACAAGAACCCCGAGGTGGACGCGCTCCTGGAGCGCGGCCGGCGCACCCTGGATCAGGCCGAGCGCAAGAAGGCCTACGACGCCTTCCAGAAGATCCTCCACGAGGATCAGCCCTACATGTTCCTCTACACGCCCTACCAGCTGCCCATCCTCACCGCCCGCATCCAGGGCGTGGTTCCGGCCCCGGCCGGCATCAGCTACAACTTCACCAAGTGGTGGATTCCCCGCGACAAGCAGACCTTTCGTCTGGAACAGTAATCTTTTCGGGCGCGGCGGCGATTTCGCCGCGCCCTCCCTCACCCGTCTGGACCGCCGCCTGTGCGCGAGGCCATAAGCACCATGATCCGCATCAACGAAATACTCGACAAGACCAGCGCCTACCTCAACGAACAAGAGCAGGCGATCATCACCAAGGCCTACGTCTTTTCCGCCGCCGCCCACGCCGGACAGGTGCGCCTTTCCGGCGAACCCTACCTGTCCCATCCCCTGGAAGCCGCCGGCATCCTGGCCGACATGCGCCTGGACGCCGCCTCCATCGCCTCGGGCCTGCTCCACGACACCGTGGAAGACACCAAGGCCACCGTGGACGAGATCGAGGAGCTTTTCGGCGAGGAAGTGGCCGACATCGTGGACGGCGTCACCAAAATCAGCCTCATCCCCTTCGAGACCAAGGAAGAGGCCCAGGCCGAAAACATCCGCAAGATGATCCTGGCCATGGCCGAGGACATCCGGGTGGTGTTGGTCAAGCTGGCCGACCGGCTGCACAACATGCGCACCCTGGAGTTCCAAAAGCCCCACAAGCAGGCGCTTATTGCCCAGGAGACCATGGACATCTACGCGCCCCTGGCCAACCGCCTGGGGCTGCACCGCATCAAGACCGAGCTGGAGGACTGGAGTTTTCGCTACCTCAAGCCCGACATCTACGCCCAGCTTGTGGAAGGCGTGGCCACCCACCACACCGTGGACGAGACTTTCATCGAACGGGTCATCGGCCACTTAAACGAGCTGCTTGGCCCCAACAACATCAAGGCCCGCATCGTGGGCCGGCGCAAGCACCTGTGGAGCGTGCACAACAAGATGCGCGTCCAGGGGCTGACCATCGACCAAGTCCACGATCTGGTCGCTTTCCGGGTCATCGTGGAGACCATCCGCGAGTGCTACCATGTGCTGGGGCTGGTCCACTCCTTGTGGAAGCCCGTGCCGGGGCGCTTCAAGGACTACATCTCCATGCCCAAGGCCAACATGTACCAGAGCCTGCACACCACGGTGGTGGGGCCTGGGGGCGAGCGCATCGAGATCCAGATCCGCACCGAGGAGATGCACCGGCTGGCCGAGGAGGGCGTGGCCGCCCACTGGAAGTACAAGGAGCGCGAGAAGGGGAAGTTCAACCCGAAAGACGTGGAGCGCTTCCAGTGGCTGCGCCAGATCATGGACTGGCAGCGCGAGCTCAAGGATTCCCGGGAGTTCGTCACCAACCTGCGCTTCGACCTGTTCCAGGACGAGGTCTACGTCTTCACGCCCAAGGGCGACGTCAAGGAACTGCCCGAAGGGGCCACGGCCGTGGATCTGGCCTTCCTCATCCACACGGCCGTGGGCGAGCACTGCGCCGGGGCCAAGGTCAACGGCAAGCTCGTGCCCCTGGAGACGCCGCTCAAAAACGGCGACACCGTCGAGATCATCACCGACAAGAACCGCCGGCCCAACCGCGACTGGCTCAAGTTCGTCAAGACGGCCAAGGCCCGCACCCGGGTCAAGCACTTCATCCGCACCGAGGAGCGCGAACGCTCCATCGTCCTTGGCCGGGAGATGCTCGAAAAGCAGGGCCGCAAGGACGGCGTCAACATCAACAAGGCCATAAAAGACGGCTCGTTGCTGGCCCTGGCCCACGACATGTCCCTGGTCGGGGTGGACGACATCCTTTCGGCTGTGGGCTATTCGCGCATCACGCCCAAAAAGATCATCGGCCGGCTGATGCCCAAGCGCGAGGGTGAGGAGGCCGAAGCCGCCGCCAAGGCCGAGGCCCACGCCGCCCCGGAAACCGGGGCCGGCCCCAAGGGCAAGCCCGGCGAGGGCGTACGCATCCAGGGCGTGGACAATGTGCTGGTGCGCCTGGCCCAGTGCTGCAACCCGGTGCCCGGCGACGCCATCGTGGGCTATATTTCGCGCGGACGCGGGGTGGTGGTGCATACCCACGACTGCCCCAACGTGCGCAACCTGGAGTCCGAACGCCTCATGCAGGTCAACTGGGAGGGCGAAAAAGAGCAGCCCTATCCGGCCGGCCTGTCCATCCTGGCCAAGAACCAGAAGGGCGTTTTGGGCAAGATCTCCAACATTCTGGCCGATGAAGGTGTTAACATCGACTCCGGCGCCATCCACTCCAATGTGGACGGCACCACGGCCCTGGTTTTCCGCATCGAGGTGCGCGACGCCAGCCACCTCTACCGCACCATCGAACGGCTGCGAAAGCTCGATTCGGTCATCGACGTCAAGCGTCAGGCCGTCAACGATGACCTGGGCGCTTCCCTGGGCACGCCCGGACCGGGGACGGGCGAGGCGTGATCCGCCGGCTGACGCTGGTGGATTTCATGGCCCACGGCCGCACGGTCATCGACCTGCCGCCGGGGCTGACGGCGCTCACCGGCCCCAACAACTCCGGCAAATCGGCGGTGGTGGAGGCCCTGCGCTGCCTGACCGAGAATCCGCCGCCCAAGCACTGCATCCGCCACGGCGCGGCCGAGGCCCGGGTCGAGGCGGAACTGGAAGACGGCACGGTCATTGTCTGGGTGCGCCGGCCCAAGTACGCCCTGTACGAAGTGCGCCGGCCCGGGGCCGAGGAGCCGGACACCTACGCCAAGATGGGGCGCGGCGTCGTGCCCGAGGACGTGCGCAAGCTTTTGCGCCTGGGGCCGGTGACCGTGGACGGCGGCGAGACCGTGGACGTGCATCTGGGCAACCAGCGCGAGCCGGTGTTTCTGCTCTCGGACAAATCCGGACCCAAGCTGGCCGCCTTTTTCGCCGCTGCCTCGGAAGCCGCCCACCTCATCGCCATGCAGGCCGCCCTGTCCAAACGCACGACCCAGAAGAAAGCCGAGAAAAAGCGCCTGGACAAGGCGCTGGGCGGCCACGCCCAGGCTCTCGACAAACTTTCCCCGCTGCCGGACATCGAACTGGCCCTGGACCGGGCCGCCGCCCTGGAAGCGGCCCTGGCCCAAGGACAGGCCGAGGCCGACCGGCTGGCCGGGCTTCTGGCCGAGCGGGAACGTCTGGCCGGACAGGCGGCCGTCCTTGGCGAGCGCGCCCGGCGGCTGTCCCGGCTTGCGCCGCCGCCGGCCCTGGCCCCCGTCGCCCCCCTGGCCGAGACCGTGGACCGGCAGCGCAGCCTTGGCCGGGCC
>JAEZMB010000284.1 GCA_023435825.1 Pseudomonadota bacterium | reverse complement strand
CCCCCCCCCCCCCCCCCCCCCCCCCCCCCCCCCCCCCCCCCCCCCCCCCCCCCCCCCCCCCCCCCCCCCCCCCCCCCCCCCCCCCCCCCCCCCCCCCCCCCCCCCCCCCGCCGGAGGCCTCTTCTCTCTTCTAGATAACCGCCAAAGCTTCGACTTCCACGACAAAAGCGGCGTCCACGAGTTTGGACACCTCGACGATGGTGGTGGCCGGGCGGATGTCGCCGAAGACTTCGCCGTGGGCCTTGGCCACGGCGTCGAAGTCGCCCATGTTCGCCATAAAAAGGCGGGTGCGCACGACGTTGGTCAGGTCGGCTCCGGCCTGGGCCAGGGCGTCGCGGATGATTTCCAGGGCGCGTTTGGTCTGGGCGTAGGCGCCTTCGGGGATGGTCCCATCGGCATTGGCCCCGACGGTGCCGGACACGTAGACGGTGTTGCCGGCGACCACGGCCCGGGAGTAGCCGAGCAGGGGTTCCCATTTGGAGCCGGAGGAAATGTTGCGGCGAGGGGTCATGGGCGATCTCCTTTGGGGAGCGCTCCTCGTTGGGAGCGCTTCCCGAAAGGAATAGCCGGTCGGGCGGACGGACGCAACCGTGGCCCGGAAAGGGGGTGGGTGGCCTACTGCGCCGGCGCGCCGAGTTCGGCCAGGGAGCGGGCGAGGCTGGAAAGCCCCGAGGATCGGGCGAGGATAAGGGGTTTGAGACAGCCCTTGCAGGCTTGTTTGACCAGGGAGCAGGCCTCGTGGCTGACGCAGTCCACGGGGCAGACCACGGCGTCGGCGCAGCCGAGCAGTTCCCAGAGGCGATGGGCCGACTGTTCCCGGCCGCCGTCGTGGTGGATGAGTTCGCAGCCGAATTTCTCGGCCAGGACTTTGTAGTGGGAGACCAGGGACGACCGGCCGCCGACGTAGAGCACACGCTTGCCGGCCAGGCCGCCGCCGACGACATGGAGGCTTGAGCCGGCAACGCCCGGATCGCGCCGGCAGCCGCCGGCCGGGCAGGGGCAGGACCCGGCGCAGGCCTGGGGCTGGTCGTGGTGGTGGCCAAGGCCGTCGGGATCGTCGACGTGGTGTTCGGCATGGGCGGCATGGGCGGCGGCGGCTTCGCCCAGGGCGGAAAACAGCGAGGCTTCCAGGGCGGCCACTTCGCTGTCGCGGTCGGCCAGGTCCTGGCGGGTTTTGGCCAGGTCGGCGTGCATCCGCTCCAGGAGCAGGGCCTGGCGTCCGGCCTCGGCCTCGGTGGTTTGCAGGCGGTCGGCCAGTTCCGTGAGCTGGTCGCGCAGGATGTCGCGGTCGCGGCGCACGGCGGCCACGGCGGAATTCTCGATGGCCTCGCGCAGGGAGATGCGTTCGCGTTCGGCGGCTTGGCGTTTGGCCCGTTCGGCGGCGAGTTCTTCCATGGCCTGGCGGCAGCGGGTCTTCCAGACGGCCACGGCCTGGCGCAGCACGGTCTTGCTGTCCTCCAGGGCGGCGGCGGTTTCCGCGAGCTTGTCTTCCAGGCGGGACAGCTTGGCCAGATCGGCCCGGTTGGCCGCGCCCACCCGGTGGGAGAGCATGTGAACCTCGCCGTAGACGTCGCGCAACAGTTCGGTCGTGGCGGAGGGGTGGGACATGAGCGCCCAGAACGGGCCGGGCACGTCGCCGGCGTCGGCCCGCTCGCGCCACAGCCGGCGCAGTTCGGCCTCGTCCTCGGTCTTCCAAAACGTCCGCAATTCCTTGCGGTATTTCTTGTCCAGGTACTTCTGGAGATACTTCGAGGCCGGGCTGGCCGTGATCTTGGCCTGGCCGACCAGGAAGACATGGGCTTCGTAGTCCGAGGCGGCATCGGGCACGGCGTCGCCGAATTTGCGGCAGATGCGGCGCAGTTCGGCGATGGTCAGGCAGGTGCCCACGATGGGGCAGGCGAATTCGGCATTATCATTGAGCGTCTTACGTTGCATGTGGGGTGCTCCTCGGCCGTCCGCGTGGCCGTTGCACTCCTTCTAGACGAAATTGAAAATCATTGTCAATTGAGTCGGCAAAAAAAGATCGGCCCCCAAGCCGACCAACCATCTCTCCCCCTTTAACCCTTTCTCCATTCGGGGGGTCTGGTGGCCTCAGGCCCCCAGCCGCCGGAGGCCTCTTCTGTCTTGTCTACACCCCAAACAACACCCTGGCCCAAACCGCGCCGCCGTGGCGGCGGGCCAGGCGGGCGAGCGCCAGGGAGCCGCCGAAGGACACGGCCATGGCCGCCACGCCCAGGGGCAGGCGATAGGCCGGGGCCACGGGAGCCGGGACGGCGGCGTAGAAGAGCAGCACCAGGACGTAGTGGGCGAGGTAGATGCCCAGGGTGTCGCGGCCGGTTTCGGCCAGGAGGGTGAAGAGCCGGCCGCTGCGGGCTTCGGCCGCCCGGCAGCCGCCGAGCAGGGCCAGGCAGCCGGCGAGCTGGAAGGCCAGCCCGGAGAGCAGGAAGTATTGGCGGTAGTTGGCCCCAAGGGAGCGGGCCTGGGCGTCCACATCGGCCCAGTAAATGAGGAAGGCGCACACGGCCAGGGCGGTCCAAAGCGGCCAGCGCCGGGTGAGGGCGTCAAGGTGTTGGGGATTTCGGGCCAGCCAGCCGCCCAGGGCAAAAAAGCCCAGCCAGACCGGGCCGGCCTTGATGGCGACCAGTTCGAAGGCGTGGCTGGTCGGCGGGGCCAGGTGCAGGGCCAGGGTGGAGGCGAGGTAGAAGCCCAGGGTCGCGGCCGCGCCGGCCAGGAGCCAGAGGCGCTCCCGGGCGGGGGAGGCAAAGGGCGCGGCCAGGGCGGCGAGCGCCAAAAGCTGGAGCAGGGCGAACAGGTAATAGAGCTGGGCCGGGCCGGTGGCCAGATCGGCCAGGGCGGTGAGCGAAACAAGCGGCATGCCGTAGGCCAGACGCAGGACGAGAAGGGTCAGGGCGTTCCAGGCCAAAAAGAGCGGCAGGATCTTTTTGATCTGGCGCAGGGGCCGGGCGGCCTGATCGCCGCCGGCCGGGGCGAACAGGGCGAGCAAGTAGCCCGAAATGCAAAAAAACGTGGGCACGGCGAAGGTGACCAGACAGGAGGTAAAAAGCGGCGTGGCCGAAAAGTCGCCTTCCCGGAAAAAGACCGTGTTGCTGGCATGGGACCAGACCACCACGGCCATGGCCAGGGTGCGGGCGGCTTCCAGGAAGCGCAGGTCGCGGCCGCTCGCCACGTTCAGGACGTGCCGCCGGGCTTGCCGGCCCGGGAGTCGTAGATGATCATGTAGACCTGATCGATCTGGACGTAGAGATCGGGCAGGTTCCAGATGGTCTGGATCATGGTGGTCATGGTCGGCGGACCGAAGCTTTCGGTGGCCTTGCGCACGAGTCCCGGCACGGCCAGCAGGTCATGGGACATGACGACCAGGGAGAACCGGCCGGTGGCCTTGTCGCAGCCGTAGTAGACCCGGCCCAGGGGCACGCCCTCGAAATTGGGCTTGGCGTCGCGGTCGTAGTAGAGGGTGAAGCGGCTTTTGGCCGTGACTTCCGGGTCATGGACCAGGCCGAACATCTGGTATTTGGGGTCCCAGATCGGCCGGGCCTTTTCCTCGGCGAACGACGGTCCGGAGAAGAGTTTCTGGCAGGATTCGCCAAAGGCGTATTTGCCGAAGACATGGTGGCTGGAAGCGGCCGAAGCCGGCAGGGCCGGGGACAACAACACGAGGCAAAGGCAGAGGAAAAGGGCTTTAGACATGGCACATCCTCCCCGTGGCCGGACGTCGCCGGCCTTTCCGGGTCAAGCGGGATGTAGGCCTATGGCCGGCGCTTGTAAAGGGCGGCCGGGGCGGCGGCGGCGCGCAGGGCCGGCAGGGCCTGGGCCAGGGGCCGGCCGAGGTGGAAGGGCAGGGTTTCGGGGGCGACGCCCAGCCGGGCCGGGAGCAGTTCGCGCATGGCGGCGTCGAAGCGCAGGGCCGCCCGGGCGGCCTCGCGGGCGGCCTCGTCGCCGGCGGCGGCGGCCCGGCACACGGCGGCCAGACGCGTCAGGTCGGTCTCGGCCTCGTGGTGGGCGCACAGCTCGGCCAGGGGGCCGGGGGCGAGGATGTCGGCCCGGGTCAGGCGGTCCTTGTCGTACAGGGCGGCCAGGGCCTCGGGCGCGTCGCAAAAAAGGGTCCGGCACTCCAGGGGCGAGGCGTCGTGGATGGCGCAGGCCGGCGGTTCGTGGTAGAACAGGCAGGCCCGTCCGTCCGTGGCCGGACGCAGCTTCACCAGTTCGGCCGGGGAGGGGCCGACGCGGCCGGTGACGTTGTCCGTGACGCCTTCGCCGCGCCGCAGGGTGACGAGGTCGGCCAGGGCCAGGCGGCCGGAACGCAGCAGGGGCAGGTCGGCGGCGTGCAGGGCCGGACCGCCCAGGCGGCAGCATCGGCCGCAGCGGCGGCAGGCGGCGGGAGTGTCGGCGGAGGTGGCGTCCATGGCCGGGAAATGGGACAAAACCGGTGCTTTTGCAAGCCCCTGGCAGGGACGGCGGATGGAAATAGGCTTTGCAAGGAAAAAGCTCTCGTGGTAGGGGAAATGTTCCGGGGGGACCCGGCGCGATCTCGGTTTGCCGTTGACACGGCGACTGTTCTCATTTTAGATCGAGAGCGATTGTTCAAAACTTCACGTTTTGTGTTGCAATCCCCATTGAATAACACCCCACACGTCGGCGAGCAGGGTCGGTCGGTGGGGAGGGCGCAAGGCGAGGCCCGTCCCGCCGGAGCGCGTGTTAGCTGGTTAAGGCGGTAACTCTTCAAACCCCACTGGAGGAAGCAAATGGCGAAACACCAAACCCCCTTGTTGGACCAGCTCGAAACTGGGCCCTGGCCCAGCTTCGTGTCCGACATCAAGCAGGAGGCCGCTCACCGGGCCGCCAACCCCGACGGCCTGGACTATCAGGTCCCCGTTGACTGCCCCGACGATCTGCTCGGCGTTCTGGAACTCTCCTTCAAGGACAAAGAGACCCACTGGAAGCACGGCGGCATCGTCGGCGTGTTCGGTTACGGCGGCGGCGTCATCGGCCGTTACTGCGACCAGCCCGAAATGTTCCCCGGCGTCGCGCACTTCCACACCGTGCGTCTGGCCCAGCCCTCCGGCAAGTACTACACCGCCGAATACCTGCGCGGCATCATGGACATCTGGGACCTGCGCGGTTCCGGCCTGACCAACATGCACGGCTCCACCGGTGACATCGTGCTGCTCGGCACCACCACCCCGCAGCTGGAAGAAATTTTCTTCGACGTCACCCACAAGATGAACACCGACCTCGGCGGCTCGGGCGGCAACCTGCGCACCCCGGCCGACTGCCTGGGCTCCTCGCGCTGCGAATTCGCCTGCTACGACACCCAGGATCTGTGCCACACCCTGACCAACGACTATCAGGACGAGCTGCACCGTCCGGCCTTCCCCTACAAGTTCAAGTTCAAGTTCGACGGCTGCCCCAACGGCTGCGTCGCTTCCATCGCCCGCTCCGACTTCTCGGTCATCGGCACCTGGAAGGACGACATCCGCATCGACCAGGACCGCGTGAAAGCCTATGTCGCCGGCGAGTTCAAGCCGGGCGGCGGCTCCCACTCCGGCCGCGACTGGGGCAAGTTCGACATCGTGGCCGAAGTCGTTGACCGCTGCCCCACCGGCTGCATGAGCTACGACGGCGCCAAGCTGTCCATCGACAACGCCAACTGCACCCGCTGCATGCACTGCATCAACACGATGCCCGCTGCCGTGAAGATCGGCGCCGAGACCGGCGCTTCGATCCTGCTGGGCGCCAAGGCCCCCATCCTGGACGGCGCGCAGATGTCCTCCCTGCTCGTTCCCTTCGTCGTCGTGGAAAATCCCTACGACGAGATCAAGGAAGTCATCGAGAACATCTGGGACTGGTGGATGGAAGAAGGCAAGAACCGCGAGCGCGTGGGCGAGACCATGAAGCGTCTCTCCTTCCAGAAGCTGCTTGAGGTCACCAACATCAAGGCCATGCCGCAGCATGTCAAAGAGCCGCGCTCCAACCCGTACATCTTCTTCAAGGAAGAAGAGGTGCCCGGCGGCTTTGCCCATGACGAAAAGGCCTATCGCCAGAGACACATGAGATAAGCGGGGGACACAAGAAATGGCATTCATCTCTTCCGGATACAATCCCGACAAGCCCATGGAGAACCGGATCACGGATATTGGTCCTCGTAATTTCGAGGAGTTCTATCCGCCGGTCATCAAAAAGAACAAAGGTCAGTGGGACTACCACGAGATCGTCAAACCCGGCGTCCTCAAGCATGTCGGCCTGTCCGGCGACGTGGTCTACACCGTGCGCGTCGGCGCTGCCCGCCTCATGAGCGTCACGCACATCCGCGAGATCTGCGAGATCGCCGAGAAGCACTGCGGCGGCCACCTGCGCTTCACCACGCGTAACAACGTGGAATTCATGGTCGAGACCGAAGCCGCCGTGGAAGGCCTGCTGGCCGATCTGGCTTCCCGCAAGTTCGCGGGCGGCAGCCAGAAGTTCCCGGTCGGCGGCACCGGCGCTTGCGTCTCCAACATCGTCCACACCCAGGGTTACGCCCACTGCCACACCCCGGCCACCGACGCCTCCGGCCCGGTCAAAGCCGTCATGGACGAGATGTTCGAGTACTTCCAGACCATGACCCTGCCGGCCATGGTGCGCATCTCGCTCGCCTGCTGCCTCAACATGTGCGGCGCGGTCCACTGCTCCGACATCGGCATCGTCGGCATCCACCGCAAGCCCCCCATCGTCGAGCACGACCGCCTGGACAACATCTGCGAAGTGCCCCTGGCCGTTTCCGCCTGCCCCACCGGCGCCATCAAGCCGGCCAAGGTTGAAATCGACGGCAAGAAGGTCAACTCCGTTGCGGTCAACGCCTCGCGCTGCATGTACTGCGGCAACTGCTACACCATGTGCCCGGCCATGCCGCTCGCTTCCGGCGAGGGCGACGGCATCGTGCTCATGGTCGGCGGCAAGGTGTCCAACCGCATCTCCATGCCGAAGTTCTCCAAGGTCGTCGTGGCCTTCATCCCCAACGAGCCGCCCCGCTGGCCGACGCTGACCAAGATGATCAAGCAGATCGTCGAAGTGTACGCCAAGGAAGCCCGCAAGTACGAGCGCCTGGGCGAATGGGCCGAGCGCATCGGCTGGGAAAAGTTCTTCGAGCTGTGCGACCTGGAGTTCACCCACCACTGCATCGACGACTTCCGTGATCCGGCCTACTACACGTGGCGCCAGAGCACCCAGTTCAAGTTCACGAAGCACGTCGAAGCCTAGAGTCAATAACTTCCGGGCGGGGAATCCTCCCCGCCCGGATCAAAACAAAGGGAGCACGGCATGCCTTCCGAGAAAGAGCAAGTTCTCGAGTTCCTCACGGGGAAGACGGGCAAGTCCAAGTTTTACTTCAGCGATTTCTGCAAGATCTTCCCGGACAAAAAGCAGCGCGAAGTGAAAAAGATCCTCACCGAGCTGGTCAACGAGGGCAAGCTGGAATTCTGGTCCAGCGGCTCCACCACCATGTACGGCATGACCGGCGCCGGCAAGCAGAAGGCCGAGGAAGAATAGTCGCCGACGGCGCGTTGCGTTTCGCGACCCCGACCGGCAAGCCGCGACGGCCTGGCCCGAACCTCGCCGTTCCCGACACGCCTCAGCGGCTCTTGCGGGACCGCTTCGTGAAACCCGAACTTTCCGACGCGCGACAGCGCGCCAAAAGACACGCGCCGTGAACTATCGTCCGCGTCTGGTCCTGGCCGGACTCTCCGGGGGGGCCGGGAAAACCATCCTCTCCCTCGGCGTCTGCCGGGCCCTGGCCCAGACAGGCCTTCGCGTCCGTCCGTTCAAAAAGGGTCCGGATTACATCGACGCCGCCTGGCTCGGCCTCGCCGCCGGCCGCGACGCCACCAATCTGGACCCTTTCTTATTGCCCCCCGAACGCATCCCGTCCCTTTTCCTCGAAAAATCCGAGAGCTGCGACGTCAACATCGTCGAAGGCAACCGCGGCATCTTCGACGGCATGGACGTGGCCGGCTCCTGCTCCACCGCCGCCCTGGCCCGCAGCCTGGCCGCCCCCGTCGTCCTCATCCTCGACGCCACCAAGATGACCCGCACCGCCGCCGCCGTGGTAGCCGGCGTGGCCGCCTTCGAACCCGGCCTCAATCTGGCCGGCGTGGTTTTAAACCGCACCGCCGGGCCGCGCCACCGCGACATCCTGCGCGAGGCCATCGAAACCCTGGCCCACGTGCCGGTCCTGGGCCAGTTGCCCAAGATCGCCGAGAATCCCATCCCCGAACGCCACATGGGGCTGGTCTCCAACCGCGAACAGGACGCCGTGGACCCCATCCTCGACGGCATCGCCAAGATCGTGGCCGATCACGTGGACCTCGACCGCCTGCTGGCCATCGCCCGAAGCGCCCCGGCCCTGCCGGACAGCCTGCCGCCGGTCTGCTCGGCCGCAGCCTCGGCCGACGACGCCAGCCGGCCGGCCATCGGCGTGGTGCGCGACGCCGCCCTGTGGTTCTACTACCCGGAAAATCTCGAAGCCCTGGAGCGGGCCGGCGCGCGCCTCGTCCCGGTCAGCATCCTGGATGACGCCCCCTGGCCCGAACTCGACGGCCTCTACCTCGGCGGCGGCTTCCCCGAAACCCACGTCGAGGCCATCGCCGCCAGCGCCGCCACCCGCGACCGGGTGCGCCGGCTGTCCCAGGACGGCCTGCCCATCTACGCCGAGTGCGGCGGTTTCATGTACCTGTGCCAGGGGCTCGACGTGGCCGGCACGGTCCATCCCATGGCCGGCGTCTTTCCCGTGACCACCACCCTTTGCGCCCGGCCCCAGGGCCTGGGCTACAGCCTGGCCGCCGTGGTGCGCGACAATCCCTTCCATCCCGTGGGCACCGTGCTGCGCGGCCACGAGTTCCACTACTCCAAATGCCAGGCGGCCATCGGCTCCTGCCCCGGCGACGTGCCGCCCCTGCCCGGCCCCGAAGCCTTCGCCCTGGTCATGGAACGGGGCGTGGGCATGTTGGCCGGCCTGGACGGGCTGGTCACGGCCAACACCTTCGCCGCCTACACCCACATCCACGCCGACGGCGCGCCCCACTGGGCCCCCAATTTCGTCGCCGCCGCCTGCGCCTACCGCGCGCGGGGCGAGAACAAGAGTTAAGATGCCTCCGGCGGGGGGGGGGGGGGGGGGGGGGGGGGGGGGGGGGGGGGGGGGGGGGGGGGGGGGGGGGGGGGGGGGGGGGGGGGGGGGGGGGGGGGGGGGGGGGGGGGGGGGGGGGGGGGG
>JAEZMB010000279.1 GCA_023435825.1 Pseudomonadota bacterium | reverse complement strand
CCCCCCCCCCCCCCCCCCCCCCCCCCCCCCCCCCCCCCCCCCCCCCCCCCCCCCCCCCCCCCCCCCCCCCCCCCCCCCCCCCCCCCCCCCCCCCCCCCCCCCCCCCCCGCCGGAGGCATCTTTATGTTTTTCTTATCCCTTCGCCTTGCCCTGGGCGGCCACGGCGGCGGCTTTGCGGGCCACGGCGTCGGCGTCGCCGAGGTAGAAGTGCTCGATGGGTTTGAGGTCGGCGTCGAGTTTGTAGACCAGCGGCACGCCTGTGGGGATGTTGAGTTCGCTTATGGCATTGTCGTCGATGGCGTCGAGGTATTTGACCAGGGCGCGCAGAGAGTTGCCGTGGGCGGCCACGAGGAGCCGCGTGCCCGAGGCGATGGCCGGGGCCATGACCTCGTGCCAGAAGGGCATGACCCGGGCCACGGTGTCCTTAAGCGACTCGCAGCGCGGCAGTTCGGCCTCGGTGAGGCCGGCGTAGCGGCGGTCGCGGCCGGGAAAGCGTTCGTCGGCGGGGTCCAGGGCCGGGGGCGGGGTGTCGTAGCTGCGACGCCAGACGAACACCTGCTCCTCGCCGTACTGGGCGGCCATTTCGGCCTTGTTGAGGCCCTGGAGCGCGCCGTAGTGGCGTTCGTTTAAGCGCCAGGACTTGGTGACCGGCAGCCACAGGCGGTCGAGGCCGGCCAGGAGGATGTCGAGGGTCATGACGGCCCGGGAGAGTACCGAAGTCAGGCAGGCGTCGAAGTCGTAGCCGCCGTCGCGAAGAAGCTGCGCTGCCTGGGCGGCTTCCTCGCGGCCCTGGGGCGTCAGGCCCACGTCGGTCCAGCCGGTGAACCGGTTTTCGAGGTTCCACACGCTTTGGCCGTGGCGCACGAGGACCAGGGTATGCATGGCGCTCTCCCGGGGTAGCCGTCGGAGTTATTTCGTCGGGGCCTCACCGGTGGTGGGGCACTCGAAGGTCTCGGTGGTCATCATGCGCATGGCGCACATGGCCCCGCACATGGCGCATTCCTTTTCCTTGCTGTGCTTGGCCCGACGGGCGCGCACCATGTCGGGGTCCAGGGACAGTTCGGTCATGGCTTCCCAGTCGAGGTCGGCCCGGGCCTGGCTCATGGCCAGGTCGCGGCCGGCGGCGTGGGGGCGGCCCAGGGCGGTTTCGGCGCTCTGGGCGGCGATGAGGCTGGCCTTGATGCCGGCCCGCACGTCCTCGACGTTGGGCAGCGTCAGGTGTTCGGCCGGGGTCAGGTAGCACAGGAAGTCCGCGCCGAAGTAGGCGGCCAGCGCTCCGCCGATGGCGCCGGCGATGTGGTCGTAGCCCGGGGCGCAGTCGGTGGTCAGCGGCCCAAGGACGTAGAGCGGCGCGCCGTGGGTGAGGCGTTTGATGCCCTGGATCTGGCCCTGGACGAGGTGCAAGGGCACGTGGCCGGGGCCTTCGATCATGGTTTGCACGCCGCGTTCCATGGCCCGCACAGCCAACCGGCCGAGGTTGATGACCTCTTCCCACTGGGCGCCGTCGCCGGCGTCGGCCCCGCAGCCGGGCCGCAGGCCGTCGCCCAGGCTGATGGTGACGTTGTGGGCCAGGCAGATGTCGAGGATGTCGTCGTAGTGGGTCAGGAAGGGGTTTTCCTCGCCATGCCGGCGCATCCAGCGGCCAAGGATGGAGCCGCCGCGCGACACGATGCCGGTGACCCGGCCGCCTTCGGAGGCCAGTTCCACGCCCCGGCGGGTGATGCCGCAGTGCAGGGTCATAAAATCCACGCCCTGTTCGGCCTGCCGAGCGATTTCGGCCAGGATCTCGGCCACGTTGAAGTCGCTGGGGTCGCCGCCTTTGGCGATGTGGCGCTGGGCCACGCCGTACAGGGGCACGGTGCCCAGCGGCAGGTCGGTGGCGGCCAGGATGTCGCCGCGAATGGCGTGCAGGTCGCCGGCCGTGGACAGGTCCATAAGCGCGTGGGCTCCGGCGGTCTTGCACAGCCGGACCTTTTCCATCTCCATGGAGATGTCGGTGACGAACATGGAGGTGCCGATGTTGGCGTTGACCTTGACCTTGGCCGGCTGGCCGATAATGGTCGGGGTGACATCCTTGTGGGCCGGGTTGGCCAGGATGACCATGGTGCCGGCGGCGACTGCCGCCTCGATGGTTTCCGGGGCCAGGCCTTCGGCGGCGGCGAGCTGGCTGGCGTTGGCGCGGAAGATGGCGGCGAGGGCGGCGTTT
Source organism: Pseudomonadota bacterium (assembly GCA_023435825.1). Classification (GTDB taxonomy): domain Bacteria; phylum Desulfobacterota; class Desulfovibrionia; order Desulfovibrionales; family Desulfovibrionaceae; genus Solidesulfovibrio. The sequence continues at coordinate 7,691 of JAEZMB010000279.1, read as the reverse complement.
TTGCTGAAGATGGACATGCTGCTTCCTTGTGGCAGGTTATGATAAAGGGTTGTCTACCATGGCGGGCGGCAAAGTCCAACCCGGTCGCCTGGAAATCATACGGCAGGAAGGGCTTGCCAAGGCCTGAAAAAGGCGTTAGTTCATCTCGCTTTCCCGGAAGGGACATTCAAGGAGTCGAGCCATGAAGAAAGATATCCATCCCAAGACGTTCAACGCCACCATCCGCTGCCACTGCGGTTTCGAGACCCAGGCCCTGTCCACCAAGGGCGAGCTGGTCCAGGTCGAAGTCTGCTCCAACTGCCATCCGTTTTTCACCGGCAAGCAGCGCTTCCTCGACACCGCCGGCCGCATCGACCGCTTCCGGAAAAAGTACGCCAAGTTCGAGAAAAAGGCCTAGTGCGGCCTTTGCCCGAGACCGTCGGGCGGACCAACCGCCCGGCGGCCCCTTGCGGACCCCGGCCATGAAACGATTGCTGCGTCTTTTGCCGCTTCTCATCGCTTCGCCCACCGTTGGCGGCCAGGCCGTCATGGAGGGCGTCATGATGCGCGATCGGGAGCGGCTGGCCATCGCCGTGCGCAAGCCCGGCGGCGACATCCTGCTTGATGTGCGCCCCTGGTTCTCGCTCACCGCCTCCAAATGGCTCAAAAAACCGCTGTTGCGCGGTTTTCCCGTGCTTTTGGAGACCCTGGTCAACGGCATCAAGGCGCTCAATTACTCGGCCCAGGTCGCCCTGGAGGACGAGGAGGACGGCGTGGAGATGGGGCCGTGGGCCATGGGGCTCACCCTGGCCGCTTCCATCGGCTTCGCCTTGCTGCTGTTCGTCGTCACGCCGCACCTGTTCTCGCTGGGGATGCGCGGCATGGGCCTTTCCGGCGGCGTGGAAGACTTAAGCTTCCACGTCTGGGACGGGCTGTTCAAGATGCTCATGTTCCTGGGCTACGTGGCGGCCATCTCCTATCTGCCGGACATCCGCCGGGTGTTCCAGTACCACGGGGCCGAGCACAAGGTCATCTGGGCCTATGAGCAGGGCGCGCCGCTGACGCCCGAAGGCGCGCGGGGTTTTTCCCGCCTGCATCCGCGCTGCGGCACGGCCTTCCTGCTTTTCGTCCTGGCCATCTCCATCGTGCTCTATGCCTTTCTCGTGCCCTGGCTCATGACGTTCTACGTGCCGGACAACAGCGTGCTCAAGCAGGCCTACATCGTGGTCATGAAGCTTGTGCTCATGGTTCCGGTCAGCGCCCTGGCCTACGAGGTCATCAAACTGGCCGGCAAGTTCCATACGAACATCGTCTGCCGCCTGATCTCGGCCCCCGGGCTGTTCATGCAGATGCTCACCACCAAGGAACCCGACGACGCCCAGATCGAGGTGGCCCTGGCCGCCCTGGACGGCGCGGTGGCCGAGCGTCCCGTCGCCTGATCCGCAAGGCCGCTTCATGACGGCCGCGCGGCGCGCGGGCCGCAACGATAAACGCTTTTTGACGCACCCAACATCACGACCATAGCCGCGTGGAACGTCGGCCCGCCCCAAGCCGGCCGCGCCAAACGTCCCGCCCCGGAGAAGCCCCATGTTCGCCAAGCTCGAAAGCCTCGAACGCAAGTACGAGGATCTGGAACGCCAACTGTCCGCGCCCGACGTCGTCTCCGATCAGGAGCGCTTCCGTAAGCTGTCCAAGACCCATTCCGACCTCAGCGATGTGGTGGCCGCCTTCCGGGAATACAAAAAGATCGCCCAGGACCTGGAAGACAACCAGGAAATGGCCCAGGACCCCGATCCCGAGATCCGCGAGCTGGCCCAGGCCGAGACCAAGGCCCTCAAGGAAGCCCAGGTCGAGCTCGAAGCCCGGCTCAAGGTGCTGCTGTTGCCCAAGGACCCCATGGATGAAAAAAACATCCTGCTGGAAATCCGGGCCGGCACCGGCGGCGACGAAGCCGCCCTTTTCGCCGGCGACCTGTTCCGCATGTACACCCGCTACGCCGAAACCAAGCGCTGGAAGGTCGAGATCATGAGCCAGTCCGAGACCGGCTCCGGAGGCTTCAAAGAAGTCATCGCCTCCATCTCCGGCGACAAGGTCTACAGCCGGCTCAAGTACGAATCCGGCGCTCACCGCGTCCAGCGCGTGCCGGCCACCGAATCCCAGGGCCGCATCCACACCTCGGCCGTCACCGTGGCCATCATGCCCGAAGCCGAGGAAGTCGACGTCGCCATCGATCCCAATGAACTGCGCATCGACGTCTACCGCTCCAGCGGACCCGGCGGCCAGAGCGTCAACACCACCGACTCGGCCGTGCGCGTCACCCACATCCCCTCGGGGCTGGTGGTCATCTGCCAGGATGAAAAGTCCCAGCACAAAAACAAGGCCAAGGCGCTTAAGGTCCTGCGCTCCCGCTTGCTCCAGGTCGAACAGGACAAGCAACGGGCCGAACAGGAAGCCGCCCGCCGCTCCCAGGTCGGCACCGGCGACCGCTCGGAACGCATCCGCACCTACAACTTTCCCCAGGGTCGCGTCACCGATCACCGTATCAACCTGACGCTCTATCGCCTCGACGCCGTTCTGGAAGGCGATCTCGACGAACTGTGCGGCGCGCTCATCGGCCACTACCAGGCCGAGGCGCTCAAGGCTCAGGCCGACGCCGATTAGAGAGGGAAGAGGAAGAGTGCCTCCGGCGGCCAAAGGGGCTGAGCCCCTTTGGAAACCCCACCTGGGGATTTGGGGGCGTTGCCGTTTTTTCGGGGCGCGTCGTCCCGGGCCGAAGAGAACCGGTCCGGGACGACGCGCCCCGGCGCATTGGAGGGAGAAAATGGCGAAAGCGCCCACGGTTCGCGAGATTCTGGCCAAGAGCGAAGCCTTTTTCGAGGGCCGGGGCCTGGACAGTCCCCGGCTCTCGGCCCAGCTCCTGCTGTCCCAGGCCCTGGGGCTGGACCGGCTCGGCCTCATCCTGGCCATGGACCGGCCCCTGACCCCGGAGGAACTGGACCTCGTGCGCCCGCTGGTGGCTCGGCGGGGCAAGGGCGAACCCGTCGCCTACATCCTGGGCGAGCGCGAATTCTACGGCCTTGATTTCGCCGTCACCCCGGCCACGCTGATCCCGCGCCCGGAGACCGAGCTTATCATCGACCGGGCGCTGGAACTGTTCCCGGCCGGCGAGCTTAAGTCATTCGCCGACCTGGGGACCGGCTCGGGTTGTCTGGCCGTGACGCTGGCCGTGCGCTTCCCCGGAGCCACGGGCCTGGCCCTGGACCGCAGTCCCGAGGCCCTGGCCGTGGCCCGGCAAAACGCCGTCCGCCATCAGGTGGCCCAGCGCCTGACGTTTCTCGAAGCCGATTTCGCCGACCTGCCGGCCCATGACGGCGGTTACGGGCTGGTCGTGTCCAATCCGCCTTACGTGAGCGCCGCCGAATACCGGGAGTGTTCCCGCGAGGTGCGGGAATTTGAGCCGTCAAGCGCCCTGACCCCGGGCGAGACAGGGCTTGAGGCCGTGCCCACGGTGGCCCGGGCCGCCCTCTCGCGACTGGCCCCGGGCGGGACGCTTCTGGTCGAGATCGGCTGGAAGCAGGGACCGGCCGCCGCCGCCATCCTGGCCGAGGCCGGCTTTACGGGAGTGGCCGTACGCCGCGATCTGGCCGGCCTGGACCGGGTGGTCGAGGGGCGAAAGCCGTAATTCCCGCCTGTTTGCCCCACCCTTACCCCCTCCCGAAATTTTGGGCGCGCGGTCGCGCAACGCCTTCGTCGCCCTGCGACGGTTAAGCGCGGCGCGGCCAGGGCCGCGATTTACGGCCGCGTACCCACGCTCGGCGCCAATCCCTTCCCCAAATCCGTTAGCCCCGTCCCGTCCGCGTTCATGCGGTAGAGGTGGTGCGTCCCGTTGGCCGGGCTTTCCTTGAGGCCCGAAAAATAGATGCGCTGGCCGTCGGGCGTCCAGGCCGGGTAGACCGCGACGATTTGCCGGGGCGTCAGGCGATAGTTCGTGCCGCTTGCCGCGTCGTAAAGGAAAAGCGCCGCGCCGGGGTCGTTGAGCCACGTCATGGCCGGCGTCGGGTTCACGTCGGTTGCCGCCAGCAGCAGGTTGTCGTCGGCCGGGCTTGGCAGAAACATGTCGTTGCTGGAAAAGGACGTGATTTCGGTGAAGGTCGTTGCTGGTTCCTGGCGGAGGATGCGGCCGTCCAGGCCAAGCCAACGCACAAAGTCGGTTTCGGTGCTGTTGCGGCTGACGTCGTCGGTGAAAATGCACAAGACGGTCCCTTTCCGGGCAAAGTCCTGGAAGTTGCTCTCAGCGGGCATGTCGCTGACGAGGACGACCGGCTTGGGGTCGGTCTGGGAAAGGTCCGCCATCTCGATGCGGTCCTGGTGCTTGGGCGTCTCCCCGACGAAGGTGCGGTCAACGACCTGCCAGGCCAGTCGGCGGCTGTCCGGGGCAAAGCGGATATTGCGCACGAGATCAGGCTTGGTCGCGAAATGCCGGGGCTTGGCTTTTCCCGTCAGATCGACCACGGTCACGCCGCCCCCGGCCGCCGGTGAATAGGCCAGAAGCGTGCCGTCCGGCGACACGGCCGGGCTGCGCCCTTTGTCGATGCGCCGGGGCTTGGCCGCGCCTTCGCGCACCATGATCCACGGGTAGTCCTCATAGCCCACCACGTCCCGGGCGGCCAGGGCCGGATCGCCCGGAGCCGGGACCCAGGCCGGCCGCTCCATGAAGGTCTTGCCGGGCTGGCTGGCCAGGGCCGCAAACGGCAGGCGGTAACGATGGGCGTTGATGGGAAGCGTTTGGGGATCCTCCAGTTCCACCGTGGCCCAGCCGTTGGCCACCTCATGCACGAAGACCTTGTTGCCTGCGGCCAGAACCGGCGCGCCCTTTTTTGGACCGCCCACCAGCTTGGCCTGGCTGGCGTCCGTCACGGTCATGTAGGGTTCCCCGTCCTTGAAGAGCACCTGGGCCAAGCCCAGGGACGGCACGAGAAGCAGGACCGCCAGCAGGGCTGGCAACACCGGACGCGGGACAGGCATGGCAGGTCTCCTAGGACGCCTTGGTGGGAGGCGCTTCGTGTATAAGGGCCTTGAACTCGGTCTCGTCCAGCACTTCACGCTCCAGCAATTGTTCGGCCACCCGGTCGAGCACGGCCATGTGGCCGGTTAAAAGCGCCGTCACCCGTTCGTAGGCGGTTTCCAGGATGCTCTTGACCTCGGCGTCCACCCGGGCCGCCGTGGCTTCGGAATATTCCCGCCCGGCCAGGCCGCTCTGGTCGGCCGAGAGAAACACCGGCCGGTTCTGGCGCGGGTAGGTGGCCTGGCCCAGGGTCTGGCCCATGCCGTACTCGGTGACCATGGCCATGGCGATGTCGGTGGCCCGTTGCAGGTCGTTGTGCGCGCCCGTGGACACGTCGCCGAAGACCAGCCGTTCGGCCGCCCGGCCGCCCAGCAGCACGTCGATTTTGCCGAGCAGCTCGGTCTGGGTCATGAGATAGCGGTCCTCGGTGGGCAGCTGCTGGGTCCAGCCCAGGGCCCCGATGCCGCGCGGCACGATGGAGATTTTATGGACCGCGTCGGCCCCGGGGGTGAAAGTGGCCACGATGGCGTGGCCGGCCTCGTGGTAGGCCACCACCTTTTTTTCCTGGGGATTGATCACCCGGTTCTTTTTTTCCAACCCGCCCATGATGCGGTCCACGGCTTCTTCCAGGTCGTCCATGCCCACGGCGTTCTTGTCCTTGCGGGCGGCGAGCAGGGCGGCCTCGTTGATGGCGTTGGCCAGATCGGCCCCGGAAAAGCCCGGGGTCTTGCGGGCAATGACGGCAAGGTCCACCTCCGGGGCCAGGGCGACCTTTTTGGCGTGGACGCGCAGAATCTGCTCCCGGCCGATGACGTCGGGCCGGTCCACCAGCACCTGTCGGTCGAAGCGCCCGGCCCGCAGCAAGGCCGGGTCCAGGGTTTCGGGGCGGTTGGTGGCGGCCATGATGATGACCCCGACCCGGGGATCGAAGCCGTCCATCTCGACAAGCAGTTGATTGAGGGTCTGTTCCCGCTCGTCATGGCCGCCGACGATGGCCCCGGAGCGGGATTTGCCGATGGCGTCGAGTTCGTCGATGAAGATGATGCACGGGGCCTTTTCCTTGGCCTGGACAAAGAGTTCGCGCACCCGGGCCGCGCCCACGCCCACGAACATCTCCACGAATTCCGAACCTGATATGGAAAAAAACGGGACCTGGGCTTCGCCGGCCACGGCCCGGGCCAGCAAGGTCTTGCCCGTGCCCGGCGGGCCGACGAGCAGCACGCCCTTGGGCATCTGCCCGCCCAGGCGTTGGAAGCGCTCCGGGGTTTTCAGATAGTCCACGATCTCTTCCAGCTCGGCCTTGGCCTCGTCGCAGCCGGCCACGTCGGTAAACCGCGTTTCGATGTCCTTTTCGGCGTAGACCCGGGCCTTGTTCTTGCCAAAGGCCATGACGCCCTGGCCGGGATTGAGGCGCTGCATCATGAAGTACCAGATGCCGAAAAAGAGCAGGATGGGGACGATCCAGGACAGGATGTCGCGCAGGAAGGTGGATTCGGGCTGGGCCCGGAAGACCACGTGGTGCTTGGCCAGTTCGGTGGAGAGATCGCTGTCCACCCGGCGGGTGACGAACTCCTGGGTGGCGTCGGGTTGGCCATCTTTTCCCGTGGCCTTCATGGCTCCGGCGATGACGTCCCCGGTGATGGAAACTTCCGTGATGTCGCCAGCTTGCAGGCGGGTGAGGAATTCGGAGTAGGGCAGGTTCTTGGGGCCGTAGCTGGTGACGATGAGGTTGTTGAGCAGCAGCACGCCCCAGATGGCGATCAGCACGTACCAGAGGGAGAAGCGGTGGTGTTTTTCCATATTCTTCATGAAGGGCTCGAAGGTGAGAGGTGGGAACGGGCGGTATTTGGGGAGAATATAGGGGAGAAGGGGGCTTGTGACAACGTGGCCGAAGGAAGAGCCAAGAAAATTGGCTGAAATCAAAAAAAGAACTTGCCAAGGTGGCGGGTTGGGTCTAATAACTCTGCTTCGCGTCTGGGTGAAACCAAACGCGCCGATCTGGTGACAAAAAAAGGCTTGACCGCGACAACGAGTTTCGCTAGTTACCCGCTTCTCGGTTAGCTGGTGTAGCTCAACTGGCAGAGCAGCTGATTTGTAATCAGCAGGTTGCGGGTTCGAGTCCCATCACCAGCTCCAAGGTTCGGAGGGGTTCCCGAGTGGCCAAAGGGAACAGACTGTAAATCTGTCGGCGTATGCCTTCGGAGGTTCAAATCCTCCCCCCTCCACCATATAGCGCGAATGCAGTAGGAGACAGGTAGAGCCTGTCGCATGAACTACATGTGACATACGCGGGAATAGCTCAATTGGCTAGAGCATCAGCCTTCCAAGCTGAGGGTTGCGAGTTCGAGTCTCGTTTCCCGCTCCAAAGCCGCCCGTGTCCTACCGCTTGACGAAGCCCACGTAGCTCAGTCGGCAGAGCACTTCCTTGGTAAGGAAGAGGTCGCCGGTTCGAATCCGGCCGTGGGCTCCATATCTACGACCACTAAAAATCCTGAAGAGCACCAGCTGCAGGGGGATGACATGGGCAAGGCGAAATTTGAACGCAACAAGCCGCACGTCAATATCGGCACCATCGGTCACATCGACCACGGCAAGACCACGCTGACCGCCGCCATCACGCGTCTGGCCAGCCTCAAGGGCAATGGCG
>JAEZMB010000276.1 GCA_023435825.1 Pseudomonadota bacterium | reverse complement strand
CCCCCCCCCCCCCCCCCCCCCCCCCCCCCCCCCCCCCCCCCCCCCCCCCCCCCCCCCCCCCCCCCCCCCCCCCCCCCCCCCCCCCCCCCCCCCCCCCCCCCCCCCCCCGCCGGAGGCCTCTTCCCTTCTTCTCTTCTCACTTTACGCCGTGAGATTGAGCACGGAGCCCTTGGGCTGGTTGGTCTGGCCAAGGGGCAGGCTGCCGAGGTCGGCCGCGCCGTAGTTGGCGGATAGATAATCGTTGGCGGCCACGATGGCTTGGCTCAGGCCCTGGCGGGTGGAGCCTTGGTCGGTGAAATTGGTGGTCAGGATGTCGGCCACGGTCTTGGCCGCGTCCGTGCCGAATTCCTTGGCCACATGGGCCAGGGTGGAGGCGACGACGCCCTGGGCCTGCTTGATCACGCTGCCGGCCCCGGCGGAGCCGTCGGCGGCGTAGAATTCTTCCAGCTGGCCGTTTTGGTAGTAGTCGTTGACTGCGTCGTTGAGCGCGCCGTTGAACTTGGCCATGGCCGCGTCGCCGGCGGCGATGCCGAACTTGCTGTCGATAAATTTGAGCGCCGAGACCAGGGCGTCGCCGAGCCTGTCCTCGCCGCCCGAGCCGTCGCCCACTTCCTTGAACATGATGCCCATGACGGCGGTGGCGGCGGCGTCGCCGTGCTCTTTACGAACGTACTCCACGGCGTCGGCCAGGGCGGCCTGCAGATCCCCCGAGGCGGCGGCGTTGACCCCGGCTCCGGCGTTGCTGCCCAGGGACGCGTTGCTGGCGATGGCGGCGTTGCTGGCCACGGTCGCGCCCTCGGCCAGATTGATGCGGCGCATGATCTCGGCGGCGAACACGTCGGAAGTGGTGGACGGGGCCTTGGTCTGCGTGGCTTGCTCGGCCTTGTCCCCGGAACCGAAGGTCAGCGAGAGATGGCCCGAGGCGGCCTGGCCGGTGGTGGACGCGGCCAGTCCGTCCAGGGGGGACAGGCTGGTGGCAATGCCGTGGGTGTTGAAGGCGATCTGCATGGCCGACCTCGCTGACGTTTGTGCGTATGAAACTTATCGGCCCTTCCCGCCGGGGCTTTAGGGCGCATTGCCCATTGCCTCGAACCGGTCCGGCTGCTACCTCCCGGACGGAAACACGTTATGACGCCGCTTATGGAACACGCCGCCACCCATATCCTTTTTTGCGACCTGTCCGCCGGGGCCTGTCGCCGCGAGCCGCTGGACCCGGGCTTGGCCCGACAGGCTCCGGGCGGCCGGGCCTTGGCCGCCGCGCTTCTGGCCGTCCGGCCCAAGGCTGCCTGGGACGCGCCGGAAGCGGCCGTGGTCCTGGCTCCCGGAGCCTTGGCCGGCTTCGATCTGCCCGGGGCCTCTTTTGCCGCCCTGGCCGGGACCAACCCGCATACCGGCGGCATCTTGTCCGTTGCCGTGCCCGGCGGGCTGGGCCGCGCCCTGGCCCGGCTGCACCTCGCCGCCGTGGCCGTGGTTGGCCGGGCGGACACGCCCACGGCCTTGTTCCTGGACGCCGATGGGGCGCGCTTGACGCCCCTTGGCGCGGCGGCGGGGCAGGGGACTTCGGCGGTCCTGGCCGCCTTGCCGCCCCATGACGGCGCGGTGGTGGCCGGTCCGGCCGCTTTGGCCGGTTCGCCCCTGGCCGGGCTGTGGGCCGACGGCCTGCACCCTGTGGGGCCGGGCGGCGTGGCCTTGCCGCTGGCCGCCAAGAATTGTTTCGCCGTGGCCGCCCGGGCGCAAGGGGAGGGGCCGGCTGCGGCCGATCCCGAGGGCTTGGCCGGGGCCAGGGCGGCCATGGAGCGCCTTGTCGCCGCCGCGCCGGCCCTGGCCGGGCCGTGCGGTTTCGGGCGCTACGGCACGGCGGCGCTTATGGACCTCACCGCCGGCCGGCGGATGCTGCCCACGCGCCATTTCCGGGAAACCGTTTTCGAGGCGGCCGGCCGGCTTTCGGCTCCGGGCCTTTTTGCCCGGCTGTCGCTGCGCGCCGCCGGCTGTCCGGGCTGCCCCACGCCTTGCCGCCATGTCGTGGCCGAGGGCGACGTGCTCCCGGACGGCGACGCCTGGTCGCACCTGACCGCGCTTTTGGGTCTGGCCGATCCCGATCTGGCCGTGGCCGCCCATGCCTTCTGCCGCCAGGCCGGGCTGTTTGCCCCGGGCGCAGCCGTCGTCCTGGCCGGCCGGGCCGAGGCGGCCGGGCGCGACATCACCTCGGACGCCTTGCTGCCGGCCCTGGCTGGACTGGTGGCCGAGGGCGCGGCCCTTGCGCCCCCGGCCATGGCCGTCAAGGGCGCGGCCCTGCCGGCCTTTGATCCGCGCGGGGCCTACGGTCTGGCCTTGTCCCTGGCCGTGGGGCCGTCCGGCCCGGACGCCTGGGGCGGGTTGTGCCTGGGCCATGAGCTGTTGCGAAAACCCGTGGCCACGGACCGCTTCAGCTTCGCCGGCAAGACCCGGGCCGTGTTTCTGGGCGAAAACGCGGCCGCCGTGGCCGCTTCGCTCGGCGGCTGTCCGCTCTATGGGCTGGCCGTTGGGCTGGAGGAATGGGCGCTGGCCCTGTCCGCCGTCCGGGGCGAGACGGTCACCGCCGCCGATCTGGCCGGCCTTGGGCAGCGTACCGTGTTGGTCGAGCGGGCGATAAATGCCCGGGCAGGCCTTCACGCCGCCGACGACGATCTGCCGCAACGCTTTTTCGTCGAACCCGGTTCGTCCGGGGAAGGCATTGCCGTGCCCCCCTTGCCGCGCGAGGCGTTCCTGGCCGCCCGGGCCGCCTACTACCGGCTGCGCGGCCTGGATGAGGCCGGCCGCCCAACCGCCGAAGCCGCCGCCCTGGAGTCGCCATGGCCGATCTGACCGCCGCCCTGGCCCGGCGTTTTGCCGATAAGCTCGCCGCCGCCGGCCTGACCGATCCCGGCGCGGCCGTGGCCGCCTGCCTGGACGACCGCCTGGCTTTTTCCCGGCCCTCGCCCCAAGAGGAGCTGCTGGCTGGCCTCATCGACCGCCTGGGGGTGGGCTGCGTGCTGTTGGCCCCGCCGGCCCAGCCCCATCGTACCATCCTCGAATTCCTGGCCGGCCGCGAAGCCCCGGCCATCCGGCCCCGGGACTGCGAGACGCGCACCTTTTTCCACGACATCCCGGTCATTGCCGAACCGACCGTGGAAGCCGCCGCCGCCGCCCTGTCCCGGCGCAAGGGAGCTTACCTGCCCGGGGTGGGCATCCTGGCCCATGGCGCGCTTTCCCCGGAGCAGGCCTTTGTTACGGTGTCGTCCGTGGCCTTTGCCGGGTTCGTCAAGTTTTTCGCCGATTTCCTGGCCGCCAGCCGGGCCGGGACCGTGGACGCAGCCTATGCGGCCGCTTTTGCCGCCGCCTGTCGGAGCCTGCCGCCGCCGCCCACGATCATCCCGTCCCTGGCCCAGGGGCCTTTCGCTGACCGCGAAACCATGCTCGCGGCCATGGCCGAGGCCGGCCGGGCCACGGTGGAGCTGGGGCTGGTCGATTCGGTCTTCGGCAACATTTCCTATAATCTGGACGGCGTGCTGGCCATCAGCCAGACCGGCGCGGCCCTGGACGAGTTGCCCGGCGCCATGGACCTTGTTCCGCTGGACGGGTCGTCCTGCGCCGGGCTGACCGCCTCCAGCGAGCTGGCCGCCCACGCCGCCCTGGCCACCCTGGACGGCCGCAAGGCCATCCTGCACGGCCATCCCCGGTTTGCCGTCATCATGTCCATGGATTGCGAGGATCTGGCCACTTGTCCCCGGCGGGAACGCTGCCATGTGGACTGCGCCCGGGAGCGCTACGCCGGAGCCACGCCCATCGTGCCGGGCGAGGTGGGCTGCGGCCCGCGCGGGCTGGTCCACACCATGCCGCCGGCCCTGGCGGCGGGCGGCGGCCGGCCCGGAGTCATCGTCTGCGGGCATGGCGTCTTTACCATGGGCGCGCAGGATTTCAGCGACGCCCTGGCCGCCCTGTGCGCCATTGAAACTTCCTGCCGCGCCCGCTACTTTGCGGCCCTCGGCATTGACACGGAGACTGCATGAACGAATCCCGCGCCGCCTGTCCCCTGACCGTCAGCGTCGTCATCCCGGTTTACAACGAGGCCGGCACGTTGCCGACGCTGCTGGCCAAGGTGCTGTCCCGGCCCGAGACCACCGAGGTCATCCTCGTGGACGACGCCTCCACCGACGGTAGCGGCGACTACCTGCGCACCCTCACCGACGACCCGCGCCTGCGCACGTTTTTCCACGCCCAAAACCAGGGCAAGGGCGCGGCCCTGCGCACCGGGTTCGCCGCCGCCGCCTGCGACATCGTCCTCATCCAGGACGCCGACCTCGAATACGATCCCGACGACTACCCGGCGCTGTTGACCCCGATCTTCGACGGCAAGGCCGATGTGGTCTACGGCTCGCGGTTTCTGGGCGGCCCCCACCGGGTGCTCTATTTCTGGCACTCCGTGGCCAACCGGATGCTGACGCTGCTCTCCAACATGCTAAACGACATCAATCTCTCGGACATGGAGGTCTGCTACAAGGCCTTTCGCCGCGAGGTGCTGCAAAAGATCCGCATCCAGTGCGACCGCTTCGGCGTGGAGCCGGAGTTGACGGCCAAGGTGGCCAAGATGCGCCTTCGCATCTATGAAGTGCCGGTTTCCTACTACGGCCGCACCTACGACGAAGGCAAAAAAATCGGCTGGCGCGACGGCTTGGCCGCCTTGTGGTGGATCGTCCGCTTCGGCCTGTTTCCGCGCTGACATGGTGCTGCTCTATAATTTCTTCGCCCGCAAGCGGGCCGCCGTTGCGGCCGAGGGGCAGCCCGGCGAGTCCGGCCCCGATGTCCCTGCGGCCGGCGACGGGGGCAGCCATGTCTTCGTCTACGGCACCCTGCGCCGGGGCTTTTCCAACCACCGTTTCCTGGCCGGAGCCCGGTTCGTCGGCCCCGGGCGCACCGTGGACGCCCACGGCCTCTACCTCGAAGCCGGCATTCCGTATCTGGCCGCCGGGGAAGGGCGCTATCCGGTGGTCGGCGAGGTCTACGCCGTGGACGCGGCCATCCTGGCCGGGCTGGACGAGCTGGAGGAGCATCCCCGGGTCTACACGCGCCGGCCGGCCCCCATTGTCCTGGGCGACGGCCGGCGGCTGGTCGCCTGGGTCTATTTCGCCAACGAACCCCAAGGCGTGCCCCTGGCTTCGGGCGACTTCGCCGAGGCAACAGGCGTGTCCTCGAAATCCGCGCCAGCCAATTCCGAGGATAACGCGCCACGATGAGGCGTTGGGCGGAGAGCGGGGCTAATAGGCTTTGAACAGCCAGGCGTAGACGACGTAGAACCAGCCGAGCAGGCCGTGGATGATGGCCCAGCCGATGGACTTGTTGAGGGCAAACGACACGGACATAGCCAGGGCGGAGCCGAAGCCCACGCCATATTTGATGATGGTCTGGTTGGCATAGACGGCCATACGTTCCTCCTGGGAGTTTCCCCTTCCTACCACGAAGCGTCGCCGGGCGCACCCCTTGGCCCGGGCCGGCGCGCAATTGACATTTGGCCGGCCGCCGCGCACATTGCCCGTATGGCCGGCATGACGCGAACCGCCCGATTTCTTGGACATCTGGCCGCCTGGCTCGGTCCGGCGGGGCTTTTCGCGTGGCTTGTTTTCGCCGCCCCGGCCCTGGCCGGCGGGACGGAAGCGGGGCCGGATGTGGTCCAGGCCGTAAACCGTCTGACCTACGGCCCGACTCCGGGCCTGCTCGACAAGGCGGCGGCCATGGGCGCGGCCGCGTTTATCGACCAGCAGCTCGCCCCCGAGCCCCAGCCCGAGCCGCCCGAACTCGAACGCGCCCTGGCCGGCCTGCCCACCCTGCAAAAAGACACCGTGCGGCTTTTCCGCGAATACGGCCCCCCGGCCGAGGAAGGGCGGGCCGAAGGCCCCGAGGCCATGCGCCGCACCTTCGACCGGGCCGACGCCGTGGCCCTGGAAGCCGCCAAGGCCCGGCTGCTGCGGGCCGTAGCCTCGCCCAACCAGCTCACGGAACTCATGGTCGCCTTCTGGTGCGACCACTTGAGCCTTGGCCCCAAAAAGGGCCTCAGCCACCTGTGGATCGGCTCCTACGAACGCGAGGCCATCCGCCCCCACGCCCTGGGCAATTTTTTCGACCTGCTCGCCGCCACGGCCATGCACCCGGCCATGCTCATGGCCCAGGACAACTGGAAAAACGTGGTCGTGCGCGAAGCCGGCAAACCGGCCAAGGACGCCATCGACGCCACCTACGCCGCCGTGCTCATAAATCGCCAGACCCTTGGCCCCGGCGGTCCCCAAAAGCCCGCCGACGTCCAGGCCCTGGCCCGTATCCTCACCGGCTGGCGCGTGGGCGCGGCCCGGGCCGATTCCGACACCGGCGGCTTCTATTTCGACGCCGAACGCCACGACCCTTCGGACAAGGTGCTTCTCGGCCAGCGCATCAAGGGCACGGGCTTTGGCGAAGGAGCCGCCGCCCTGCGCCTGCTGGTCGAACATCCGGCCACGGCCAAAAATATCAGCCGCAAGCTGGCCGTCTATTTCCTGGCCGACGATCCGCCCCCGGCCCTGGTCGCCCGCCTGGCCGACACGTTCCAGAAGACCGGCGGCGACATCCGCCAGACCCTGCGCGCGCTTTTTACCAGCCCCGAGTTCCAGGACGACAAGTACCGGGGCGGGCGGGTGAAATCGCCCCTGCGCCAGGTGGCCTCGGCCCTGCGCGCCCTGGGCGCGTTCCCCGCCGACGCCGCCGGGCTGGTGGGCATGTTGGCCGCCCTGGGCCAGCCCCTGCCCGGCGACGCCGCCGAAGGGGCCCTGGCCCCGGC
>JAEZMB010000273.1 GCA_023435825.1 Pseudomonadota bacterium | reverse complement strand
CCCCCCCCCCCCCCCCCCCCCCCCCCCCCCCCCCCCCCCCCCCCCCCCCCCCCCCCCCCCCCCCCCCCCCCCCCCCCCCCCCCCCCCCCCCCCCCCCCCCCCCCCCCCGCCGGAGGCCTCTTCTCTTATTCCAAGCTCTTCTCGAACTCCTCCACTGTCCGCCGGGCCGATTCGGCCCAGGAGAACAGCCCGGCCCGGGCCAGGCCCAGGCGGGAGGCTTCGGCGCGCAGGGGGGGGGCGGCGGCGACCCGGGCCAGGGTCTGGCCCATGGCGGCCGGATCGGACGGGTCGTCGAGGTAGATGCCGGCCTCCCCGGCCACTTCGGGCAGGCTGGTCAGCCGGGTGGTGACGGCCGGGCAGCCGCAGGCCATGGCTTCCAGCACGGGCAGGCCGAAGCCTTCGTAGATGCTCGGATAGACCAGGGCCAGAGCCTTGGAATAGAGCGCGGCCAGGGTGGCGTCGTCGCAGTAGCCGAGTTCGATGGGCGGCGTGCCGTCCAGGCGTTCGGCCGACCAGCCGCTCCAACCGGCGGTGACGAGCGGCACGTCCAGGCCGGCGGCGGCCAGGGCCTTGGGGATGACGTGGAGGTTCTTGCGCGGGTCGTTGGTGCCGACGAAGAGAAAGTAGCGTTCCGGCAGGCCGGCCGGCAAGGGGCCGTCCACGGGACGGAACACCCCGGGTTCGTGGGCGTTCCAGGTGACGCGGATGCGCTCGGGATCGAGATGCAGCAACCGGATCATCTCGGCCTTGGTGTACTTGGAGACGGCCAGATAGCGGGCCACGCCGGGCAGGCGTTTGTGGAAATAGCGGTTGAAGTAGCGCACGCGCTCGGCCGGATGGCGTTCGGGGAGCGTTATGAGCGACAGGTCGTGGATGGTGAAGACCGTGGCGACGGTTTTCGGCACGCGAAAGGGGAAAAAGGCGGCCTCGTGGTAGAGGTCGTAGCCTTTGGCGGCCTGGTAAAAGACGGCCTCGCGTTGCCAGTGGCGGGCCAGGCGCACGGCCAGCCCGACGGCGGGCGGGAGCTTCCACAAAAGGCTCGTCAGGCGCGAGCGGCCGGCCAGGTTGGCCGGAGGCTGCGGGGGCGTGGACGACACGCCCTTGCCGTCGAAGTAGGCGATGTCGAGGTCGCGCCCGTAGTCGCGCTCGATGGCGGCGTAGAGGCAGCGCAGGTAGCGGCCGATGCCGGTATTGACCGTGGCCAGGGGCACGGCGTTGACGAGGACGCGCAGTTTTCTCATTTTTTCAAACCATTGTCAGAGTGTCCCGCCATCACGTCCCGGGCCAGCTTGCGCATGTTGTCCACGAAGACCGTCGTGTCGAAAGCCGCCGCCCGTTGCTCGCAGGCTTCGCGCATGGCCAGGGCCTCGGCCGGCCCCAGGGCGCGCACGGCCCGGGCCACGTCCTCGGGCGTGGGATCGGGCGGCAGCAGGATGCCCGTCTGGCCGTCCACCACGGTTTCGGTCAGCCCGCCCTCGCGCACGCCGATGACCGGCTTGCCGGCGGCCATGGACTCCACCGGCGAGATGCCGAAATCCTCGTCGCGCGGGATGTAGATAGTGGCGATGGCCGTGCCGATGAGCCGGCGCAGCTCGGCCGCCTCGGTCCAGCCGCGGATGTCGATGTTGGGACACCCGCGCGCCATGGCCCGCACCCGGTCGAGCTCCGAGCCGCCCGAAACCACCACGAGCTTTTTGTCCGGCATGGCGGCAAAGGCGGCCACGACGCGGTCCACGCGCTTGAGCACGTCCACCCGGGCCGTGGACAGGTAGAACGGTTCCTGCCCTTTATATTGATAGGCGGCCGTGTCCACGGGCGGATGGATGACGACGGATTCCAGGCCCAGAAAATCGCAGATGCGCCGACGCACGGTCTCGGAGTTGGCGACCACGGCGTCCATGGCCCGGGCGGCGGCTTCGTAGCGGCGGCGGTAGCGCCCGGCCAACAGCCGCCACAACGGCCGGCGATGGCGCGGCTGGCGGGCGAGGTAGAAGTCGCGGTGGTCGTAGAGGATGCGCGGCGGCGTGTGGCAATAGAGCAGCTGCGGCCCGTGGATGCGGCCATGGCCGAGCAGCGTGAGCGAACCGCTGTGCAGGGCCAGGGGCGTGGACACGGGCGGCATCCCCTCGAAAGCCAGGGACATGGCCAGGGTCAGGGACAACCTAGCGGCCAGGGGATGGCGGGCGCGGGCCTCAAGGCTGGCCGGGGCGCGGCCGGCGAAATAGCCGTCCGGGAAGGCGGCCGGGGCGAACCGGCCGGTCAGCAGATCGGCCTCGAAGGCCCGGGCCAGGGTCACGGCCACCAGTTCCCCGCCGCCGGGAAAGGCAAAGGCGTCATGTAGCACGAGGGGGCGCGGGGACATGGTCACTCCTTGGGGGTTTTGCCGCCCTCGGATAGCCCGACCGGCCCCGGCTGGCAATCCCCGGGCTTGCCCCGGCCGCCGGGCATGGTACAAGGGAGCATCCGAAACAGGAGGAATAGGCCATGGCCCAGGAACGCACCCTCATCCTTGGCGGCGTGGAATGCGACTATGACCCGGAAACGCGCATCGCGCTGGTGTACTGCGCCAACTGCTCGGAGCGAAACGAAGTGGAAGTCTGGCTGGCCGACGACGGCCGGCCGGAATACGCCGGCTTTGTCTGCGAAAAGTGCGGCTTTTTCAATACGCCGGAAGGCTGACCGGACGCCTCGTTGACCGCGCCGGCTGTCGCGCGACGCCTGGGGAACGGCCAGGCTTCGCCACCAAAAGATAACGCGGGCCGGGACTTCCGGGCACAAACGCCGTTGCCCCTGACAGCCGCCTCGGCTACACCCGTTGTCACGGCAACCAGCCGCCATGGGAGACGCACGGTCATGGCGCAGGACAACACCCTGGCGTATTATCTGGAGATGATTGAGCAGGCCCCGAGCTACCAGGATCTCGTTTTCATCCGCAACCGCATCTTCGACGCCGTCGAAGCCACCCTGCCCAAGGAGGACGTGGACACGGTCAAGCGGCTGTGGACCGAGCGGGCCCAGGACGAGTCCGTGCCGGTGGTGCCGCCGGGGCAGGGAAAGACGGCCTAGGGGGCGCGCCCTGGAGAAAGCACAAGGATCGGGGCACGGCCCTGGAAACGACGGGACGGCCAGCGCCCCGGCCGAATGGCGCAGCCACGGAATGTGCCCAGTGCTTTTCGCGGCAGTAGGCTCAAACCTTGGATTTTTTAAATACTCTCGTATTTTTTAAGGGGCGTGGTCCTAGGGGCCGGCCCGCCGCGTCAGGCGCAGCTTGAGGGAGGGGCCGGACTTGGGGGCAAAGACGGCCTCGGCCGTGTCCGGGCCGGTGAGCGTGCCCTTGAGCAGATGGCCGCTGGCGTGCTGGGCCGCGAACTCGTCGCCCAGGATCACGCCGGCCACGTGGTAGGTGTTGGAGCCGCCGGAAATCGGGTCCGGGATGACCACCACGCCGTAGATCATGTCGCCCTGGCGGGTAAAACTGGCCGTGACCGTCTGGCCCAGGGCCTCGGCCGTCCAGTTGCCGACGATGTCGTGGACGCCCGCCGCCCGGGCCGCCGGGGCCTTGGGCGGGACCTGGGACAAGGCCGGACCGGGACCGGCCAGCGCCAAGGCGGCCAGGAGCAGCCCGGCCAGCAGGGCGGCCCGGCTCACAGCAGGCCCTCGCGGCGCATCAGCGTCATGAACTTGGTGCGCACGGCCTTGAGTTCCATGACGATGGACTCCACCTGGGCTGCGTGGCTGGAAAATTTGACGGCCCCGTCGAGTTCGCGCTGGCGCTTGGCTAGGCGTTGGTTGACGAAGTCGAGAAAGGCCTGGGGGCCGGAATCCTTGTTCTCCAAAAGGTGCTCCCACACTGTCGCGGCCCGGCGCGGAAGACCCGCGCCGGCAATTGCCCCAGGGGCGTCTTGCAACAGCGTCCTCGGGCTATAATCACGATTGGGGCGTCCAGCAAGCCCAAACGGCGGGGCAAGGCGGCGGTCGACAAAAAGCGGAAGCCGCCCAGGCCCAGGGAGTGGCCCAAGCGGCTTCCTGAAAAGGCCGTGGTGGCGTGTTGGGGGAGGAGGCTAGGGGGTGACCGCC
Source organism: Pseudomonadota bacterium (assembly GCA_023435825.1). Classification (GTDB taxonomy): domain Bacteria; phylum Desulfobacterota; class Desulfovibrionia; order Desulfovibrionales; family Desulfovibrionaceae; genus Solidesulfovibrio. The sequence continues at coordinate 9,186 of JAEZMB010000273.1, read as the reverse complement.
ACGGCCAGTGATTCGAGCGGCTCGGAGTGGGAAGGCCGTCCGCTTTCGATTTTCTCTTGAGCAAGTCCCGGGCCAAAACGACGAACTTTACGATTATTTTTTTCACACGTTATTTCAGCGTGTTGCAAATGCGCCCTGGGAAAAGTCAAACAAAGGGCTGAGAAATCCGGTCCGGTGTCTTTCTTTTCGGTTAGCTTTTTTACAATCTTAATCCGTGGACGCGAGATTCCCGCGCCGCCGGGGCCAGAACCCGGGCGCAACCGCACCGGAGGCACAGCCAGTGGGCAAACGCAACATCGACGACATCACCCCGGGCATGACCCTTGGCCAGGCGGTCAACGCCCCGGACGGCCGGGTCCTGGCCGCCGCCGGCACGATCCTGTCCGAGGAGCATCTGCGCCTTTTGCGGGCTTACGGCGTGCGCGACGCCGACATCGCCGGCCTGGAAGGCGATCCGGCCGACGACGCGGCCAAGGCCTTTACCGCCACCGAGGAGCGCTGCCGCGCCCTGCTGCGCCGCCGTTTTCTGGCCATGGACCGGGAAAGCGCCGTGGGCAAAACCATCTTCGAGCTGGCCGTGTCCCGGGCCGCCGCCCGGGTCCTGGCCCAGGGCCTGGACCCGGACGCCCTCGCCAACTCCCCGGCCCTGCCCTGCCTGGCCCCGGAACGGCAGCTCTTCGACGCCGCCGCCGTCGATCCGGCCGAGCTCGTCTCCGGCGAGGTGGAGCTGGCCACCCTGCCCGAAGTCCACGTCCGCCTCCTTAACGCCCTGGGCAAGGACGAGACCGGCCCGGCCGAACTGGCCGCCATCATCGGCCGCGACCCGAGCCTGACCGCCCGGCTGCTGCGCCTGGTCAACAGCCCGGTCTACGGCCTGCGCGGGCCGGTGGACTCCATCAGCCGGGCCGTGACCATGGTCGGCCAAAAGGAGCTGTCCACCCTGGTGACCGGGCTGGCGGCCGTGTCGGCTTTTTCGGACATCGCCCCGGAACTGTGCGACATGCGCATGTTCTGGCGGCACGCCGCCGCCTGCGGCGTCTACGCTTCGCTGCTCGCCCGCTCCGTGCCGGGGCTGGCCCCGGACCGGGGATTCGTGGGCGGGCTGCTCCATGACCTGGGCCAGCTCGTCATCCTGCGCAAGCTCCCGGCCGCCGCCGGGCGGGCGCTGATCCTGTCGCGGGTGGAGGGCCTGCCGGCCAGCGAAGCCGAAGCCGCCGTGCTCGGCTTCGACCATGCCGCCGTGGGCCGCACGCTCCTTGCCGGCTGGAATTTCCCGCCGGCCCTGATCGCCATGGCCGGCGACCACCACCACCCCGACGGCGCGCCGGGCTCCCGGGAAACAGCCCTTATCCATGTGGCCGACATCCTGGCCCAGGCCTGGGACTGGCCGGCCTTTTCCGGCCCGCCCACGCCGGCCCTGAGCGAACCGGCCTGGCATAGCCTGGGGCTGCCCGAATCCGTCCTGGCCGAAGTGGCCCGGGACGGCGACGCCGCCATCGCCGAAATCGAATCGGTGTTTTTTTCCAGCCCCGCCGGCCGGCCGCACTAACCCCAAAGGAACCGCCATGACCGCCGACAAACCGCGCGCCATTCCCCGCCGCCACCTGATCCGCGCCCTGCTTGGCCGCGACATCCCCGGCGACCCGACCCCCGCCCCGGAGCCGCAGCGGACCGTGCCCGCCGCCCCGGCGGCCGATCCCCATGCCGCCGGGAACGCCGCCTACGCCGCCGGCGACTACGCCGAGGCCGCCGCCGCCTACCGGGCCTCGGTGCGCGGCGATCTGTCCAACCCCATGGTGCGCGCCCGGCTCGGCTACGCTCTCTACGCCACCCGCCAGCTCATCCAGGCCAAGGTGGAATTCGAGCATGTGCTGCACCTGACAAACGGCGGCGACGCCTTTGCCCGGCTGTGCCTGGGCCTGACCCTGGCGGCCCTGGGCAAGGCCGACAAGGCGGCCGCCAACCTGGAGGCCTTCGACGCCCCCCAGGCCGAGGAACTCACGGCCCTGAGCCGGCGCATCGCCGCCAAGCTGCGCGACATCGGCAACGGCGACCCCGCGCCGTTGCTCCTCACCCTGGAGCGCTCGGCCCGGGCCATGGGCTTTATGCCCGAGGCCTAATCCGCTACCGCCGTGCCGGAACGCCGGGCGCGGCGGGGCATTGGGCCGGGGGCCGCGCGTCACGTTCATCTTGAGACTTGTGACCGTACACCGTGCACGCTATGGTGCACGGAAGATGTCCCAGCAACACCCCTTTGGCCAACGCATCCGCGAACGCCGCCTGGCCCGCCTGGCCACCGACCCGGCCTTCACCCTGCGCCGGCTGGCCGGACGCCTGGGCATTCAGCCGTCGTACTTAAGCCGCCTGGAGCGCGGGGCCGTCCCCAGCCTGTCCGAGGACCACCTCCAGGCCCTGGCTCGGGAGCTTGGCGACGATCCCGACATCCTGCTGGCCCTGGCCGGCAAGCTGCCGGCCGACGTGCGCCAGGCCCTTCTGGCCGCGCCCGGCGACCTGCTGCCCCTGGTGCGGGGACTCACGCGCAATCCCGCCCTGGCCCCCGGCTCCTCGGGACAGCTGTGGCAATCCTACCGCGAATCCCAACAACTGGCCCGGGTGGGCAGCTTCGTGCGCGATCTGGCCACCGGCCAGGATTCCTGGAGCGAGGAATTCTTCCGCATTTTCGGCCTACCCCAGGACGGCCCCACGCCCACCTTCGAAGGGTTCATGGCCCTGGTTCATCCCGAAGACCAGCCGGTGGTGGCGGCGGTGCGCGCCCGGCTCATGGCCGACGACGGCCCGCTGCAATACGCCTACCGTTTCCGGCGCGGCGACGGGCTGTGGCGGCACGCCAAGGCCGTGGCCCGCTGCGAACGCGGCGCCGACGGCCGGGCGCGGCGCATCCACGGCACGGTGCAGGACGTCACCACCGAACGCCAGGCCTTAAGCGACCTGCGCAGCGTGGCCCAGTTTCCCGAGGACAACCCCAACATCGTCCTGCGCGTGGCCCGCGACGGCCGCCTGACCTACGCCAACCGGGCCAGCGCCGGCTTGCTTGCGACCGCCGGCCTGGCCGTGGGCGACCCCGCCCCCGGGCCGCTGGCCGCCGCCGTGGCCCAGGCCCTGGGCACCGGCCGGGAAACCAGCCTGGAGCTGCCCGACGGCGAGAAAACCCAGCGTCTGACCGTGGTGCCCGACAACACCCAGGCCCATGCCAACTGCTACGGCCTGGACGTGACGGCCGAACGGACCCTGGCCGGGCGCGTCAGCGCACTGCAGCGGGAACTGGCCGAAGCCCGGGCCAGCCTCGACGCCGTGCTGGAGGCCAGCCACGACGGCGTGGTGCTGGTGCGGGCCGACGGCGTCGTGCTTCGGGGCAACGCGGCCATGGCCAAGTCTCTTGGCCGGCCGGACGGCCCGGAGGCCCTGCCGGGGCTGCACCGAAACGACGTTTTCGGCCCGAAAACCGCCCCGATGGTGGAGCGCGACGATCTGGCCGTCATGGCGGCGGGCAGGCCAAGCCTGCTGCCCCCGCCCATGGACGTCGTCGTCAGCGACGGCTCCACCCGTTCCCTGCAGATTTCCCGCGCCCCCCGGCGCGACGCCGATGGCCGGGTGGCCGGCTTTTGCGCCATCACCCGGGACATCACCCAATGGCGGCAAGCCGCCGAGGCCCTGGCCGAATCCCAGGCCCGTCACGAACGCTTCTTCAACGACGCGGTGCTCGGCGTCTTTCGCTCCACGGCCGAGGGCCGCCTCCTGGCCGTCAATCCGGCCCTGGCCCGGCTTTTCGGCTACGCCTCTCCCCAGGCGATGCTGGCCGCGATGGGCGACGACGTGTCGGCCGGCTTTGCCGAGCCGGAAAAACGTGGCGACGTGGTGCGTCGGCTGGCCCGCAAGGACGGGCTGCTCGATTTCGAGAACGTCTACCGCCGCCGCGACGGCTCGACATTCACCGGCGTGCTCCACGCCCGGATGACCGTGGACGCTTCGGGCCAGCGCGTCATCGAAGGCTTTGTCGAGGACATCAGCGAGCGCAAACGCATCGCGGCGGAACTGGCCGCCAGCGAGGAACGCCTCAAGACCCACCTGCGCAACTTTCCCCTGCCCACCTTCACCTTTACCAAACACGGCCGGGACCTGGTGCTGGCCGACGCCAACAAGGCGGCCGAGGCGCTGTTTCGCGGCCGCATCGGGGCCATGGTCGGCAGCCCGGCCGAGGACGTTTTCACCGACGCCCCGGATATCTACCTGACCTTGTGGAGCGCCTTCGAAGGCCGGCGCGGCGACCGGCGTGCCCTGGCCCTGCGCCCGCCCGGTGCGGCCGAGCCCGGGGTTTTCGACATGACCTTTGTTTTCGTGGCCCCGGACACGGTGATGCTCCATGCCGAGGAAGTGACGGCCCTGGCCAAGATGCGCGAAAGCCTGCAACGCACTTCGGACCAGTTGCGCTCCATCCTCGACCATGTGCCCTGCGCCGTCTATTTCAAGGATCCCGCCGGCCGCTGCATCATGGTCAACCGGGCCGTGGCCGAGACCTTCGGCCTGCCCGACGCCCCCCTGACCGACCTGCCCGGCGGCTCCATCCACGAACCGGAAACGGCGGCGCGCATCGCCGAGGACGACCGCCGCATCCTGGCCTCGGGCCGGGCCGAGACCTTCGAGGAAGATGTCCTGGTCCATGGCCGGGCGCGCCGCTTCCTCACCACCAAGACGCCGCTTTTCGACGAACACGGCCAACCCTACGCCCTGTGCGGCATGTCCCTGGACATCACCGAACAGGTGGAACTGGCCCGCAGCCTTCAGTCCGAGCGCGACACCCTCGGGGCCATTCTCAACCATGTCCCCTACGCCGCCATCCTGGTCACCGCCGCCGGGGACATCGTCTACCTCAACAAGCGCAGCCACGATCTGCTGAGGTACAGCCACGCCGACATTCCCACGGCCGAGGTCTGGATGCGGCGCGCCTATCCCGACGACAATCTTCGCGCCCTGGTCATGGCCGAATGGAACGCCGTGCAGGGCAAACCCTGCCGCCGCATCTACCCGGTTCGCTGCGGCGACGGCGTGGCGCGCTGGATCGATTTCGTGGCCGCCCCCCTGACGAAAGGCCGGATGCTCCTGACCATGAACGAAGCCGACCCCCGGCAAGTGGCCCATCTCCTGCCCGGGACCCGCCCGGCCGATTGAACCTGCCAACCGCCGCCACGCCAAAACGCCCGGCCGCTTTCGCGACCGGGCGTTTTTCCCTGACGGTCAATCGGCGGTCAGTTGCCCGGCGACGGAGCCGGAGCCGGGGCCAAGGCCCGGTAGAGCAGATCGGCCATGACGGCGTTGAGTCCGACGTTGGCGTGGCTGTCTACGCCGTTGACCACGAGTTCGCCGGGCTTTTTGTCGATGGTCAGCGGCGTGAGGTCCAAAACGTCCACGCCCCGCTCGCCGAAATAGCCGGCCACCCGGGCGGTCATGACGGCGCTGCCGGCCACGTCGGACAGGCTGGGGATGACAAGCGCCACCAGACGGATGTTGCGCTCCCGGCACCAGGCAACAATGGCGTCCAGTTCGGCGGCGTGGGCGGCGAACACCGTCTTGTCGGCGTAGGCCCCGCGCAGCCGGTCCCAGAAGCCGGCCGAGGCGTCGTCGAGATTGCCCATGCGGGCCAGTCGCCAATACACGAAGTTGGCCAGGGCGAAATGATCGACCAGATATTTGGTCAGCCCGCCCTGGGGAAACCGCACGGCAAAAGTCAGGGGGTAATGGGATTTCTCGGCGGCCCGGTAGATGTCGTTGACGAAATAGGCCAGCACCACCACGTCCGGGGTCACCGGATAGGCGGCCATGGCCTCGTATTCGTCCACCGAATCCCAGCCGATCTTGGCCACGTTGACCACCCGCCAGCCCTGGCCCAGACGCCGGCCGAGCACGTCGCCGAAGCGGTCGGCCGGATTGTCGATGCCGTGGCCGGCGGCAAAGGAGTCGCCAAGGACCATGACGATCTTCTCGCCGTCCTTGCGCGGGGCCGGCTCGACGTCGCGGTAGCCCAGGGAATTGACCGGATGCCAGTAGCGCTCGAACCACTTGCGGCTGGACATGGTCAGGTTGAAGCCGTCGGACTGGGCGAAGAAAAGCGCCATGCACAGTTCCAGGACAATGAGCCCCAGGGCCAGGGCGTCCACGGCCACGAGCAGGCCCATGCCGGCCGTGCGTCCGCCGCCCTTGGGCAGCCGCGACAGCAGCCAGCCGGCCGCCAGATTGACGGCGGCCAGCCCCAAAACGACATACAACAGGTGCAGCATGGATCAGGCAGCCTTGGCGCGGTCCTTGCGCCAGGACTTCTCCTGGCCGCTTCTGAGCCGGGCGATGTTGTCGCGGTGCTTGTGGATGACAAGGCCGCCGATGATGGCCGCCGCCGGGACCAGGGAAACCGGTCCGAGCCAGGCGCACAGCACCGGCACGGCCACGGCCAGGGTCAGGGAGCCGGCCGAGACGTAGCCCGAGACGCGGATGACGGCCACGCAGGCGGCCACGGACAGCAAGGCCGGGATCGGGGCCGCGCCGAGAAACACGCCGATGGTGGTGGCCACGCCCTTGCCGCCCTTGCCGTAGAGGAACACCGAATACATGTGCCCGACCACGGCGGCCACGGCCACCATGCTTAAAAACACCGGCGAGTCGGTCATGGCCCGGGCGCACAGCACCGGGACAAGCCCCTTGGCCAGGTCGAGAAGCAGGGTCAACACGCCCATTTTCGTGCCGCACAGGCGCGAGACGTTGGTGGCTCCGGTGTTGCGGCTGCCGGCCAGGCGCGGATCGATGCCGCAACCGACCAGGGCCACCAGCAAGCCGAAGGGAAACGCCGCAAGCAGATAGGTCAGGACGAGAAACGCTGTCGCCGCCATTTAGCCCTCTCCGAAAAGCTGTTCGTCGGGCAGGCTGGCCGGAATCTCTTCCGCGCCGAACACCCGCAGTTCGTTGGTGAGCGGATCAATGCGTCCCAAACGTAGCGCATACCGCTGGCCAGTGTAAATCGTATCGCCAAGCGTGTCCCGGGTGGCCCGGACGTAAATCTGGAAATCGGGCAGGGACAGGGAAACGAAACCGCCGGCCACGTCCACCACCACGCCCTCGAAAGTGCGCTCCTTGCAGTGGCGCTGGAGGTAGGCGAGCTTCCAGTAGCGCGGCCGGAAACGCTGCACCCGGCCCACGGCCTCGATGCGCGAGGACAGAAGCGGCAGCCGGGCTTCCAGCTCCCCCCGGCTCCAGCGCGGCGCGCCGGTGCGCAGCAGGGCTTCGAGCTGGGCCAGGTTGATCAGGTCGGCATAGCGCCGCAGCGGCGAAGTGACCGGGGCATAGGCCGGCGCGGCCAGAGTGGCGTGGGGCCGGGGATCGGGTTCGGTCAGGGTCGGCGGCAGTTCGCGCACGGCCCGCTGGATGGCCGGCGGGTCGCTGTGAATGCCGCGAATCTCAGGCGGCAGGCGCGCGTCCTGGGTGCGGAAGAGCATGGCCGCGCCGTGGGACACGGCATAGTCGGCGGCGGCGGCGTTGCCAAGAATCATGAGTTCGCTGACGAGCAGCTGGGCCTTGGGATAGGCCGGGCTCACCGACATCGCGATTTTGACGTCTTCCGGGTAGCCGGACAGGCTGATCTCGGGTTCGGGCCGTTCGATGATGACCGCCCCGCGCTCCAGCCGCCCGGCCCGCAGCCAGGAGGCCACGCGCCAGCCGAGTTGCAGGTGCGGCGCGGCGTCGCCCCGCTCCAGGGCCGCTTCCACCACGGCGTAAGTGGTGTTTTCCGCCACCCGGACGAAGGTCTTGCGCATGGCGAAGCCCACGATCTCGCCCTCGGGGGAAAATTCCCACTCCATGACCAGGGACGGCCGCACTTCCCCGGCGCGCAGGCTGTAGAGGTCGGTGCCCAGGCATTCCGGCAGCATGTGGCTCACGCCCTCGGGCAGGTAGAGGCTCGAAGCCCGGTGGGCCACGGCGGTGTCCAGGGGGCCGCCGAAATCCCAGTCCAGGGCCGGGTCGGCCAGGGCCAGGACCAGCCGGATCGTGCCGTCGGGGCGGGTCTCGGCGAAAAAGGCGTCGTCGATGTCCCGGGTGGTGGGGGAATCGATGCTGACAAAGGGAATGGGCTCGGGCTCCCGGGCCAGGGCGGCCAGCCCGGCCCGGCGGGCCTCGATCTCGGCGGCGTAGGGCGCGTGCCAGTCGTCGCCGGGAGCATAGTCGGCCTGGTCGAGATGGTAATTGTAGTGCGGCGGAACGATGCCCCACTGGGTGGCCAGGATATAGGCCTGGTGCGGATGGTCGGGCAGGCCCTTGCGCAGCATGGCCCAGAGCACGGCGCTTTCCTGGTCGTCGGCGTCGGCCATGAGCCGGCGCAGCATGGCGGCCAGCTTGGCGGCCGCCTCGGGATCGAGCTTGGCGGCCAGGGCCGCGCCCTTCTTGCGGTCGCCCGTGGCCCAGCCGTGCCAGAGTTCCTTGAAAAAGGCCTGGCCGGCCACGACCACCTTTTCGCGTTCCTCGGCGGCGGCGGCTTCGGTGAGGCGGCGCTCCACGGTCTCGGCGGAATAGACCTCGAACTTGGGGGCGTGGAACTTGAAATGGGTCTTGCAGCCGAGAAGCGCCCGGCCCATGGCGGCCACGGCGTCAACGTCGGGTTTTTCGCCCACAAGGCCGGCGAACCATTCGGCCGATTCCTCGCGCACCTCGCCCTGGGCCAGCTCCCACAGCTCCAGCGGGGCTATGGCCTTGGCCCCGGCCTCGCGCCGAGCCTGATGGTCGGCCAGGATCTCGGAAATCGCACTGCGGTCCCGGGCTCCGTCATAGCGCGGCCCCATCCAGGGCAGCACCCGGGCCATGGCCATTTTTTCCTCGCGATGCGTGAGCGTATACACCCGCAGCCGACCCGAAGACTCTTCCAGCACCCAGGCCACTTGCGCCTGGTTGCCCTGCATGAATTCCACCAGACACCCCGGGCCGACATAGCGTTCCAACGCCATCGATTATCCTTCTGTTTCGCGCGCAAGGCGGGCGCCGGGGGGGGGGCGCCCCGCCGCCCCCCCCCCCCCCCCCCCCCCCCCCGCCCTTTTCCGTTTACGACAAGCCAAGATGGGCACCGAGCGCCCTTGGCTGATAATGCGGCCGTTCCCCGTCAAACCCTTTCGGGGGGTCCGGGGGCCTCAGGCC
>JAEZMB010000249.1 GCA_023435825.1 Pseudomonadota bacterium | reverse complement strand
CCCCCCCCCCCCCCCCCCCCCCCCCCCCCCCCCCCCCCCCCCCCCCCCCCCCCCCCCCCCCCCCCCCCCCCCCCCCCCCCCCCCCCCCCCCCCCCCCCCCCCCCCCCGCCGGAGGCATCTTCCTCCTATTCTTCTCCTCTCCTCCCCCCTACGGCCGCACCAGGCGCAGTAAAAACGACTTCAAATATTCCGTCTCGGCCATGGCCGGGTGGCCGGGGTGGTCCGGCCCTTGGCGGCCCTGGTCGAGGATCTGGGCCCGCAGGTTGCGGCCGGCGGCGGCGCGCAGGGCGGCCCGGCGCAGTTCGTAGGCGTCCACGTGCTGGGAGCAGGAGCAGGTCATGAGCAGGCCGCCGTCGGCCACCACGTCCATGGCCAGCCGGTTGAAGCGTTCGTAGGCCTTGAGCCCCGCTTCCAGGTCCTTTTTGCGTTTGACCAGGGCCGGCGGGTCCAGGCTCACGACATCGAAGGTCCGGCCTTCGGCGGCGGCGGCTTCGAGGTAGTCGGCGGCGTCGGCCCGCACCACCGTCACCCGGTCGGCCACGCCGTTACGGGCGGCGTTCTCGGCGGCCATGGCGCAAGCCGCTTCCGACGAATCCAGGCAGACCACCTTGGCCGCGCCGGCCAGGGCGGCCCGCACGCCAAAGGAACCGGCGTAGGCGAAAAGGTCGAGCACCGTGCGTCCGGCCACCAGCCGGCACAGCTTGGAGCGGTTCTCGCGCATGTCGTAGAACCAGCCGGTCTTCTGGCCGCCCAGGGCCGGCACGGCGAAGCGCGCCCCGTCCTCCTCGACGTCGAGGTGGTCCGGGGCGTCGCCGTAGGCGATCTCCACGGTCCGGGGCAGGCCTTCGAGATCGCGCGAGGCGCTGTCGTTGCGCCAGATGACGGCCCGGGGCGACAGCTCGGCCAGCAGGGCCTCCAGGATCAGGGCCTTTCGCGCGTCCATGCCGGCGGTGTTGCACTGCCCGACCACCACGTCGCCGAAGCGGTCAAGGACGAGTCCGGGCAGATGGTCGCCTTCGGAGAAAAGCAGCCGGTAGTGGGGCGTGGGGTAGAGCCGCTGGCGCAGGGCCAGGGCTTCGCGCAGCCGGGCGCGGAAAAAGTCGGCATCAAGGACGGTTTCGGGGTCGCGGTCGACGATCCGGGCGCAGATGAGGGAGCCGGGGTTGACCGTGGCCACACCCAGGGGGCGGCCGCGCGAGGCCGTCACCAGGGCTTCCTCGCCCGGGGCGAAGGCCGTCAGCGGGGTTTTTTTCGTATCCACCTCGTTGCTGAACACCCACAGGTGTCCGGCCCGCAGGCGGCGTTCCTCGTTGTTGCGCAGGGTAAGGGGCTTGCGTTGCATGTCGCCAGGGTACGGGAGGGCGGCGGCCGTGGCAAGGCGTCGCGCGCTGGCCTCGACAAGGCCATTGCGGCGGCGGACCGGCTGTCGTAAAGGTAACAATCCTTTTTGCTTTGCCGGCCCTTGGCGGTCGGAGCGGGGTTGTCGATGCGCCTTGTCATCTGGCTGACCTTATGCTGCGCCCTGCTGGCCTGGGGCTGCGGCCGTGACGAACCCATCCTCATCGGCTACAGCGGTCCCCTCACCGGCGGCCGGGCCGATCTCGGGGTGCAGGGCCGCAACGGCGCAACCCTGGCCGTGGAGGACGTCAACGCCCGGGGCGGTATCGCCGGCCGGCCGCTTGCGCTTGTGGCCTGCGACGACGGCGCCACGTCGGCAAGCGCCGTGGAGGCCGACGCCCAACTCATCAAGGCCGGCGTCTCGGCCATCGTGGGGCACATGACCAGCGCCCAGACCCTGGCCGCCTTGCCCCAGGCCGCCGCCGCCGGCCTGGTCATGATCTCGCCCACCACGGCCACCCCTGAACTCTCGGGGAAAAAAGACCTGTTTTTCCGAGTGATCCCCACCAACGTCACCTGGGGGCTGGCTTTGGCCCACCATGCCGCCGGAGCCGGCCGGCCCAAGGTCTGCCTGCTGGGCGACAGCGACAACCTTTCCTACGTCCAAAGCTTCCTGGACGCCTTCGACCAGGCCTACGACGAGGCCGGCGGGCAGGTGACCTGCCGCCGGATGTTTTCCTCCCGGGAGGGCGTCGACTGGGCGGCCCTGCTGGACGCCGCGACGAAAAACGGCGTCGGGGCCGTGGTGGCCGCCGCCTCGGCCAAGGACGTGGCCGCCCTGGCCCGGGCCATGGACGCGGCCGGCAAGCGGTTGCCCATCCTGTGCCCCACCTGGCCCTATACCCGGGAAATCCTGACCATGGGCGGTCGCAGCGTGGACGGCATCGTGTTCGCGGCCAGCTATACCGAGGACAATCCCCGGCCGCGTTTCCAGGACTTCATGCGCCGCTATCAGGAACGCTTCGGCTGGCCGGCCAACTTTGCCGCCGTTTACGCCTATGAGGCGGTGGAGGTCCTGGCCGCTGCCCTGGGCCGCACCGGCGGGCGCACGGCGGGCCTGCCCGAAGCCCTGCTGGCCTTGGGCCAACAGGAGGGCCTCATGAGTTCCTTTGCCTTCGACGCCTACGGCGACGTGCACCGCCAGACCTTTCTGGTCACCATCCGAAACGGGCATTTTTCGGCCCTTGAGGGAGACTGAGTCGTGCCGACTTCGCCCCTCAGCCGGGTCGTGGGCCGCAGCCTGCTGTTGCGGCTGGTCGCGCCGGGCCTTGCCCTGCTGGCGCTTCTGGCCACGGCCACGGCGGGTCTGCAATGGCGGGCCATGGAGCGCGACAATGTCCGCCTGACCAAGACCCTGGCCGCCTTTGTCTCGGCCTACCTGGACAACGCCTACGGCTCCCTTGAGGTCTTTGCCCGGCGCTTGCCGGACACCCAGGGGGCGGCCGGCGGCGAGGCGCTTGGCGAGTTGCTCCTTTTTTCACCCACCATGCGCCGACTGCTCTGGATCGACGCGGCGGGCATGGTGGCCGAGACCGCGCCGCCCGGCCAGGCCGGGACGGATTTCCCGCTCCAGTTCGACCGGCTTCGGGGCGAGCGGCTCCTGCTGTCGCGGCCCCTGCCGTCGCCCGTGGACGGCCGGCTTTGCGTCTATATCGGGGTGCGCGGCCCCAAGGGGACCATTCTGGCCGGCGAACTCGACCTTGGCGGATTGGCCCAGCAGCTGCCGCACATGGCCGGGATGCCCGACGCCAGGATCATGGCCTGCGACGCCTATGGCAACCTCATCGTCCACCCGGAAGCGCGGCTGGTGGCCGAGCAGGCCAACATCGGCGACACGCCGTTGTTTCTGGCGGCCAAGGCCGGGCGAAACCGGGTGGTCTACGCCCAGGGCGGACGGCTGTGGCTGGGCACGGCCGGGACGGCGGATCCCGGGAACTGGCACGTGCTGCTCGCCGTGCCGGTCTGGGAGCTGGTGGCCCCGGCGCTGTATCCCACGACACTGCTGTTCGTGTTCATGGCCGGGGCGTTCATGCTGACGTCCGGGCTTTTGCGCAAGGAATTGCGCGAGCGGGTGGAGGAACCCCTGGCCCGGTTCGCGGCCAGCCTGCCCCAATGCGCCGACGAAACCGGAGGAGCGGCCCCTTTTGCCGAACTTTCCGTGTTCGAAGAGGCCTTTGACGAGATGGCCAAGGCGCTGGTCAAAAACGAGCGGCTTTTCCGGTCATCGTTCGAACAGGCGGCGGTGGGCATGGGCCATGCCGCGCCGGATGGGGCCTGGCTTCGGGTCAACGACCGGCTGTGCGGGCTGGCCGGGCGCGGCCGGGCGGAACTGCTCGCCCTTACCCTGGACGGACTGGCCGACGGCGAAGACCAGGAGGCGCTGCGGCAGGGCATGGCGACGGCCCTGGCCGGCGGCGCGGCGACGTTTTCCCGGGAGGTGGCCGTGATCCGGCCGGATCGGCTGGCCCTGCGCTGCAACCTCACCGTCAATCTGGTGCGCGACGAGGCCGGGGAGCCGGAATATTTCCTGTGCGTGGGCGAGGACGTCACCGACCGCTGCCGGGCCGGCGAGGCCTTGCTCCAATCCCTGGAAGACAAGGAACTGCTGCTGCGGGAAGTGCATCACCGGGTGAAAAACAACCTGCAGGTCATTTCCAGCCTGTTTTTCCTGCAGGCCGAGGTCACGGACAATGCCGAGGCCCGGGAAGCGCTTCTGGAGAGCCGGGCCAGGGTGGCTTCCATGGCCCTGGTCCACGAGGGGCTGTACCGCACCGGCGATTTCGGCCGCATAGAGCTGTCCGATTACGTGTCGCGGCTGACGCATCAGCTGGAATCATCCATCGGCGGCCGGGACGGAGTGCGTTTCTTGTTGTGTCTGGAGCCGTCGCACCTGTCCATCGAGAAGGCCGCGCCGCTGGGGCTGTTGCTCAACGAACTGCTCACCAACGCCATCAAGCACGCCTACGCCCCGGGCGAGGCCGGCGAGGTCCGGGTGTGCCTGTCCCGGACGCCGGAGGGCTTGCGGGTCATGGTGGCGGACGGCGGCGGGGGATTGCCCGAAGGGTTTGCCGTGGAAGCCTGCCAAACCCTGGGGATGCAACTCGTGGCCAACCTGACCCGCCAACTGCGGGGAACGCTTGTGGCCGAGAATCAGGGCGGCGCGACGTTTACGCTGACATTTCCGGTGTAGGGGCGGGTGGTTCGTGGGTCAGGCGGCGCAATTGCTCGGCCAGAATCGGCATGTCGACGGCGGCGGTCTGCCAGACCATTTCCTTATCCAGGCCGAAGTAATCGTGGGCAATGTGGTTGCGGAGTCCGGCCATGGCCCGCCAGGGGATGTCGGGGGAGTTGTTCTCGAAATCCGGGAAGTTGCGCAACAGCGCTCCAGCGGCCTCGCCCAGCGTCAGCAACCTCATGCACACGGCATCCTGGGTACGGGCATCCTTGAGGAACGCATCGCGGTCAAGGCCTTGGACATAGTCCATAACCGCGGCAACCGCGTCCAGCATCTCGTCCAGCAGGACATCGCTATCCTTTTTCATAAAAAACCAGCTGATCAGCCAAGACGTGGCGCAGCAGAGCGGGTTTGAGGCCGCGCCGCGACACCACGTCCACGTGGCGTCCAAGCACGTCCTCAAGGGCCAGGCGCAGTTTTTCCAGGGCCAAAAGGCTCGTTTCCGGCCCTACGTCCACCAGCACGTCCACGTCGCTGGCCTCGGTCTCGTCCAAGCGGGCGAACGACCCGAACAACGCGGCGCGCAGAATGAAGTCTGTTTCCCGAAACAGCGGCAACGAAGCCTTGATGACGTCTTCCCGGTCCATCCCGCCCCCCTGCCATGGGTTGCACGTGGCGTCAACAACCCCTTCATTTCGGTGCGGGCCGCTTGGCAAGAGCCTGCCAGCCCAAGGGCGGCTACCGCATGACCGGAGCCAGCACCCGGTCCAGCACGCCCTGCACCTTGGAGATGGCCACGCCGTAGTTGGTCACCGGCACGCCCCGGCGCGTGCATTCGCGGATGCGCCGCAGCATCTCCATGCGCCCGAACATGCACGAGCCGCAATGCACCACCAGGGCGTAACGCTCCAGATCGTCCGGGAAGTCGTGGCCGGCGTGCATCTCGAAGGTCAGGTCGCGGCCGGTATACTGCGAGATCCAGCGCGGAATCTTCACCCGGCCGATGTCGTCGGATTGGACATGATGCGAGCAGGCCTCGGCCATGAGCACCACGTCGCCGTCGCGTAGCCGGTCGATGGCCGCCGCCCCGGCGGCCAGTGTGGTCAAATCGCCCTTGTAGCGGGCAAAAAGCGTGGAAAAGGTCGTTAGCGGCACTTCGCCCGGCACGTCGCCGGACACCTTGAGGATCACCTGGGAGTCGGTGATGACCACGGCCGGCGGCCGGCGCAGGTTATGCAGCGCCGCCTCCAGCTCCCGGTCCTTGACCGTGACGGCGATACCGTCGCCATCGAGCACCTCGCGCAGCACCTGCACCTGGGGCAGGATCAGCCGGCCCTTGGGCGCGGCCAGATCGATGGGCACCACGCACACCACGGTCTCGCCCGGGGCGAACAGATCGCCGCACAAGACCGGCTCGCGCAGGCTCTCGGCCGGGGCCAGGGCCATGATGGCCTCCTTGACGGCGGTGGCCCCGGTTCCGTCGGCGGCGCAGGCCGTCACCACCGCAATGCCCTGCTCGCGACACCACTGCAAATCGGCCGGCGACGGCGCGGCCAGGTCGGTCTTGTTGAAGACCAGCAAGAACGGAATCTCCAGCCGCCGCACTTCCTCGATGATCCGGCGTTCGGGATCGCCGATCCCCTGGGCCGCGTCCACCACCGCCACGGCGATGTCCGTGCGCCACAAGACCTTGCGCGTGGCCGCGATGCGCAGCGCTCCAAGCTCGCCCTCGTCGTCCAGGCCGGCCGTGTCGTAGAGCGTCACCGGCCCCAGCGGCAACAGCTCGTAGGGCTTGGCCACGGGATCGGTGGTGGTGCCGGCGAAATCGGACACGATGGCCACGTCCTGGCCGGTGACGGCGTTAATGAGCGACGACTTGCCGGCGTTGCGCCGCCCGACAAAGGTGATGACCAGACGCACCCCGCGCGGGGCTTTCTCGGCGGCGGTTTCAGACATGGCGTCTCCTTTTGGAACCGCCCACGGCGGTGGAGGGAATCCTGCCCACCCGGCGGATGGCTTCCCGCGCCGCCTCGACCCGGGAGCGGGCGTCGGCGCGAAAGGCGTTCTTGCCGGGATAGATGGCGTAATCCGGGCTGACGGTTTCCGGGGTCAGCGAGGGCATGACGACGTTGGCCCCAAGGGTCAGCCCCTGCTCCCGCGCGCCGTCGCGCAAGGCATTCAGGGCCGAAGTCGAGGGGATGTTGGCCAGGGGGGAGAGCAGGCGCAGCACGGCCATGGCCCGGAAGGCGGTGAGGATCGAGCCGGCCGGGGCGTCGCCGTAGGGCGTGGCCGGATGGGGCACGAAAGGCCCCACGGCGACCATGTCCAGGTCCAGTTCGGCCAGACGGATGAGATCATTCGCTAGGATTTCCGGCGTCATGCCGGGCAGGTCGGTGATGACCCCCGAGCCGACCTCGTAGCCGGCCCGGCGCAGGGTTTCCAGGCGCTCCAACCGGTCGGCCAGGGCCAGCCCCGGCCGGCTTTTGGCATAGAGCGCCTCGTCAAAGGTTTCCACCTTGAGCAGGTAGCGGTCGGCCCCATGCTCGCGCCAGAACAGCAGTTCGTCATCGGTCCGGTCGCCCAGGGACAGGGTGACGGCCACGTCGGCCCGGGCCTTGGCCTCGACCACGATCCGGGCGATGTCGTCGCGGGTGTAGTGGAAATCGTCGCCGGACTGGATGACGATGGTGCCGATGGACAGCTCCCGGGCCAGGCCGGCGCAGGCGATGACATCCTCGACGGACATGCGGTAGCGGTGCACGGCCGCATTGGCGGCGCGCAGGCCGCAGTAGCGGCAGTTGTTGCGGCAGTGGTTGGAAAATTCCACCACCCCGCGAATATAGACCTCGTCGCCGAAATTTTCCTTGGTCAGCGCGGCGGCGGCGGAAAAAAGTCCGGGATCGTCGGCCCCGGCCAGCAGCTTGGCGATTTCAGCCTGTTGCATACGGCGTCACTTCTCAAAAATACGAGTGTATTGTCGGGGGGAGCGCCGTTAGGCCTGCATCCCCTGAAAAATACGAGAGTATTTTTTAAAATAATTTCTTGTTGGAGCGAGTTGCCTGAGAAACGCCTTGTTCGCTTTTCGTGGGGTCGTTGCTAGGCCAGCCGGCGCGAGGCCAGGCGGGCGGCCAGGCAGTCGCAGATCAGCCGGTAGGCCCCGACGTCGGCCGGGTCCAGGGATTCGGGCCGCGCCCCTTCCTCGGCCAGTTCCACAAGGCCCGCCACGTCGGCTGGAATCACCAGCCAGTGCCCCAGGGGCGCGGCAGCCGGGGAGTGGGCGTAGTGCCCGACGATGACCACGTCATCCAAAAGCAGAATGGGGGCCAGGGGCAGGGCGATGGTCACGTAGAGCCGCACCTTGTGGGGATGGCGCGAGGCCAGGGCGTCGAGAAAGGCGGCGGACACGGAAAATTCCCGCTGCATGGCGGCGGCGGTCATGTCCTGGCGCAGGGCCAGGCGGAATTCGTCCCAGTAGGGCGGCCGGGCCACGGGGTCCAGGGACACCACTTCCAGGCGCTCGAACCCGGGCCGGCACAGCGCCGCCTCAAGGGCGTCGGCCATGGCCCGGTCCCGGGCGAAATTCGAATAGAGCGCGGCGTGGAAAAACAGCCGATCCGACCCGGCCACGCGCCCGGCTAGCCCGACCTCCGCCAATCCCGTCGCCACCCAAGGCTTTTCTCTTTCCATCTTCAGTATCCTTCGTTCACCCTCGGGGCGATGCTTACCCCGTTACCCCATTTGGGGGGTCAGGGGGCCTCAGGCCCCCAGCCGCCGGAGGCTCTTCCTTCCTGCTTCCGCCCGTCGCCGCCGTCCCGCCCGTCCCCGTTACACCATTCGGGGGGTCCGGGGGCCTCAGGCCCCCCGCCCCCGGAGGGATTATTCCACATTTTATCTACCCCCCCTCCTAA
>JAEZMB010000245.1 GCA_023435825.1 Pseudomonadota bacterium | reverse complement strand
CCCCCCCCCCCCCCCCCCCCCCCCCCCCCCCCCCCCCCCCCCCCCCCCCCCCCCCCCCCCCCCCCCCCCCCCCCCCCCCCCCCCCCCCCCCCCCCC
The DNA here is from genome assembly GCA_023435825.1 of Pseudomonadota bacterium. Taxonomy (GTDB): domain Bacteria; phylum Desulfobacterota; class Desulfovibrionia; order Desulfovibrionales; family Desulfovibrionaceae; genus Solidesulfovibrio. Next base: position 11,070 of record JAEZMB010000245.1, on the reverse strand, counting down.
CCCCCCCCCCCGCCGGAGGCATCTTCCTCTTTTTCTCTTTTACTCCTGACTGCCTGCCGCCTCGGGCGGCAGTTCGCCGTCCTTGGCCGCGTCGTTGCCTTTGCCGAGCATGTCGGCGTCGGCCAGGATCATGATGAGCCGTTTGAACATGGCCCGATCGAAGGTTTCCTTGCGGGCCTCCATTTTGCGCAGGGCCTCGAAGGGCGGGTAGGCCGGCCGCCAGACGCAGGCCCGGGTCAGGGCGTCGTAGGTGTTGCACACGGTCAGCGCCTTGACGAAAAACGGGATGCCGGCCGAAGGCAGGCCGGCCGGGAAGCCCTTGCCGTCCTCCTGTTCGTGGTGGAACAGGATGCAGTGGAGCGTTTCCGTGGGCAGGGGCAGGCCCACCAGCAGCCCCACGCCCATGGCCGGGTGGGACTTGAACTGCGCTTCCTCCTCGGACGTCCAGCCGTCGGGGCGGCGGTCCATGAGGCCCGTGGGCAGGCCGGTCTTGCCGATGTCGTGCAACAGCGCCCCGACCCCGACCTTGATGAGCAACTCCTCGGTCATGCCCTTGTGGTCCATGAGCATGATGGAGGTGAGCACCATGGAGGCCAGGCCGTGCTGGTAGTCCTGGTAGCCTTTGCTGATGAGCGGCGCGAGGTTTTGCATGGCCCCGGGGGTTTGCAGGAAGCCGATGGACTGGCGCACGAGCTTGCCCACCTGATCGAACCGGGCGCGGCTGATGGAGTGGGGCAGCTTTTCCTCCAGCACGCCGCGCACCTGCTGGGTGGCGCTGGCGTGCCAGGCTTCGGCCCGGTCGGCCACGGGAATGGATTCGTCGAGGAGGAGTTCGCCCAGGTTGTCGCGCAGGTAGTTTTCGTAATGGCGCAGTTCGCCCCGGTGGATATAGACGTTCTCAATGTTGCTGGCCCGCAGCCGGCGCAGTTGGTCCTGGGTGAAGGCCCCGCCCCGGGTGGCGAACAGCACGAGTCCCTGGCCCTTGCGGACGTACAGGGAGAATTTTCCCGTGCCCCAGGGACGCAGGTAGGCGGTCTTTATCGGCGCGTAGGACTTGAGCTCCTGGGCCGGAATGGCGTCGTCGGCCGTCGTGGGCGCGCCGGGCGGCGCGGGCTTGCCGGTCATGGCTGGCCCCCTTCGCCGTCGTCGGATTCCTGCAGGGGCAGACGCATTTCCACGACCTCGTCGTCATAGTTGCGGACCACGGAAAAACCGAGCTTTTCGGCCAGCCCCTGCATCCCGCCGTTCTCCATGAGCGCCTGCCCGGTGATTTCTTTCGTGCCCCGGCCCCGGCAGTAGCGGATGATCTTTTCCATGAGGGTGCGGCCAAGACCGGCCCCTTTCTGGTCCGAGCGCACGATGACGGCGAATTCCGCCGTGGCGTTGTCGGGCCGGGTGGAGGCGCGCACCACGCCCAGCGTCTCGGGCTTGCCGCCTTCGCCCGGGGCGGTGGCGATGAAGGCCATTTCGCGCTCGTAGTCGATCTGGGTGAGCTTGGCCATTTCGGCGTGGGACAAGGTGGTCACCACGCCAAAGAACCGGTAGCGCAGGTCTTCCGGGGAGAGGTGCTTGAAGAATTCGAAATGGGCCGGCTCGTCCTCGGGCCGGATGGGGCGCAAGAGCACCTCGCGGCCGTTTCGCAGGACCGCCTTTTCCTCCAGCTCGCGCGGATAGGGCCGGATGGCCAGGCGGTGGGGGTTGGGGTTTTCCTCGGGCGACAGCCGGATGGCCGCGCCGATGACCGTGACGCCGTCCGGGTGGGCCAGGACGGGATTGAGGTCCACGGCGGCCACCCGTTCGAGGTCGGCCACGCACTGGGAAATCTGGTTGAGCGTCAGATACAGCGTGCCGAGGTCCGCCGCCGGCTGCCCGCCGACCCCGGCCAGGGCGGCCGAGACCCGGGTGCGGCCGACCAGATCCTTGGCCAGGGACATGTTGAGCGGGGTCAGCGCCACGGCCTTGTCCCGGGTGACCCGGGCGGCCAGCCCGCCCTGGCCGAAGACGACGTAGGGGCCGAAAACCGGATCGACCCGGGCCTGGATGGTGACTTCGTGGGAAGCCAGCCGCCGGCCCATCTCCTGGATGACGTAGCCTTCGATGCGGGCGCCCGGCACATGCTCCAGGGCGCGGCGGCGGGCGGCCTGGGCCGCTTCGCGCACGGCCTCGGGGCCGGTGACGTCCAGCACGATGCCGCCGACGTCGAAGGGTTTGGGGATGTCCGGCGACACGATTTTGACGGCCACGGGATAGCCCAGGGCGTCGGCGGCGGCCACGGCGTCGTCGATGTCCTCGGTGAGCTGGGAGGCCACGGCCCGCACGCCGTAATAGCCGAGCACTTCCTTGGCTTCGGGGTCGGTGAGCGTGAGCCGGCCTTCGGCAAAGGCGCGTTCCACCACGGCCCGGGCCGCCTCGGGGTCCGGGGCGAAGGCCTCCGGGAGGCTGGCCGGCATCTCCATGAGGAGTTCCTGGTTGCGGCGATAGCGGGCCAACTGCACGAAGGCGGTCACGGCCTGGTCCGGCGTGGCGTAGGCCGGCACGCCGGCGTTGTTCAAGATCTTGAGCGCGTCGCCGCCGGCCGGATCGTAGCCCATGAAGCAGGCCAGCACCGTGCGGCTGGTCTTGGCCGCCACCTCGGCCACGGCCTTGGCCGTTTCTTCGGGCGACACCCCGGGAAAGGGCACGTGGACGACCAGCACGGCGCTGCCGCCGGGAATGCGCAAAAGCGCCCGCAGGGCATCGGCGTAGAGACTCGGCGCGGCGTCCACGCCCATGTCCACCACGCCCTTGCGCGACCAGTTGGGGCCCAGAAGCGGCGAGAGCGCGGCGTCGGCCTCGGCGTCGAAGGGAGCCAGCCGCCCGCCGCCGTCCAGAAGCGCGTCGGCGGCCATGACGCCCACCGAACCGCCGTTGGTGAGGATGGAAAGATGGTCGCCGCTAAGCGGCCTGGCCCGGGCCAGGGTTTCGGCGGCGTCGAAAAGCGTGTCGATTTCCCCCACCCGCAACATGCCGGCCCGGCGGAAGGCCTCGTCGTAGACCTCGTCGCGGCCTTCGCCCGGCCCGGGCGGAAAAAGCGTCCACAGCTTGCGCCCGGGTTTGACGACCAGAAGCGGCTTGTTGCGGGCGGCGGCCCGGGAAGCGCTCATGAACGACCGGGCGTCGGTGACGGACTCGACGTAGAGCAGAATCGAGCGCGTGTTGGGGTCGCCGGCCATGTAGTCGAGGATGTCGGCGTACTTGAGGTCCACCCGGTCGCCCAGGGACAGGATGTGGGAAAAGCCCACGCCCTTGGTGTGGGCCCAGTCGAGAACGGCGGTGAAAAGCGAGGCCGACTGGGAAATAAAGGCCATGCGCCCGGGCCGGGCGTCGCGGTTGGCCAGGGAGCAGTTGAGCCCGATGCCGGGAACGAGCAGGCCCATGCCCGACGGGCCGAGGATGCGGATGCCCGACGGCGCGGCCGCTTCGATCATGCGCTGCTGCAGTTCGCGCTTGGCCGCCAGTTCGAGCTTGGCGTAGCCCGGGGGCAGGGCCACGGCCGCGCCCACGCCGCGCCGGCCGAGTTCGCGCAGGGTCTCGGGCACGGACTCCGGGCCGGTGCAGATGACGGCCAGATCGGGCGTCAGCGGCAGGGTGTCGACGGAGCGGTAGCAGGTCACGCCGTCGATCTCGGCCAGGTCCGGGGCCACGGGCATGACCGGGCCGAGAAACTTGCCGCCAAGCAGGTTTCGCATCACCACCGCGCCCACATGGGCGGGGTCGGCCGATGCGCCGACCACGGCCACGGAGTTGGGACGGAACAAGGCGTCCAGGCTTCGGGCGCTCAATGCGACGGTCTCCCTGTTGGCGGTTACGGTTTGGGCGAGGATAGAAGCCTCTGGCGGCCAAGGCAAGGGGTTTCGCCGAATCGCCGGGCTGTGCCCACCTTCCAGGGGCTTGTATTGACAGGAACTACGGCCGGGGGCAGAGTCCCAAGCATCGGCAAAGGGCCGTCTGGGAGGACGTCATGGAAGCCACGACCAGCCTTGTCACGGACAACGAGTTTTTTTCCGCCGAGCGCCGCGACCGTGTTCTTGTCGTGCGCGGCAAGCCGCACTTCACCCGCCACGCCGGGGATCTCAAGAAGATCGACGCCTTTTTCGACCACTTGGAAATCATCGCCCGCACCGACGAGGTCGGGGTGGTGGCCTTTATCGGTTCGCCGGAAAAATCCGGCGGCGACGACACCCTGGAATTCTTCGAATCCCTGCTCGGTTCGCGCCGGGAAGACTACCTGCTCCAGCGCCTGCTCAATCTCGTCAACAACTACGCCCTGACCATGGCGGGCCTCAACAAGCTCACCATAAACGCCGACTGCGGCCGCATCTCGCTGTTCCACCTGAGCATGTCCCTGGCCTGCGACTACCGCATCGTGGCCGAGGGCACGGTGTTCGAAAACACCTTCGTGGAGCTGGGCACCCTGCCCAAGGGCGGTTGCGGCTATTTCCTGTCGCGCCTGCTCGGCGGCGGCAAGGCGGCCGAGGTGCTCACCTGGCCTCGGTTCTCGGCCGAAGAAGCCCTGACGCTGGGCATCGTGGACCGCATCGTGCCCCGGGACAAGCTGGAGCAAACCGCCCTGGATCTGGCCAACAACTATCAGGAAGAGCAGGTGGCGGCCATGCTGGCCGTGCGCCGGCTGCTCAAAAGCGACGTCAACGAACTGCGCCGCTCCCTGGAGACCGAAGACATGCTGCTCCTCAATCGCGTCAATTCCCCGGCCTTCCGCAAAGTCCTGGAAGCCCGCGCCGCCGCGCGCGGGCGATAGGGAGAGCGGGAGAGAGCAGGAGGAGAGAGAGCGAGAGAGAAGAGAAGATGCCTCCGGCGGCCGGGAGGGGCTAAGCCCCTCCCGGACCCTCCCTGAAAGGGGGATAAAGGGGCTGGCGGCGAGGCTTTGGGGGACAACAAACCCTGAGGAAAGAAGGCACTTCTGGCACAGGGCGAGCAAACGGCCCGGTCGGCTGTCCGCGTGGACGGTCGGCCGGGCCGTTTGCGTTGAGCGTCACATCCCTTAAAAAATACGAGAGTATTTTTTAAGAAATAAATGATATTATGATGTTGTCTACGGAATGTCCGATGTGCTCTTCGTGGACGCGACACTAGGCGTCTTGCGGCGCGCGCAGCGTCACGGTGACCACGGTGCGCCCGGGAATGGTCGTGTCCGCGACGACGTCGCCGCCAAAGGCCCGGGCAATGAGCCGGGCGCTGTAGGCCCCAAGGCCCGTGCCCCGGGCCTTGCCGGCCGTGACGTGCTTTTCGAACAGCCGGGCCCGGATTTCCGGCGGCGCTTCGCCGGGATTGTCGATGACCAGGCGCGGCGCGCGGGGATCGGCCACGGTCACCATGACCGGCCCGGCCTCTCCGGCCGCTTCCAGGGCGTTTTTGAGCAGATTGACCAGCATGGCCGTGAGCATGGCCCGTTCGCCCAGGACGATGAACGCCTCGGCCGGGGCCTCATAGGCGACGCGCAACGCCTGGCCGTCCGTCAGATACGGAGCCAGTTCCTCCCGGGCCTCGGCCAGCAGCGCGGCCAGGGGCAACGGTCGCGGGGTGAGCCCCAGGCTGCCGGATTCCAGCCGGTAGAGATGCAGCGACAGGTTGATGCGCGCGGTCATGGCCGCCACGGCCCGTTCCAGCATGGCGGTCAGGCCGCGCTGGCGTTCGTTCAGCGGTCCGGCCAGCTCCAGGGCCTCCAGGGCGCTGGCCACGGTGGCCAGCGGGCTTTTGAGGTCGTGGCGCATGACCTGGTTGATGTCGTTTTTGAGCTGCTCCAGCCGTTTGGCCTCGCTGACGTCCTCCACCAGGAACACCGTGCCGCGTTCGGGGTGGCCGGGGTCGAGCCGGCGGCCCACGGTGCGCAGGGTGCGGCCCCGTCCGTCGTCGTCAACGATGGTTTCAATCTCGGCGTCGTGGTCGGAGGCGGCCTGCATGATGCCGGCCAGGAGCGGCCGGGCCTTGGGCACGTCGGCCAGGGTCAGGCCGTTGAGGTCGGTCCGGCCGAGTTGCAGGGCAAGGCAATGGTTGGCGAAACAGAAGCGTTCGCCGCGCACCATGCCGATGCCGAAGCGCTGGTCGTCGAGGATCATGGAAAGCAGGGCGTTTTCCCGGGCCAAGTCGTCGCGGGCGCTTTCGCTGCGGGCCTTTTCCTCGGCCAGCCGACGGCGTTCCCCCTCGGCGCTGGCCGCCTGTTCCCGCAGGAGCTTGACCCGGAAGGCCAGGGCCAGGGACATGATGAGGGCTTCCGCCGCCGTGGAGGCCAGTATCGCATGGATGCTGGCCGGGGTGGCCGCCACCACGCCAAGCCAGGTCAGCGAGTGCAGCGCCCCGCACAACACGAAAAAGCCCCAACCGAAAGTGAACGGCACGGCCGGCCGAAAGCCCTGGACGAGACGCGTCACGGCGGCAATGGACAGGATGGTGGAGGTGACGAGGCCCATGGGCGGGCCGATGAATTCGCTGGCTTCGGGGCCGGTGGCGGCAAAGGCGACCGTGGCTGCCAGAGCCAGGCCGATTTGCAGCCGCAGCAGCCGGTCGAGGCGTGGGCTTTCAGTCCTGGTCAGCAGGAAGGAACGGGTGAAAAGCCCCATGTTGGCAAAAAGCAGCGAGCTGGAGATTTCAAAGCAGTTCAGAAATAGGGCGTGGTCCTCGTTGGTCGGCGCGGGGAGCAGCTCGGCCGCCAAGCCCGAAGAGCAGGCGTAGTACACGATAAGCAGCGCCGTGTTGGTGACATAAAGGCCGTAGCTCGGGTCGCGCAGCGACAGATAGAGAAACAGGTTGTAGACGAGCATCGCGCCCATGAGTCCGAAAAAAAGGCCCAGCGTCCAGGGCCGGGCGGCAAGGAGCCTTTTGGCTTGGGCGGCCGTGAGCACGTCCGGATTGACGTTGACCGCGCCGTAGCCGGCCAGCCGGACGTAGAGCGTCGTGGAACCGGGCGGCAGGGCCGGCAGGGCATAGGTGTCTGGCAGATAGAGGTTCCACTCGCCGGGCAGGAGGCGGTTGGCCTCGGGACGCTCGGGCAGGAACCATTGTTGCAAGCGGAAATACGGCCAGTTGAGGTCCACGGCGTAGGCGTCGGCCTGCGTCCCTTGGGGCGCGTCCAGGCCCAGGCGCAGCCAGAAGACGTTGTCGCCCGGGGCGGCGTAGCGCTCCTCGGGCAGGGGGCGGAATCGGCCTTCCCGTTCCAGGGCCAGGGCGGCGGCCAGATCGACGTCGGCCCCGGGGCCGTCCAGCACGGACACGGCGGCGATGGCCGGCGGCTGGGGCGTCTGGGCCGCCGCGCCGGAAATGGCGAGGCAAAAAAGAAAAAGCGCCGCGACAAGGGCGCAGATTGTTGCCGGAACACGGACCCGGCGGGCGGGGCGGGGCGTCTTGGCGGTCAGCGCTGCCGGCATGGCCGTGCGGGAGGGCTTGTCCGGCACGGCGACGTTGGCGGCAGGGCGGCCCGGTGGGGCGGATAACGGTTCTCCATGGCGGTCTGTGTGCCACGAAGCCCCGGCCGGGCGCAAGACAAGGAACGGGTGCGGCGGCTAAAAGTAGCGCATGCTCACTTTCTTGAGTTCCTTGAGGCTGAACAGCATGGCGTAGTCGTCCAGGCCCGTTTCGGCCGAGACGGCGGCCACCACGCCCTGGCAGTCCTCGGGGGAGCGGCCGTGGATCATGGTGTAGAGGTTGTAGGGCCAATCCAGGCAGGTCACGCGGTGGTAGCAGTGGCTGATCTCCTGCCGCTTGGCCATGATGGCTCCCACCCGGTCCACGTCTTCCTCGGGCACGAACCAGGCCACCATGACGTTGGCCCCGTAGCCGGCCTTCTGGTGCTTGAGGGTGGCTCCGAAACGACGGATTTCGCCGGTGTCGACCATACGCGAGAGCAGGTCCACGACATGCTCCTCGGTGGTTCCCACGGCGGCGGCGATGTCGGCGTAGGGCGTGGCCGTGTCGGGCAGGTTGTCCTGCACGCGCTTTAAGATTTCACGATCGAGGTCGGTCAGTTCGGTGATGCCCGATGCGTGGGCCATGGCGACTCCTTGGGGACTGGCGGGTCTGGAAAGCCTTTGTCCTTAGCGGCTTTGTGTGCTAGAGGCAACCGTGGCGGACAATACGCCAAACGGACCGCCGGCAGCGGCGGGGCAGCGGCGGCGTCAGCCCGCCCGGAGGGAACCACATGAAGATCGCGGTGATAGGCGGCGGCAGCTGGGGCACGACCCTGGCCGATCTGGCGGCGAAAAAAGGTCTGGACGCCCGTTTGTGGGTGCGCGAACAGGCGGTCATGAACGAGATCCGCGCCAGCCGGGAAAACTCCTGGTACCTGCCCGGCCGCAAACTTTCGGACCAGCTTGAGGTCAGCACCGATCCGGCGGCCGTGGCCGAGGGCGCGGCCCACTTCATTTTCGCGGTGCCCTGCCAGTTCATCCGGGCCGCCTACCAGCGGTTCATCAAATACCTGCCCAAAAACGCGGTGGTCATCTGCGCCAGCAAGGGCATCGAACTCGACACGCTCATGACCATGTCCCAGGTCTGCCAGGACGCCCTGGCGTCCATCAAGCCGCGTTTCGCCATGCTCTCCGGCCCGTCCTTCGCCTATGAGGTCATCCGCGAGATGCCCACGGCCGTGACCCTGGCCTGCAAGGACAAAAAAGCGGCCAAGGACGTGCAAGAAGCCCTGTCCACGCCGTATTTCCGCATCTACACCACCACCGATGTGCGCGGGGTGGAGCTTGGCGGGGCGATCAAAAACATCGTGGCCATCGCCGCCGGCGTGGCCGACGGCCTGGGATTCGGCGGCGACGCCCGGGCCGCGCTCATCACCCGGGGGCTTCACGAGATGAGCCGGCTGGGCAAGGCCATGGGCGGCGACCGCCAGACCTTCATGGGGCTGTCGGGCATGGGCGATCTGGTGCTGACCTGCACCGGCGACCTGTCGCGCAACCGGCAGGTGGGCCTGCGCCTGGCCAAGGGCCAAAAGCTCCTGGACATCCTGGCCGACATGAAGATGGTGGCCGAGGGTGTGAAGACCGCCGAGGCCGTCCACGCCCTGGGCCAGAAGCTCGGCGTGGAAATGCCCATCACCGAACAGGTCTACGCCATCCTCTACAAGGACAAGGACCCGTCGGCGGCCGTCTACGAACTCATGACCCGCGACCTCAAGGAAGAATAACCCCGGTCCGCGACACCCTTTCCGCGTATCCCGGCCCCACGCCCCGGCGTGGGGCCGTCACTCGCCCCCGCCGGACAACCGGCTGCCCGGGTCCTCCAGGCAGGTCAGTTCCCCGCCGTTGAAATCATAGACCCGAAGCGACAGCTCCGGCCTCGGGCCGGCGAAACGCCGCATATGCCGTAGCGCCTCCCGGGACAGGACCGCGACCAGGGCCGCCTTGGCCCCGGGCGAGGGCGCTTCTTCCAGGGCTTGCCTGGCGGTGTTGGCCCGGCCGGCCTGGGAGGCCGCGTCCTCGGGCCAGCCCGCCTGCGCGCACCAGCCGGCCAGGGCGGAAAAATCCGTGTCCCCGCGCCAGGCGTGGGTGTTCTCCAGCCCCTGGGCCATCTTGACCAGCTTGCCGCCAAAGGCCGCCCAGACGATGCGGCCAAAGCGCCGTTTCGCGGCTTCCCGCAAGGCGTGGGCAAAAAAATCCGCCGCCTGGACAAGCGCCGTGGCCGGTAGTTCCGGTTCGGCCGCCGCCAGCAAGGCCTCGCTGCGTCGGCCCGTGGAAAATCCCACGGCCGGATGTCCCAGCGCCCGGGCCACGTCCAGGGCCTCGCTGATGGACACCCGCCAGGCGTCGTGACTGAAAGGCCGCACGATGCCGCTGACGCCGAGAATCGAGATGCCGCCCACGATGCCCAGGCGCGGATTGAGGGTCTTTTGGGCGATGGCCTCGCCGCCGGCCACCGTGACCACGGCCCGAAGACCGCCGTCAAAGCGCCATTTTTCGACCGCCTCGGCCACGGCGGCGGCGATTTGCCCGCGCGGGGCCGGATTGATGGCCGCCTGCCCGACGGCCACCGGCAGTCCGGGCAGGGTGACGCGCCCCACGCCCTCCCCGCCGTCCACCTCGATCTCCCCAGGCTGGCCGCCAAAGGACACATGGCAGCCGATGGCCGCGCCGTGGGTGGCGTCCGGGTCGTCGCCGCCGTCCTTGATGACGGCGCCGTACGCGCCCTCGCCGTCGCGCCGGACCTCGGCCACCGGCACGACCAGCCGGCCGCCGCCGGGCAGGGGCACGTCGATGGCCTCCGGGACTTCCCCGCCAAGCAGCAGCACGGCGGCCGCCTTGGCCGCGCCGGCCGCCGCCGTGCCGGTGGTGAAGCCTTCGCGCAGTTTTCCCTCGCGCTTCATGACGCCTCCGCGCAGGCCGCCACAAAGGCCGCCGCCGCCGCCGGGTTGCTGCCGAAATGGAGATGCACGTAGCTGCCAAGGGTGCGCCCGGCCGTGAAACCCTCCGGCCCCTCGACTACTCCCTTGCGCCCGGTCATGGCGTAGATGGCCGGCAACCCGTCCGGCACGGCGGCCAGCCGCGAATAGTGGAACTCATGGCCGCGCAGCACCGTCCCGGCCGGCCCCAGGCAGCACGCCGCCCGGGTCGTCACCTCCCGGTACCCCAAAGCGGCGAAACGGCCGCCCATGACGGCTGTCATCGGAAACACGCCGCACAGGGCATGGCTTTTCCCCTCCAAGTCCACCAAGGACTCCAGCAGGTACATAAAACCGCCGCATTCGGCGTAGACCGGCCGGCCGGCGGCGCAAAATGCCTGCACCGCCCGGCGCATGGCCGCGTTGGCAGCCAATTGCCCGGCATGCAGCTCAGGATAGCCGCCGCCGAAATACAAGCCCCCAAGGCCCTCGGGCAACCCCGCGTCGTCCAGAGGCGAGAACGGCACGATCCTGGCCCCGGCCGCCTCCAGCAACCGCAAATTCTCGCCATAATAAAACGAGAACGCCCTGTCGCAGGCCACGCCTATTCCGGGCTCCGCCCGGACCCGGCAGGGCGCTGCCCTGCACCCGCCGGGCTCTGCCCGGACCCGGCAGGGGCGCTGCCCCTGCACCCC
>JAEZMB010000240.1 GCA_023435825.1 Pseudomonadota bacterium | reverse complement strand
CCCCCCCCCCCCCCCCCCCCCCCCCCCCCCCCCCCCCCCCCCCCCCCCCCCCCCCCCCCCCCCCCCCCCCCCCCCCCCCCCCCCCCCCCCCCCCCCCCCCCCCCCCCGCCGGAGGCATCTTCTCTTCATCTTCTTCTCACCCCCTCACTTGCCGCACGGCGCGTCCGCGCCGCTTTCGGCCAGGGCCTTGGCCAGCAGCCGGTCGGCCAGTTCCTGGATGGTGTGGCGGGCCGGATCGAGGCCGATGGAGACGGCCAGTTCGAGGATCTTGTCGCCGGTCTTTGCCGCGTGCCGAATCTTTTCGTAGTCCATCGCTAACCGCGCCGCGCCTGGGTTGAGGGAAGGCCGGAAGATTCCGGTCTGATCCAGCATACGCCCTTGGCGGGGCGGAGGCAACGGCCGAAGGGGGCGGGACGGGGCTCAGTTCTTGACGATGCGGCGGATGTCGCCGGACGAGATGGCCAGGGGGCGGGTGAAGAGCAGGCCGAACTCGTAGCCTTTGATCCAGCGCACGACGCTGGGGATGTAGTGGGCCAGTTCGCCGAAGGGCTGGAGCTGGGGATTGAACGACACGGTCTGGTCCACGGCGAGTTCGACGGGCATGTCTTCATCCAGGCACAGCCGCGCGCCGTCGCGGCTGATGTCGCGGATGAGCACGTCGGCGCAGACCGTGGTGGTTTGCAGCCGGCCCCGGTGGAGCAGGGCGGTTTCGTCGATGCGCACGCGTTTGGCGGCGCGCCGGTCGCCGCAGTCGCGGCAGCGCCAGTAGGAGCTGTCGGCGTCGGCCAGGGGCGTGAATTCCTGCCAGGTCGAATGGCCGCAGTGGGGGCAGTTTCGGTATTCGAGGAGCGCCATGGTCGGGCCTTGGGTACGTCTGGCCGTTTACGGGACAATCAATTGCCTGAAAATGGTTATCATGCCATCGTTGGCGGCACAAGCATCGCCCCTGGCCGCCCGCGTCTTGACGGCCCGGATGCAAGGCTTATCCATGGAAGGTCGGCCCCGTGCCGGCAAAGGAGCGCCTATGGCAGGCCTACTGGCCAGGCTCATGGAAATGGCCGGCAAACGCGACGACCTCGTGGTCACCGAGGTCGACGACATTGATAGCTGGGGTTTTTTGCTGTTTCGCGACGGCCGCTACCACATTTACGTCAACCGCTCGATCCGGGATTTCCGCAAGACCATGATCCTGGTTGACGAACTGGGGCATTATGCCTTGCGGCGGCGTTTTGCCCGGCGCGAGCGGCTGCCCGGCGGGGCCGAGAATCTGGTGGAGCGCATCCGTCAGGACAAGGCCTGCGACGTCTGGGCGGCCAAGTTCAGCAAGCGACTGCTCTATTTCGTGCGCCGGGGGCTGCACGGCGGCACCTCGCGCCGGCCCAGGCAGGGGCGCTACGATCCGTCCTGGCGGCTGCCGGTCAAATAAACGGGATGCGCCTTGGGGGCGGGAGCCGTCCCTGGGCGGGGAAAGCGGGTCGCGTTCGCGATCCAGGGGCCATGGCTTCACGGGAGGAGGACGCGGATGAAGGCGGACGCCGGCAGTGGCGTCAGGCGGTCAGCAATCGTCTGACAACCGCGCCAACAAGGCGGCCAACCGGTGTTCGTAGCGGTGCCCGGCGGCGATGGCCTCCCGCCAGGACGCGGCCAGATCGGCCCGAAGATTCGGTTGGGACAGCATGTTCGCGGCCAAGGGGCCGGCCTGCCCCGGCGAAGCGTAGCTTATGGGCGCGGTCAAAGCGGCCGGAAACAGGTCCAGGCCCGGGGTCGCGTCGGTGACAAGACAGCCGCCGGCCGCCCAGACGTCAAAATGGCGCTGAGTGAGCCCCCGGGGAAGCAGCAGACTGGTGGCGTTTAACGTCACCCCGGCTCCGGCGTAGATGCCCGGCAGCGCGCCGTAGTAATCCACGGGCGGGAGCAGAGTGACGCCCTCGGGCAACAAATCCCGCCAGCCCGCGTCGCCGTGGACGACCAGCGCCGTAGCCTCGGCCACGGCGGCAAGCGCCCCGGCCCGCAGGGCCAGGGAGGCCGTCTCGGCCCCCAGCCCGGCGGCGCGGCCGGCCTTGCCGGGCCACAGCGGCCCGGACCCCAATTTTTCCGTCCACCAGAAGTAGTCCGGCCGGCCGCCGCCCGCGACCATGGCCCGGGCCGTTTCCGTCAGCCCGTCCGGCAACCGGCAGCCGGCGAAAAACGTGTCGCGCCCGGCAAAGGCGCTGCGCCCGACAAAGACCGCCCGATCGGCCAGCCCCGGCGTGGGCGCGGCCGCAAGGAAATGGGCGCTTGCCCCAAGCGGCAGATGCAGGATTTGTTCAGCTCCAAATTGCCGCAGCGGTTCGATAAAGCTGTCGTCGGTGACGGCCAGGAGCGCCTGCTTCCAGAAGCTGCCGCGAAAGCGGCCCAATATATGGAATGGGTTGTCCACGAACCAGATGGCCAGGGGAACCCCGGCCTCGGCCAAAAGGGCGGCGGAAATTCCCTCGTCATCCAGGCCGGCCCCGTTTATGGAGAGCAGAGCGGACGGCGTCTGCCGGGAGAGCAGGGCGGCCAGGGCGGCCGGGCAGGCTTCGGGCGCGATGTCGATGGCCGGTCGGCCAAGCACCGTCAGCGCCCGGGCGATTTCCGGCTCCAGCAAGCCCTTGGCCGGGCGCGGTAGGATGACCCCGGGGCTGCGCACGGCCCGGTCCGGGCCGGGGAGCAGGGCCAGTTGGATGCGGGCCAGGACCGGCCCCCAAAACGATGGAAAGAGCCGGCTGTTTTGACGATAGCGCATCACGCGGGCGGCCCGGACGCGCCCGGGCGTCAGATCGCCGGGGGGCAGGCGTCGCCAGCCGGCCGGCAGGCGCGCAAGCCAATCCGGCCCCATGGCCGCCTCGAAGGCCGGGCATTCCAGCCAGTCGGCCGGCTGCCCGCCGGCCAGGGCGGCGGCGACGCCCGGATCGGGGCCAAGGCCCAAAAAAAGCGGCCGTCCGCCTGTCGTCAGGGCCTCGAAAGCGGCTTCCCCGGCGGCCAGGGTGCGGCGCGCGCCGGTCTCGTCGACGACAACGGCACGGTTTGGGCGGTCCATGTGGGCCATGGCGGCGTCTTTTCCTTGAAAGCTTGTCCGGTAAACGGTATCGGGGTTGCCCGTCATGAAAACGTACCGCGACCACTATTTCAACAAGGCCAAGCAGGACAACTATCCGGCGCGTTCGGTCTATAAGCTTGAGGAGATCGAAAAACAATCGCGCCTGCTGACCCCCGGCGCGGCTGTCCTCGATCTCGGAGCCTGCCCCGGCTCCTGGACCCTCTACGCCGCCAAGCGGGTGGGGCCGTCCGGCCGGGTGCTCGGCATCGACCTCAATCCCGCCGGCACCGCCTTTCCGGGTAACGTCACCTACCTCATCGGCGACATGCTCGAACCCGGGCCGGATATCACCGAGGCCTTCGAGCGTTTCGGCCCCTTTGACGTCGTTTTAAGCGACATGGCCCCCAAGACCATCGGCCACAAGTTCACCGACCAGGCCAGGTCCCTGGAGCTGTGCGAGGCGGCCCTGTCTGTGGCGGTGGCGCGGCTTAAGCCCGGCGGCGCGTTCGTGGTCAAGATCTTCCAGGGGCCGGATTCGCCGGCTTTCCAGAAGGGGCTGCGCCAGTATTTTTCCGCCGTGCGGGTGGCCAAGCCCAAAAGCTCCCGGGCCGAGAGCAAGGAAATCTTCTTCGTGGCCACCGGCTTTATCGCGCCCGTGGGCCAGCCCGACGATCCCGCACCTTCGCCCTTGCCGCCAAACGACTAGCCGCGCTTCTTGAGAATTGGCGCGACCGAGGGCCAGCCCTCGCTCCTTGCGGCAGCGGACCGGGACCACCCGGACCGTCGACATGACCCAGCAAACTACACGGGTAACCCCCGAGACTTTTTCCAGGAGGAACCATGGCCGGACATAGCAAATGGCACAACATCCAGGCCCGCAAGTCGGTGCAGGACGCCAAGAAGAGCAAGTTTTTCACCAAGGTGACCAAGGAACTCATGCTGGCCGCCCGGGCCGGCGGGGCCGACACGGCGCTCAACCAGCGCCTCAAATCCGCCATCGCCGCCGCCAAGGCCGTGAACCTGCCCAAGGACAAGATCGATCAGGCCATCAAGAAGGGCACCGGCGAGCTTGCCGGCGAAAACCTGGAAGAGGTCCTCTACGAAGGCTACGGCCCGGGCGGCGTCGCCATCCTGGTCGAAGCGGCCACCGACAACCGCAACCGCACCGTGGCCGAAGTGCGCCACCTGCTCTCCAAGGGCGGCGGAGCCATGGGCGAATCCGGCTGCGTGTCCTGGATGTTCTCCCAAAAGGGCGTCTTCTCCTTCCCCAAGACCTTCACCGAAGACCAGCTCATGGAAGTGGGCCTGGAACACGGGGCCGAGGAAATCATGGACGAAGGCGACGTCTGGGAAGTGCACTGCGCCCCGGCCGATTTCGAGCCCCTGCGCGCCGCCTTCGAAGCCGCCGGCATGGTCTCCGAAGACGCCGAAGTGGCCATGGTGCCGGCCAACATGGTGCCCCTGGACCTCGAAGCCGGTCAGAAGCTGCTGAAACTCATCGACATGCTCGAAGACAACGAAGACGTCCAGAACGTCCACTCCAACGCCGATCTGCCCGACGAGATGTTTGGGTAAGAGAAGAGTGAAGATGCCTCCGGCGGGGGGGGGGGGGGGGGGGGGGGGGGGGGGGGGGGGGGGGGGGGGGGGGGGGGGGGGGGGGGGGGGGGGGGGGGGGGGGGGGGGGGGGGGGGGGGGGGGGGGGGGGGGGGG
>JAEZMB010000238.1 GCA_023435825.1 Pseudomonadota bacterium | reverse complement strand
CCCCCCCCCCCCCCCCCCCCCCCCCCCCCCCCCCCCCCCCCCCCCCCCCCCCCCCCCCCCCCCCCCCCCCCCCCCCCCCCCCCCCCCCCCCCCCCCCCCCCCCCCCCGCCGGAGGCATCTTTCTCTTCTTTTTCGGCCTTTTCCCCTCATCTATGGCCCGTCCTGGGCCCGTTCGGCCGGGCGCATGTCGGGGCTGGTGTAGAAGAACTCGATGCGCCGGTTGCGGGATTTGTTTTCGACCGAGGTGGGCGGCACCAGCGGTTGGCTGTCGGCCAGCCCCACGGCGCGCAGGCGGGTGGAGGGGATGCCGGCTTTTTCGGACAGGTAGCGCACGGCGGCGGCGGCCCGGGCGGCCGAAAGTTCCCATTTGGAGGGATAGGGGCCGGAGCCTTCGTCGTCGTCGGCGTGGCCGCGCACGGTGAGGTTGATCTTGAAATCGCGCAGGATCTTGGCCACGCCGTCCATGATCTTGGCGGCGGCCGGGGTGATCTCGGCCGAGCCGGGCTTGAACATGACGGAGTTGTTGACCTGCATCAAAACGCCGGAGGCGTCGTTGCTGACTCCGGAGTTGTTTTTGACGTTCTGGTCGGAGGTGATGAGTTCCTTGATGAGGATGGCGATTTCGTACTTGAGCTTGTTTTCCTGGGAGAGCTTGAATTCCGGGCTGCCCTTGATGGCGTCGGGGCTGATGAAGGTGGGCACCTTTTCGAGATTCTGGGTCTTTTCCTTGGAGGGCACGTTCTTGTCCTGGAAGACCAGGGAGAGTTCCTGCTTGGTCTGGGGCTTGAGCGAGACGACCAGCCACAGGAGCAGGAAGAAGGCCATCATGGCCGTCACGAAGTCGGCGTAGGCCACCTTCCAGGAGCCGCCGTGGTGGCCGCCGTGGTCTCCGTCGGATTCGCGGTAGATGACGACGGTCTTGCCGTCATTTTTTCCCACGCAGCGCCCCTTCCATGTCGTCCATGCTCGGCCGCACGTCCTCGGGGATGGCCCGGCGGCCCATTTCCACCGATAAAAGCGGCGAGAAGCCGGAGTTGAAGGCGGCCAGCACTTCCTTGACCACGTGCAGCAGGTGCTGCTGGGCCTTGGCCTGGTATTCCAGGTTGTTGGCCATGGGGCCGACGAAGCCGTAGCTCATGAGGATGCCCAGAAACGTGCCGACCAGGGCCGCACCGATGCTGTGGCCGAGCACTTCGGGCGGCTCGTTGATCTTGCCCATGGTGAGCACGATGCCGAGCACGGCGGCCACGATGCCAAGGCCGGGCAGGGAGTCGGCCACCTTGGTGACGGCGCCCGGGGCGATCATGGCGTGGTGGTGCATGGTGGCGATGTCGGTGCGCATGAGGTCGTCGTAGCGGTGGGCGTCGATGCCTTCGGAGAGCAGGCACTTGATGTTGTCGCAGATGAAGTGGGCCAGCTGCTTGTTCTTGGCGATGGCCGGGTATTTGTTCAGCGTGGCCGACTGTTCGGGTTTGGAGACGTGGGGCTCCAGGGCGACGATGCCGTCGCGGCGGGCGATGTTGATGAGTTCGAACAGCAGGGTGAGCAGATCCTGGTAGTCGCCGGCCGAGGGTTCCTTGCCGGTGAACACGTGCATGACGTGTTTGAAGGTGCCGATGGCGATGGACTTGGGCGAGGCGATGAAAAACGACCCCAGGGCCGCGCCGCCGATGATGAGCAGTTCGATGGGCTGGAACAGCACGCCCATATGGCCGCCTTCGAGCATGAAACCGCCGAAGACGCAGCCGAGAACCACCACAATGCCGATAATCGCGAACATGGCTTACCGTAAGGGGCGTGCGCGGGCACGCCGATTCGTCGGCAGGCGGGGACGGCCCTGCCGGTGCTGTCTGGGATTGACGCCTGGGGCGCGGTTTCCTCTGGTGTAGAAAAAACCGGCCCGACGGGCAAGGGGGGCGGACCGCCGCAGCGGTTCGCCCCCCTTGTGGCGGCGCGCTATTTCGCGCCGTGGCACTTCTTGTATTTTTTTCCGGAGCCGCAGGGGCAGGGGTCGTTGCGCCCGACCTTGGGGGCTTCGCGGCGCTTGGGCTCTTTCTTGGCTTCTTCGCCGCCGTCGGCCGCGCCGGAATACTGCACGTTGGCGGTCTCGTCCTTGTGCTGGAATTCCTGTTCCTGGACCTCGGAGCGGATGCGCACCCGCGACAGCGCCCGGATGGCGGCGTCGCGCATGTTGTAGATAAGCTGCTGGAAGAGCTCGAAGCCTTCGCGCTTGTACTCCTGCTTGGGGTCTTTCTGGCCGTAGCCGCGAAGCCCGATGCCGTCGCGCAGGTGGTCCATGGAGAGCAGATGCTCCTTCCAGTGGCGGTCCAGGCTGTCGAGGAGGAAGTAGCGGGCCACTTCTTTGTAGTGCGCGCCGGCGGTCTCGGCCAGCTCGCGCTGGCGGCCGGTGACGGCTTCCAGCACGGCCTGCTTTTCGGCCTCGCCGCCGTCGGCCAGCTCGATCTTGTAGTCGAGGATGTCCTCGATCTGGGCGGCGGCGACTTCCAGCAGCTCGGGGTCGGGCTCGCCCTTGAGCGCGGCAAAGGGCGCGAAGATCTCGTCCACGATCTCCTCGATATGCTCCTGGACGAACGCTTCCGGTTCGTTGGAGCCCATGAGTTCGCGGCGACGGGAGTAGATGACCTCGCGCTGCTGGTTCATGACGTTGTCGTAGTCCAGCAGCTGCTTGCGGATTTCGAAGTTGTGGGCTTCCACCCGCTTCTGGGCGTTCTCGATGGCCCGGGAGACCATGCGGTTCTCGATGGGCTCGCCGTCTTCCATGCCGAGCTTGTCCATGAGGCCCTTGAGGCGGTCGGAGCCGAAAAGGCGCATGAGGTCGTCGTCCAGGGCCAGATAGAAGCGCGAGGAGCCAGGGTCGCCCTGGCGGCCGGAACGGCCGCGCAGCTGGTTGTCGATGCGCCGGGATTCGTGGCGCTCGGTGCCCAGGATGTGCAGGCCGCCGAGGTCGGTGACGCCGGGGCCAAGCACAATGTCCGTGCCGCGGCCGGCCATGTTGGTGGCGATGGTGACCTTGCCGGCATGGCCGGCCAGGGCCACGATCTCGGCTTCCTTCTCGTGGTTCTTGGCGTTTAAGACGTCATGGGGCACGCCGGTCTTCTTGAGCATGTCCGAGAGCAGCTCGGACTTTTCGATGGAGACCGTGCCGACCAGCACCGGCTGGCCGCGCTTGTGGAGGTCCTTGACGTCGGCGGCGATGGCCTCGAACTTCTCCCGCTGGGTCTTGTAGACCAGATCGGGGAAGTCCTTGCGCACCATGGGCTTGTTGGTGGGGATGGAGATGACCTCCAGCCCGTAGATCTCGCGGAATTCCACGGCCTCGGTGTCGGCGGTGCCGGTCATGCCCGAGAGCTTTTTGTACATGCGGAAGTAGTTCTGGAAGGTGATGGTGGCCAGCGTCTGGTTCTCGGCCTCGACTTCCACCAGTTCCTTGGCTTCCAGGGCCTGGTGCAGGCCGTCGGAATAGCGCCGGCCGGGCATGAGGCGGCCGGTGAATTCGTCAACGATGATGACCTGGCCGTCCTTGACGACATAATCCACGTCGCGCTGGAAGATGTGGTGGGCTTTTAAAGCCTGGAGCACGTGGTGCTGCAGGGTGATGTTGGCCGGATCGAACAGGTTGTCGATCTTGAGCACGTCTTCCATGCGGGCCACGCCCTCGTCGGTGAGGAGCACGGTGCGGGCCTTTTCGTCCACGGTGAAGTGGGTTTCCTTGTGCAGCATGGGAATGAGCGCGTTGACCCGGGCGTAGAGGGTCGAGGAGTCCTCGGCCTGGCCGGAGATGATGAGCGGGGTGCGGGCTTCGTCGATGAGGATGGAGTCCACTTCGTCGACGATGGCGAAATTGAGCGGCCGCTGCACGAGCTGTTCCTGGTAGAACTTCATGTTGTCGCGCAGGTAGTCGAAGCCGAATTCGTTGTTGGTGCCGTAGGTGATGTCCGCGCCATAGGCGGCCTGGCGCTCCTGGTCGTCGAGGCCGTGGACGATGACGCCGACGCTAAGCCCCAGGAACCCGTAGAGCTTGCCCATCCAGGCGGCGTCGCGCTTGGCCAGGTAGTCGTTGACCGTGATGAGGTGCACGCCCTTGCCGGACAGGGCGTTTAGGACCACGGGCAGGGTGGCGACCAGGGTTTTGCCTTCACCGGTCTTCATCTCGGCGATCTTGCCCTGGTGCAGGGTGATGCCGCCGATGAGCTGGACATCGTAGTGGCGCATGCCAAGGGAGCGCACCGAGGCTTCGCGCACGATGGCGAAGGTCTCGGGCAGCACGTCGTCGAGGGGGCGGCCGTCGGCCACCTCCTGGCGCAGCTCGGCCACCCGGGCGCGCATGGCGTCGTCGGACAGGGCCTGGATTTGCGGCTCGAAGGCGTTGATGGCCTCGATGAGCGGGCGAAGGCCTTTGAGGTAGCGCTCGTTGCGCGACCCGAAGACCTTGTGGGCAATGGCTTTGAGCATGACAGGGACTCCTTTATGGATGCGGGGCGGTAGGAAAAAAGGCCCCGAAAAATGGTCGCTAAGGCTTGTTAGCCGATGGTTTCCAGCCAGTGGCCCACGCCCACCCCGTCCGGGGCGGCGGCGCGCAGCTGGGTGACGCAGCCCGAGCAGCCGGTGACGATCTGCTCGCCGGGCTTGGGGGCATAGACGGCCAGGGCGTTTTTCGCCACGGCCTCGGACAGGTCGGGATGGGTGAGCTTGGTCAGCCCGCCGAAACCGCAGCACGGGGTTTCGTTTTCCCGGAAAACGAGGCGCTCGCCCATGATGCGGCGCAAAAGGGCAAGATCCTGGTTGCCGCCGGCCCCGTGGCAGGGGCGGTGGTAGCGCACGGCCGGGGGCGCGGCCTGGCCGATCTCGAAGGTGGTGTCGCCCAGCAGTTCGGCCAGGGAGACGAGGTTGTCGCGCCACGGCGTAAGTTCGTCCATGGCCAGCCCCAGGTCCTTGCGGGCGTAGGCCCGCAGCCCGCAGCGGCAGGTGGCGCAAAAAACCACCATGAGCGGCCGGCCGGCCCTGCGCCAGGCGTCGATATTTTGCTGCTGCATGGCGGCCTGGGCCTGGGGCGCGCCGGCGTGGCCCAGGGTGCAGCCGCAGCAGGTGAATCCCGGATCGGGCAGGACCTCGACGCCCAGGCCCTCCAGGAGCCGGGCGGCTTCGGCCTTCCAGCGCGGGTTGGCGTGCTCGGCCACGCAGCCGGCGAAGATGACGGCCTTTTTGCCGGCGTGGCGCGTGTCGAAAGTCTTGGGGAAAAGCCAGGGGGCCGGGGCCTTGCCCGCGCCAAGGGCGGCCAGGGCGTCCCGGGCCCGGGACACGGCCGCGATGGGGATGTTGCCGGGCAGCAGTTTGCCCAGGGTCATGGCTAGGGGCCAGGCCAGCCCGGCCCGCTCGACCCACAGCTTCCACAGCATGCCGGCGAAACCGGGATGGGCGGCGCGGATTTCGGCCACCAGATCCGGGCCGCAAAGCCCCAGCGGGCAGGCGTCCTCGCAGCGGCCGCAGGACAGGCAGGCGGTGGTGAGCATCTCGGCGGCCTTGGCCGACAGCTCGGCCCGGCCTTCGCCCAGGGCCTTGGCCAGGAAAAACTTGGCGCGCGGGGAAAGCTCCTCGCGGCCGGTGGCCGCGAACAGCGGGCACACGGGCAGGCAGCGGCCGCACAGGATGCAGGTCGGGCGGCGGCCCTGGCCGTGGAGGCAGTGGACGGGAGTGAGTTCCGTGGACACGTCTAGTAGGCCTTGCCGGGGTTCATGATGCCGTAGGGGTCGAAGGCGGCCTTGATCCGGGCCATGAGCCCGCGCTCGACGGGGGAAAGTTGGCGGTCGATAAAGGGCAGCTTGGACAGGCCCACGCCGTGCTCGCCGGACAGGGTGCCGCCCAGGGACAGGGCCAGGGACAGGATGCGTTCCCGGGCGGTTTCGGCCCTGGCGCGCTCGTCGGCATTGGCGGCGTCGTGCATGATGTTGACGTGCAGGTTGCCGTCGCCCACATGGCCGAAAAGGAGAATCTTGAGGGACAGTTCGTCGGCCACGGCCTTGATGCCGGCGGCGGCGGCCCGAAGCTTGCCGCGCGGCACGGTGACGTCGTCGCTGATCTTGTCCGGGGCGGCCTTGAAGGAGGCGGGGTTGAGCAGCCGGCGCGGCTCCCAGACGGCTTCCTCGTCCTGCGGGGTGGCGGCCCGGCGGCTCCAGACCGGCCCGGCCGGCTTGGTGGCGGCTTCGAGCAGGGCCAGATCGGCGGCCACGGCCTCGGGGGAACCGTCCAGGCGGATGATAAGCGCCGCGCCGGCCGTCTCGGGCCAGGGCACGGGGCTGATGGCGGCCACGGCGGCCATGGCCTCCCGGGCCATAAATTCCAGGGCGACCGGCAGGATGCCGGCCCGAAACACGTCGCCGGCGGCGGTCAGGGCCGCGTCCACGTCGGCAAAGGCCAGGGCCAGGGTGGCCGTGGCCGCCGGCAGGGGCAGGAGCTTCACCGTCAGTTCGGTGATGATCCCCAGGGTCCCCTCGGAGCCGCAAAAGAGGCGCACAAGGTCGAGGCCCACGACGTTTTTATGGGTGCGCCGGCCGCAGTGGACGACCTCGCCGCCGGGCAGCACGGCGGTCAGCCCCAGCACATGGTCGCGGGTGACGCCGTACTTGACGGCCCGCATGCCGCCGGCGCAGGTGGCCACGTTGCCGCCCACGGTGGAAAATTTCACGCTGGCCGGGTCCGGGGCATAGAACAGGCGCTTCCCGGCCGCCTCGGCCTGGAGATCGGCCGTGACCACGCCGGGTTCGACCACGGCCACGAAGTCGTCGGCGTCGATGTCCTTGATGCGGTTCAGCCGGGCCGTGGAGACGACCACGCCGCCGGCCACCGGAGTGCAGTCGCCCACGGTGTTGGTGGCCCGGCCACGCGGCAGCACGGGCAGGCGCTTGTCCTGGGCCAGGGCCAGAAGCGCCCGCACCTGCTCCAGGTTGTCGGGGCGCACCACGGCGGCGGGCAGGGCGTGGCGGCGCGAGGCGTCGACGCCGTAGACGAACATCTCTTCCGGGCTGAACACGGCGGCGTCGCCGGGGAAGATTTTTTCCAGGGCGCGGCGGACGTCGGCGGGCAGGGTCGGGGTGGGGCTCATGGGATCAGTCGGCCTCGGCGGTCCAGGTCATGGTGTCCACGGCCCCGGCGGCGTCAAAGGTGAAGGACACTTCGTTGTAGCCGCTGACGTCCGAATAGCGCCAGACGTTGCCTTCGACCTCCTCGGGCTGCCCCAACGCGATGGCCAGGCGTTCCCGGGGGATGCCCCGGCACACGCCCCGGGCGAAGCAGCCGGGCGCGGCGAAGATGCGGATCTGGTGGAAGAACTGCCGCTGGCCTTCTTCCATGCTGTACAGCGACACGACCAGCCCGTCGTAGGTGAGGGTGATGATTTCGTAGGGCGTGGCGTCGTAGGGATTGCTGAAGGGCACGGCCTGCCGTTCCCTGGGCGGGCCGAGCTTCTTGACGACGTCGGCTTCGGTTTGTCCGTAGAGGGCGGCCGTCTCGTCGAGAAACGCCTCCAGGCGTTCGTCGGCGTCGGTGGCGGCGCAGGGCTGGGCGGCCAGCAGGAGCAAGGCCGTAACCATCAGGAAAAGTTTGCGGAATCGACCCATCAAAGCGTTCCTTGCAGCGGTTTCGTCCGATCCGGCCTGGGCCGGTTAATGCCGCGCCAGTTCCCGGGCGGCGTCGCGGTCGAGGTCGCGGGACTTGAGGTCGTCGCGGCGGTCGAAGACCTTTTTGCCGCGCGCCAGGGCGATCTCGGCCTTGGCCCGGCCGTTTTTGAAATACACCCGCACCGGGACCACGGTCAGCCCCTTTTGCTCCACCTTGACGCGCATGGCGTTTATTTCCGCCGTGTGCAGCAGGAGCTTTCGCGGCCGCTCGGGCTCGTGGCCGGCGTAGCCGGCGTTTTCGTAGGGCGCGATGTGCACGCCGATGAGAAACGCCTCGCCGTCCTGGAACTTCACGTAGCCGTCCTTGAAGCTGATGCGCCCCAGGCGAAGGGATTTCACCTCGGACCCCATGAGCACCAGACCGGCCTCGTATTTTTCCAGAAATTCATAGAGGTGGCGGGCTTTTTTATTGAGGGCGACAAGCTTCTCGCCCGATTCTTTCGCAGCCATGGCGTCCTTTGGCAGGCAATGCAGCCGCCGTTTCGCGACCGGACAGGTCCGGGCGCGGCATCACGGCCAGCCCCGCCGCGTCCGTGTCGTGTGTAGGCCGGGCGGCCGGAGCGGTCAATGGGCCGGGGAGTCCTCCCGGTCGAGCAGGGAGGAATAGAACATGAGCTCGTCCGGGAACTGCCGGAAGATGGTTTCCTGGACCAGGGCGTTGGTCCGGGTCACGGACGGGCTTTCCAGAACCAATTTAAGCAGGTTTTTGCAATCGTCCATGGTGGCCTGGCGAATGATCCGCTTGATGCCCGGTATGGCCTGGGGGGTCAAGCTGATGCAGTCGATCTGCATCCCCATGAGGATGGGCACGCAGAAGGGATCGGAAGCCATTTCGCCGCACAGGCTCACTTCGATGCCGGCCTGGTGGGCGGCGTCGACCACGTGCTTGATGCTGCGCACCACGGCCGGATGCAGGGGCTGGTACATGTGGGACACGAACCGGTTGGTGCGGTCGATGCCCAGGGAATACTGGATGAGGTCGTTGGTGCCGATGCTGAAGAAATCGACTTCCCGGGCCAGGATCTCGGCGATCATCACGGCCGAGGGCAGCTCCATCATGATGCCCACGGGCAGATCGGCGTTGAAGCGGTGGCCTTCCTGGCGCAGCTCGGCCCTGGCCTCGGCCAGCATGGCCTTGGCCTGCCGGATTTCCCGCAGCCCGGAGATCATGGGGAACATCACCGAAATGTTGCCGGCAACCGAGGCCCGCAGCATGGCCCGCAGCTGGGTCATGAAGATGTCGCGGTGGTGCATGCACAGGCGGATGGCCCGAAGCCCCAGGGCCGGGTTGCGCTCATCCAGGCTGCCCAGGGTGGAGACGAACTTGTCGGCTCCGGCGTCGAGGGTGCGCAGCGTCACCCGGCGCGGCGACATGATCGTGGCAAGATCCAGGTATTCCTGGTAAAGTTCTTCTTCCGTGGGCAGCTTGGCCCGGTTCATGTAGGAATATTCGGTGCGGTACAGGCCAATGCCCTCGCCGCCGTTGTTGACCACGGTGGGCACTTCCTCAAGCATCTCGATGTTGGCTTTGACCTTGAGCCGGTAGCCGTCGATGGTTTCGCCGGGCAGGTGGCAGCCGCGCATGATGCCGGCCTGGTAGGCCTCGAACTGGTACTTGAGGTCGGAGAGCCGGGCCAGTTCCTCCTCGGCCGGGGAGAGCACCACCACGCCGCGCAGCCCGTCCACCACCACGAGGTCGCCGTCGCGCACCTCGCGTTCGAGTTCGGTGACGCCGACCACGGCCGGGATGCCCAGCGTCCGGGCCAGGATGCCGGTGTGGGAGGTCTTGCCGCCCTGGACCGTGACCAGGGCCATGATCTTGTCGGTCTCCAGCGACGCCGTGTCGGCCGGGGAGACGTCGTGGGCCATGAGCACCACCCGGCTCTCGATGGCCCGGATCTCGGCGGTCTGGCCGGCGAGCCGGGCCTGGACCCGGCCCGAGACGGTGCGCACGTCCTGGATGCGGTCGCGGAAATACTGGTCGTCCAGGGCCTCGAAGGCCTTTTCCAGGTCGGCCACGGCCTTGTCCAGGGCCCATTCGGCGTTGATGCCCAGGGTCTGGATGTAGCGCTTGGCCACTCCCGCCAGCTTGGGATCCTTGAGGATCATGAGGTGGGAGTCGATAATGAGCGCATGTTCGCGCAGGTCGGCCGGGATGCGCTGCCGGGCCTGTTCGATTTCCTGGGCGAACTGCTCGAAGGCGCGCTCCAGGCGGTCCACTTCCGGCGCGACCAGGGCTTCGGGTAGGGTCTGGCGGGGCAGGGGGCCGACCCCGGAGCGGTTTAAGAAAAAGGCCCGTCCGATGGAGATGCCGGCCGAGACGGGGATGCCTTTGAGGGTTGCCATGTCGGGCTGGTCCTTGGCGCGGCGGCGATCCGCGGCGCGGCGGGGTTGGAGGTTGTCCGGTCCTGGCGGGTGTCGCGTCCCTTAAAAAATACCATAGCATTTTTTAAGAAAAAGGACTGGTTTTTGTCAGTTGTCCGCGAATGCTCCGGCCTGCTTTTCGTGGACGCGACACCAGGGACTGGTCGTGGCGTCAGCGGAAGCGGTTGCGAAACAGTTCGCCAAGGCGGCCAAGGGCCTGGGCGGCGTCGGGGCCGGCGGCGCGCAGTTCCAGTTCGCAGCCCTGGCCGGCGGCCATGGTGAGGATGTCGAGGATGCTTTTGGCGTCCACGGCTTCGCCGCCGTCCTGACGCACCTGGATGTCGCAGGTAAATTTCTGGGCTTCCTGGGCCAGCTTGGCGGCCGGGCGGGCATGCAGGCCCTGTTCGTTGGCCACGCGCACGCGCAGCACGAAACCGTCGGCTTCGGCCAGGATGTCGTCAGCCCCGGGCATGGGGGCGGCAAGGGTCGGCTCGGTCATCGTCCACCGTCGTCTCGGCCGCTTACGGGGCGGCGGGCCAGGCGCGGGCCTGGCGGTTATGCCGGCTCTAGGCCGGCCACATGGAGCGGGCCAGCACCCAGCCGGCGGCCAGGGCCAAAAGCGCCACTTCCCGGGACACCGACGGCCGCGTGGCGGCCCAGGCGGCCAGGATGCCGATGAGCGCCGCGTCGGCCAGGGGCGATCCGGTCTCGCCCCGGGGCCTGGCCAGCACCCAGAAAATCGACAACAGCACGGCATTGGCCACCTTGACCCGTCGGCCCAGGTTGACCAGATCCCAACGCTTGAGGCGGCGCAGCACCTGGAAACCCTCGCGGTAGCCGGCGCGAAAGGTCAGCGCCTTGAAGGCCTGGGCGGCCAGGAACAGGGCGGCGGTGAGGCCGGCCAACAGTCCGTAACGCCCGTCGGCGGCCAGACAGGCGGCTGAAAGCCCCCACAGGCCCATGACGCTGGCCGAAAAAAACGTGTCGCCTATGGCGGAGAGGGTGAATGCCGTCGTGGTCTTGACGTTGTCAAGCATTTCCGGCGGCACGAGGCCCTGGGCGATCTTCTCCTCCAGGGACAAAAAAAGCCCCACCAGCAAGGGGGTCCAGAAAAAGTGCGTGTTGTAGAGCTTGAGGTAGCGCTCGAACACGGCGTCGCGCTGGGCCGGGTCGGGATAAAGCCGGGCCAGCCCCGGTTCCATGGCGTAGGCCAGCCCCACGTGCTGCAGGCCGCGCGTGTTGAACGCCGCGCCGACCAGGTAGCAGCGCAGAAAGCAGCTGACAAGCGTGCGCGCGCGCAATTCTCCGCCTGGCGTCCCCAACCGCGCCTCCATGCCGTGCCGGCCAGCCCCAGGCTCGCCTGTATTTTCCTACAACCTTAACGGTTGGCGCGATTTTGGTCAAATAGCCCGGCCGGGGCCGCTGCCAGAAATTGGCCAAAGGGCGTGCCGTCCAGGGCCTGTCGCCAGGGCGGGCCGGCCAGCCGGGCCAGATCGGCCGCCTCGTCGCAGTCGGGCAGGGTCGCCAGTTCGGCCGCGTCCCGGCCGGCCGCGGCCAGACGCGCCCGGGTCAGCCCGGCCACGGCGGCGGTGCTCCAGGGCATGTCCGCGAAAACCTCGGGCGCGTACCCCGCCCGGGTGAAGCCGATGAGCCAGTAGCCGCCGTCCTGGGCCGGCCCCAGCACGGCCGGCTTTTTTTCAAGGGCGTTGGCGGCCTGGAGGAGCAGGGCCGGGGTGAGAAGGGGCAGGTCCGCGCCGATGAGCAGGGCGGCCGCGTCGCCGGCGGCAAACGCTCCGGCCAGGGCGGCGGCCATGCGCGCCCCGAGATCGCCCGGGGCTTGGGGCGCGAGCCGAAATCCCGGGCCGCAAAGCGTCGCCATGGCTTCCCGGGCCTCGGGCGGCGCGAAATGGACGGTGGTCGGCAGGCCCGAGGAGCGGGCGGCGCGAAAGACGTTGCCGGCCATGGCCCGGTAGGCCGCCAAGGCTCGTTCGTCGCCGCACACGGCGGCCAGCCGGGTCTTGACCAGCCCCGGCAGCGGGGCCTTGGCCAGGATATGCAGCGATACGGCCGCCACGGGTCAGCTCCCGGAGGCCGGGCCGGGCGTCGGGGGGATGGGCCGGGGCGGGTAGAACCGGGCCAGCCGGGCCGGGGCCACGCCCAGGGTGTAGCCGGCAAGCAGGGCCAGATTGCGGACCGTGGCGAAAAGGGGGCCCTCAGCCAGCCAGCGCCGGGCCGAGGTGGTCACCCGCAGCCGGGAGACGGCCACCCGGCCGCCGGCCCGGCGCAGACAGCGCACCAGCTCCACGTCCTCCATGACCGGGATGTCGCAAAAACCGCCCATGGCGGCAAAGAGCTCCCGGCGCAGGCACAGGGCTTGGTCGCCGTAGGGCAGGGAAAAAAGCCGCGAGCGCCAGGTGGCGGCGGCGGCGATGGCCCGAAGGAGCGGCTTTTCGGAGCGGATGGCCAGGGAAAAGGCGGCCAGTTCGGCCTGGGTCTCCAATAGCCTGGCCGCCTCGGCAAAGGCTCCGGCCGGCAGCCGCGTGTCGGCGTGGAGAAACAGCACGAATTCGCCCCGGGCCACGGCCGCGCCGGCGTTTTGCTGGCTGCCCCGGCCGGGCGTGGCGGTCAGGCCCGTGACGCCGGGCCGGTCGATGGCCCGGATGGTGCCGCCGGCCGGATCGCCGTCGACCACGACGATTTCCAGCGGCGTGCCGTAGCCGGCGGCGTGAATGTTGTCGATGACGCCGTTTATGCGGCGCGCCTCGCCAAGCACGGGGACGATCACGGAAAACAGCGGCGAATGGGGATGGCGCGGCGACATGGGGGCCTCGTTGCGGCGGGACTTCCCGGTGCAATAGATTTTTTTCGGGTAAACCGCTAGACAGAGCCTTCACGTCCCGGCCGTTGCGGCCCAGACGGTTCGAAAATGTTTCGAGGTGCGTGGGTTCATGCTGGAAGCCGAATACGCCGCCATGCGCCAGGCCGAGGAACGGCACTGGTGGTACCTGGGGCTGCACGATCAGGTCCGCCGGGCGTTGACCCGCTGCCGGAGGCTGGTGTCCGGCCCGGGCCGGGTCCTGGACGCCGGCTGCGGCACGGGCAAGGTGCTGGAGATTTTGGCCGATTTGCAGCCCGTGGGCCTCGACCTGTCGGCCACGGCCCTGTCCCTGGCCCGGGGGCGCGGCGATTTTCCCCTGGTCCGGGCCTCGGCCGTGACCCTGCCCTTTGCCGACGCCGCCTTTGACGTGGCCCTGTCCCTGGACGTGCTGGCCAACGTGCCGCCGGGCGAGATGCCCAAGGCCCTGGCCGAGCTGTATCGTGTGCTGGCCCCGGGCGGGGCGCTTGTTCTCAATATCGTGGCGTTTCAGGCGCTTTACGCCGAGCACGACCGGGCCGTGGGCGTGGTGCGGCGCTACCGGGCTGGCGAGGTCCGGGAAATGCTCGCCGGGGCCGGTTTTGCCCTGGACATTTTGTCCTATTCCAATACGCTTTTATTCCCGGCCGCCGCCCTGGTGCGGCTGGCCCGCAGGCGTCGCCGGTCCGGCCGCGAACCGGTTTCCGACCTGGCCGCGCTGCCCGGGCCGATAAACGCCGCCCTGGCCGCCGTGCGGCGTCTCGAAAACGCCGCCATCGTGGGCAAGGCCCTGGCCTTTCCTTTTGGCCTTTCCGTCTTCGCCCTGGCCCGCAAGCCCGGCCGGGGCGTTTCCGCCAACCTGCAACCCGCCGGCAAGGGGTTATGAGTCAAGTCGCGTCATCGCCCACGCTGACCATCGTCATTCCTGTCTACAACGCCGAGCATTCCATCGGCCGGCTGGTGGACGCCCTGGTCAACGAACCGCCGCTGCCCGAAACCGATGTGGTGCTGGTCAACGACGGCAGCCGCGACGGCAGCCACCGGGAGTGCCTGGCCTGCTGCGACCGCCATCCCGGACGCGTCACCTACCTGCGCCTGGCCCGCAATTTCGGCGAGCATGGCGCGGTCATGGCCGGATTGTGCCAGGCCGGGGGCGATTATGTCGTGGTCATGGACGACGACTTCCAAAATCCCCCCCACGAGGCGGCCCGGTTGGTGGAAACCGCCGTGGCCGGCGGCTTTGATGTGGTCTACGGCGCTTTTCGCGAGAAGTGCCACGGCGCCGTGCGCAACTGGGGCAGCGCGTTCAACGACCGGGTGGCCACCTGGCTGCTGGGCAAGCCGCGCCATCTCTATCTTTCCAGCTTCAAGTGCCTGTCCCGGTTCCTGGTCGAGCGCATCATCGCCTACGCCGGCCCCTCGCCCTACGTGGACGGCCTGATCCTGCGGGTCACCGACAACATCGCCCAGATCGAGGTGGAGCACTGTCCCCGCCGGGCCGGCCGTTCGGGCTACACCCTGTGGAAGCTCATCCGGCTGTGGCTGACCATGTTCGTCAATTTTTCCGTGGCCCCCCTGCGCCTGTCCGCCGTGCTCGGCCTTGGGGTCAGCGCCTTCGGGCTGCTCATGGCCGTGTGGAGCCTGCTGGAGAAGCTGCTTGGCGTGGACGTGCCCACGGGCTGGACCACGCTGTACGTCACGGTGGTCATCTTCGCCGGCATCCAGCTCGTCATGCTCGGGCTGCTCGGCGAATACGTCGGCCGGGGACTCCTTGAAGCCAACCGCGCGCCCCAGTTTGTGGTGCGCGAGGTCCACGGCGGCGGCCTGCTGCCCGCCCGGGAGCCGCGCCGGTGGTAGGCCCCCTTGGCCGGGTGCGGCCCGTGGCCATACCCTCCGTCGGCGACGACCGGGGCTGGCTGTCCGTGGTCGAGGGCGGGCAGACCGTGCCCTTTCCCATCCGCCGGGTGTTCTACATGCACGGCATGACCGCCGAGCGCGGCGGCCACGCCCATCGCGACACCGACCAGCTCGTGGTCTGCCTGGCCGGTTCCCTGCGCCTGGACCTCACCGACGGCCGCGACCGGATGTCCGTGCGCCTGGCCGACCCGGCCCAGGGGCTTTTCATCCCGGCCATGGTCTTTCTCGACATCCGCGACATCGCGCCTGAAGCCGTCTGCCTGGTGCTGGCCAGCACCCACTACGACATGAGCCGCTCGATCCGCAGTTACGAAGCCTTTTTGGAGGCGGTCGCCCAGCCATGAGCGCCGCCGCCGTCCGCCTGGCCTTTCTGCGTTCCTGCCGGGCCCTGGCCGGCGAGCTGCCGAGCGTGGCCGCCGTCCTGGACTGGTTTAACGCCAAGGACCGCAGCCGGTTCGAGGTGCGCCGCGCCCCGCTGACCGCCCTTTCCCAGTGGCATTACGCGCCAAATCCCATGCGGCTGGCGCACCGTTCGGGGCGGTTTTTCGCCATCGAGGGCCTGCGGGCGCAGACCGGTTTCGGCCCGGTGGCCTCCTGGGACCAGCCCATCATCAACCAGCCCGAGGTGGGCATCCTGGGGCTTCTCGCCCGCGAGATCGACGGCGTGCTCCATTTTCTCATGCAGGCCAAGATGGAGCCCGGCAACGTCAACATCCTCCAGCTTTCGCCCACGGTCCAGGCCACCCACAGCAACTATTCCCGGGTCCATGCCGGGGCCACGCCGCGCTACCTCGAATATTTCACCGAGCCCGGCCGGGCCAGGGTGCTTCTGGACCAGCTCCAGCCCGAACAGGGGGCGCGGTTCTTGCGCAAGCGCAACCGCAACATGGTGGTGGCCGTGGACGGCCCCGTGCCCGAGCACGAGGATTTCCGCTGGCTCACCCTGGGGCAGATCAAGGCGCTGTTGCACCACGACAACATCGTCAACATGGACGCCCGAACCGTGGTGTCGCTCATCCCCCTGGCCGACCCCGACGAAGGGCCGGATTACGGCCTGATCCACGACGTGGGCGGCTTTGGCCTCGACGTCTACCTGTCCTTTTGCCGCTCGGACAAGGAACGCCAGACCATGGACGAGCTCATGGCCTGGCTCACGGCCGGCAAGGCCCGCCACGCCATGCGCGTTTTCTCCCTGGATCTGGATCGGCTACGCGGCTGGATCGTGACCGACGAGGAAATCCGCCACGAGACCGGACTCTACTTTTCCGTCATCGGCGTGGACGTGCAGGCCCACACCCGGGAGGCCACCAGCTGGTCCCAGCCGTTGCTCCACCACAATGGCCAGGGGCTGGTCGGCTTCTTGTGCCAGCGCCACGGCGGCGTGCTCCATTTCCTGGCCCGGGGAAGCCTGGAGCCCGGCAACCGCGACGGCATGGAAATCGGGCCGACCATTGCCTGTTCCGAAGTGGCCGCCAGGGCCAGCCGGGCCTGCGCCCCGCCGCTGGTGGCCCATTTTCTTGATCCCGGGCAGGGCATCGTGCGCTACGACGCCGTGCAATCCGAAGAGGGCGGCCGCTTCCACCATTTCCAGAACCGCTATATGGTGGTGGAACTGCCGCCAGGGAAATCCCTCGACCTGCCCGACCACTATGCCTGGATGACGCTGGGGCAACTGTGGCGCATGGCCCGCCACGGCCACGTCAACATCGAGGCCCGAAACCTCATGGCCTGCCTGGGCCTGCTGGAGACCCTGCCGTGAAGCTCCTCGTTTTCGGCGCATCCGATATCTTCGCCCGCCGGGTGGCCCCGAACCTGCCCGCCCTGGGCCTGGCCGAGGTCGAGATCGTCTCCCGCAGCGGCCGTCGGCCGGCCCTGCCGCCCGAACTGGCCGTCGTCTGGCGCGACGACGCCGAAGCCGCCCTGGCCCACAGCCCGGCCGAGGCCGTCTACGTCACCACCGACAACAGCCGCCACGCCGCCCTGGTCCGGGCTGCCCTGGAATCGGGCCGCCACGTCGTCGTGGACAAACCGGCCTTCCTGACCCTGGCCGAGGCCGAGGCCGCCGCCGAACTGGCCGCCCAAAAAAACCTCACCCTGGCCGAGGCCACGGTCTGGGCCGACCATCCGCGCGTCGAAGCCCTCTTGGCCGCCTTCGCCACCGCCGGCTCGGCCCCCACGCGCGCAAGCGCCGTTTTTTCCTTTCCGCCCCTGCCGCCGGGCAACTTCCGCCACGTCGCCGCCCTGGGCGGCGGGGCCCTGGCCGACCTCGGAGCCTATGCCGCCAGCCCCGGCCGCGTGCTCTTCGGCTGCCAGCCGGACACCGTGGACTGCCGCATCCTTTCGCGCGGCCCGGAGGTCGAAACGGCCTTCGTCTGCCAGATGACCTACCCCGGCGGGCGCAGTTTCACCGGAACCTTCGGCTTCGACACCGGCTACGCCAACCGCCTGGACGTGCTCGGCCCCACCCTGGCCGCGTCCCTGGACCGGGTCTTCACCCCGCCGCCCGGGGCCGCCCTGGAGCTGGCTTGCAACACGCCCACGGGCTGCAACGTGGAGATCATCCCGCCGGCCGACGCCTTTGCCCGCTTTTTCGCCCGGACGCTTAACGACATGGCCCACGGCCACGACCCCGCCCTGGCGGCGGCGCTCATTGCCGACGCCCGGGTTCGGGCGCGGTTGAGTGAATAGTAAGAATAAGATGCCTCCGGCGGGGGGGGGGGGGGGGGGGGGGGGGGGGGGGGGGGGGGGGGGGGGGGGGGGGGGGGGGGGGGGGGGGGGGGGGGGGGGGGGGGGGGGGGGGGGGGGGGGGGGGGGGGGGGG
>JAEZMB010000231.1 GCA_023435825.1 Pseudomonadota bacterium | reverse complement strand
CCCCCCCCCCCCCCCCCCCCCCCCCCCCCCCCCCCCCCCCCCCCCCCCCCCCCCCCCCCCCCCCCCCCCCCCCCCCCCCCCCCCCCCCCCCCCCCCCCCCCCCCCCCGCCGGAGGCATCTTTCTCTTGTCTTCTCTTCTCTACTCTCAGCCAATCTACCGATAATACAGATTCCGCCCGCCGATCGTCAGGAGCACCTGTTTGAGATTCTTGCGAATCTCGCGGCGGTCCCAGATGCCCTGGATATGTCCCCGGGCCAGGGCGTTGTGGGCCTGGTGGTAGTCGGGCGGGATGTCGACGCCTGTCGTTTCCTTGATGACGCCCGGGCCGGCGAAGCCGATGTTGGCCGAGCGCACGGCGAACTGGTAGGGCGAGCAGCCCAGGAAGCTGGCCACCGGTCCGGCGTAGGAGTTGGTGTCGTAGAGGACCACGTAGAGGCCGCCGGCTTCAATGTAGCGGCGCACGGCCAGGGTGACGCGGGGCATCTGGATGAGGCCGTTTAGGCTTTCCTGGATGCGGATGCCGGCGGTGCCGTGGACGTAGGCCAGAAACGGGTAGTGTTTGCGCCGGGCACGGGCCAGGGCGCGGATGAACTTTTCGCCTTCGGCCGCGCCCACGGAACCGCCCCGGAAGGCGGAATAGAGCACGGTGGAGACGAGCTTGATGCCGTCGATCTTGGCGTCCAGGGAGACGCAGCCGGATTTGCGGCCGGTCTTTTTCTTGGCGGCGTCGAGCTTTTCCTCGAAACCGGGGTAGTCCAGGGGATTACCGGCCTCGATGTCGTTGTCGTATTCCACGATGGACTCGGCGTCGAAGACGTTGCCGAGCACCCATTCGTATTCCATGGGGAAGTGGTGGCCGCAGTTGACGCACACGCCGGCGAAGTCGCCGTAGAGGTCCGGGGCCCAGAGGTCGGGGCAGCCGTAGGTCTTGGCTCCGGGGCAGGTGACGGCCCGGTCCTCGGCGGCCTTGGGGGAGACGTAGCGCCAGCCGAATTCCTCCAGGCAGGCCCCCTGCTCGGGCTGGGAGAGTTCGGTGAGCATCCGGCTCTTGGCCGGATCGCAGACCACGGGGGCGTTCTTGTCCTGGCGGCGAAGCGGCGCGGTCAGCTTGTGGGCGACCAGGCGCAGTTCGGCCTCAAGGTCGGTGGCCGCCTTGGCCAGGGCCTTGGTGTGCTTGCGCACGAAATCGTAGCGGATAAACGAGTAGCCCGACCAGACGAGGCTCTTGGCCCGGGAGGCGATGCGTTCGCCGGAGGGGCGGCCGTCGCGGAAGGCGGTCTCGGCCATGCGGCGGTATTTGCAGTAGCGCTTCCAGACCAGGCGGTCGGCGGCGTCCTCGTCCAGGGTCCAGCGCACGAACATGCTTTCGGGATCGCCGCCCTTGCGCCGCGAGGCGACCAGGGCGCGGAAGAGCTTGAAGCCGGCGATGCCCAAAAACACCTGGTCCGTGGCCTGGATCATTTCCTGGCGCAGGGTCTTGAAGAAGTCGTAGTGATGGGGCCGCGTGCCAAGGGCCGGTTCTTCCAGGACCTTGTCGATGTAGCCCATGCGCAGGTTGTCGGCGGCGGTGATGTTGAGGCGCTTGGCGCATTCGGCGATGAGCTCCGGGAGAACGCGCTGGCCCTGGCGGATGCCGGCCTCGATGGCGGCCGCGCCTTCGGGGGAGATGACCGAATAGTAGCCGCGCGAGAGCATCATGCGCACGTCGGACAGGCCGATGGCCTCGGCCCCGCCCGAGCCGCCCTCGGAGATGACGGACACGACCGGCACGCGAAGCCCGCCCATTTCATAGAGGTTGCGGGCGATCTGCTGGGCCGCGCCGGGGTAGTCCTCGACGGGGAACGCGCCGGGGGTGAAGACGTAGGAGTGGATGGGGATGCGTTCGGTCTCGGCGACCTTCATGTATTGCAACGCCTTGGCGTTGCCCCAGGGCTTGACCGAGCCGCCGTTGCGGAATTCCTGGCCGTGGCCCTTTTCCTGGCCGATGACCATGACCGGCTGGTTGACGACCTTGTCGCCGTGGCGGCGGGTGATGTAGGCCCGGGCGATGAGCATGCTCGGGTCGATGGAGTATTCGTCCTGGCCGCCGATCTCGGTGTAGTTGTCGTAGACGTTTTCCAGGATGTCCTTGAGCGAGATGCGGGCCGGATGGCGCACGATGCGCACCATGTCCATGGGCACGAGCTCGTCGTCGAGCTTTTTTTCGAGGAAGTCGAAGAGATCCTCGATCTGGCGCACCATCTGGGCGCGCTCGCCCGGGCTGGCCTCGCGTTCGCGCACGGCGAACTCGTCGAGGCGAGCCTGCATAAGCGCGATATTGGCGTTCTCGCGGCCGCCGAAGATGTCTTTGATATAGCTTAAGCGATCAGTCAGTTCGACTACGCGCTTTTCGATTTCCATAGAGTGTCTTCCCGGTCCCGGCCGCCCGGCGGCGGAACGCTCGTGTCGCCCCGGACGGTTCCCGGGAGGCCCGGGGACGGGGCGGCACGCTGAGTTGGTATTTCCTTGGGCCGGCAAACGGAGCGTTTTCCGGCCGACGCGACATCAGAACTGCAGGATGGTGGCGGTCTTCTCCCGCAGATAGCGGATGTTGGTCTTCATCTCCGCGCCCGTGCCGTCGGCCCCGGACAGGGTCAGTTCATCGAGGTAGTCCGTGCCGCGCTTCTTGGCCTCGGCCAGATCCTTGCCCCAGATGATGGCCAGGGCCAGGTTGGGGTCGTATTCGGTCGGGATCTCGTAGGGCGCGTCCATGGGAATGTGGGTATGGAGCTTGGCATAGGGCAGGTTCGGGGCCAGGAACTGGTCGATGCGCCCGACCCAGGGGGTGAAGCGGTTGGCCGGGTCCTCGGCGATGACCCGGTATTCGATGCCCACGCCCTCGAAGGTGATGTCGGACTGGTCGTAGCCCATGACGTCGCCCAGGCCCAGGCGGATCTGCTCGGCGATGATGTTGACGTCGCCCTGGCCCTTGATGCGCGAGATGGCGGCGGACACGCCGTTTTCCACCTGGATGCGGGTGTTGACTTCCATGAGGAAGGGCTGGCCCGTGGGCGAGACGATCCATTCCCAGGTGCCGACGTTGTCGTAGCCCACCTCCCGGGCCATGGCCAGGGAGTAGCCGGTGATGTCGTCCAGCAGCTTGGCGGCGTCGAAGGCGTAGGTGATCTCCTCGGGACGGAATCCCGGGGCGATCTCCACGCGTTTCTGGCGACCGGTGGACTGGATGGTGCAGTTGCGCGTGCCGAAGTGGACGATGCCCGTGCCGGTGCGGTCGGCCACGATCTGGACTTCGAGGTGGTTGAAGTCGAAGATGCGCTGTTCGATCAGCACGCCTTCGTCGTGGAACTGGCGCTTGGCGTAGTTGCGGATGCGCCGGTACACGGTCTTGAACTGCTCGATGTCGTAGATTTCCTCGATGCCCATGCCGCCGCCGCCGGCCGAGGCCTTGACCAGGACCACGGAGTTGGCGATGCCCTGCTCGGCCTGGAAGGCGAACAGGGTCTCGGCGATCTCCTCGGCTTCCATCTCGTCGTAGACCGGCCGGTCGGAGCCGGGCACGGTGGGGATGGACAGGCTTCGGGCCAGGCGCTTGGTGTTGATCTTGTCGCCCAGGGTGCGGATGATGCGCCAGGACGGACCGATGAAGATGAGCCCGCGCTTGCGCTCGGCCACGCGCCGGGCGAACCGGAAATCCTCGGCGAAAAAGCCGTAGCCGGGATGGATGGCGGTGGCGCCGGCATGGTCGGCCACGGCCAGCAGTTCGTTGGCGTCGTGGTAGGAGCTGACGCGGTAGGCCGCCTCGGGGCCGCCGAGCTGCCGGGCCAGGGCAAGATGTCCCGAGCCTTCGTCGGCCCGGGTGTAGACGCAAACAAAATCCAGGCCGAGCGAAACGCAAGCCTGGATGATGCGTATGGCGATTTCGCCCCGGTTGGCCACCAGGACTTTATGTTTTTTCGTCGACACGATGGATCTTTTTATCCTCAGGGTTTTCGGCGTCTTGGCGCGACTTGCGCAAATCGATGCGCCGCTTTTGGATTTCCAGGACAAGCTTGTCGAGCCAGGCTTCCTGGCGCAGGGACAGCTCGCCAAAGGCCAACCCGGCCAGGCCGTCTCCAGCCCGCCGCACCACCCTGGCCGGCAGCCCGGTGATAAGCTCCCGGGGGCCGATGCCCAAGGCCAGACGGCAGTCGCGGCCGTCCTTGAGCCGCGCTTCGGGATCGACCAGGGCCAGGCCCGAGGCGCTGACGTCATGCACGACAAAGCCGTCCGTCTCGTCGTCCAGCCGGGCGACCAGGCCCCGCACGCGTTCGCGATGGGCGGCCCGCTTGCCGACCTCGCCTTCGAGCTCGAACGTCACGTCCATCATACCCCGTCTCCTAGTCGCCGATCCAACGTTCCAACACAAACTCCACGCGCTGGTTCCTGGCCCGGTGTTCTGGGGTGTCGTTGGGGTAGAGGGGTTCTAAATCAGCTAATCCGGTGGCTGTCAATCGGTTGGGCGGCATGCCCAGGGAGACCATGTAGCGCAAAACGGCAACGGCTCGCAATGACGAGATTTCCCAGTTGTCGCGGTAGCGGCTGCCGGCTCCGGGCGGTTCGTTGTCGGTAAAGCCCTTGATGTTGATGCGCTCTCCCGAGGCTTTGATGAGGAAATCAAACAGGGTGCGCAGCCTGGCCTTGCCCTCTTCGGTGAGGTCCACGCCGTCCTTGGGAAAAAGCACCCCGGCCGGAAAGCCGATGGTGATCTTGCCGGCTTCCAGGGCGGCAGCCACCACACCCTCTAAACCCTTGGACGAGACGTAGGTGCGAAACTGGTCGTAGACACGGCGCTGCTCGCCGATGATGCGCTGCTTGAGCTTGGCCTGTTCCACCAGCACGTTCATGTCGCCGGTGGAGATGGGGGCCATGGTGACGGCCTTGTCCTTGTGGCCCAGGGCCGTTTTCACCGAGGAAAACGATTCCGTGAACTTCTTGACGTCCAGGCTCGACATGGAAAAGAGCATGATGAAAAAGCTCATCAAAAGCATCGACATGTCGGCCAGGGTGGTCAGCCACTCGCTGGGCGCTTCGGCTTCCTCGATCTCCTCGTCGTAGTTGTCGTCATCTTCGGACATTGCGGCGCTCCTTGGGGGCAATGAACGACGACAGCTTCTCGTAGACCAGACGGGGGTTGTTGTTTTGCAGGATGCACTTGGCCCCTTCGAAAATGATGTCGAGCTGATGGGCCTCGCTGATGGTGCGGGCGCGCAGCTTGCCGGCCACGGGCAGGAAGAAGAGCGTGGACAACAGCGAACCGTAGAACGTGGTGATAATCGCCACGGCCATGGCCGGGCCGACGCTTTTGGGGTCGTCCAGCCGGCCGAGCATCTGCACCAGGCCGATAAGCGTGCCGATCATGCCGAACGACGGCGCAAAACCGGCCAGGGACTTGAACACCGCCTCGCCCACGGCATGGCGGCGCTTCATGGAGCTGATTTCGATGCGCACCGTCTCGCGGATGAGCCCCGGATCGGCGTTGTCGGCGATGAGCTGGCAGGCTTTCTTGAGGATGGCGTTGTCGGTCTGGATGTTTTCCAGGGCCAGCAAGCCCTCGCGGCGGCTGATCTCGGCGATGCGCACCATCATCTCCACCACTTCGGCGTCGCTGACCTTGCGCGAGGAAAAAATCTGCAGCATGGCCGCGAAGGCCTGCATCACCTCGCGGATGGGAAAGGCCACGCAGGTGGAGGCGATGGTGCCGCCGACCACGATCATGAGGCTTGGAATGTCGATGAACTCGCGCAGCGAGCCGCCCATGAAAATGGCCCCGAGCACCAGGGAAATGCCCGACGCAAGGCCTAGAAACGTCCCAAGATCCATGCGTTGTGTCCGTATAGGGGCGGATTGGGGGACTTTCGCGTCCGGGAAAGGCCTCCCCCTTCCCGACCGGCCGGCCCCATGCTACGACAAGCGGCAACAGGAGTGCTGTATATGGTTTACAACGACGATGTAAAGCGCGCCGCCGACGCCGTCCTCAGCCGTCTGGGCGACATTCCGGCCGGTTGCGTGGGGCTGGTCTCGGGCACGGGCCTGGGCGGCCTGGCCGCCGCCCTGGCCGAGCGCAAGGAAATGGCCACTCGCGACATCCCGGGCTTCCCCCGGTCCACCGCCCCCAGCCACGCCGGGACCCTGGCCCTGGGCCACATCGCCGGCCGGCCGACACTGCTCCTGTCCGGCCGCCTCCACCTCTACGAAGGGCACTCGCCCCGCGACGTGGCCTTTGGCGTGCGGCTGCTGGCCGGGCTTGGGGTGCGCGTCCTGGCGCTGACCAACGCCGCCGGGGCGCTCGACCCCCACTTCGCCGCCGGCGGCCTGATGCGGGTGACCGACCACATCAACCTGACCGGGCGCAATCCGCTGGTGGGTCCCAATGACGACGGCGCCGGGCCGCGCTTCCCGGACATGAGCCAGGCCTACAGCCGCCGGCTGGGCGAAATCGCCGACGCCAAGGCCCTGGAGCTGGGGCTGCGCCTGGAGCGCGGCGTCTACGCCGGGGTGCTCGGCCCGTGCCTGGAAACCCCGGCCGAAACCCGGATGCTGCGGCTGCTCGGGGCCGACGCCGTGGGCATGTCCACGGTCACCGAAGTCATCTCCGCCCGCCACCTGGGGCTGGAAGTGTTGGTCGTCTCCTGCCTGACCAACGTCAACCTGCCCGACTGCATGGCCGAAACCACCCTGGAAGACGTCCTGGCCACGGCCAAGAACGCCGAAGCCAACCTAACCCGGTTGCTTGGCGCCGTCATTCCGGCTTGTTGAGCGCCGGAAGCCTTCCGGAGCCTGTGGGCCGGGCGTCTTCCCGGCAGGCCCAACGGGCATGGATGGCTTGACGGGACACCCGGCCAGGCCGATGCCGCTGCCGGCGTCGGCCTGGCCGGCCCTTGCCGACCGTAGGCCAGATAGGCCAGCTCCCTCGCGATGGGCCGGCGGGCAGGCCGGGAGGCGGCTTTGCCCAGCTACAAGGCCAGCCCGAAAAGCCCTGGGCGAAAATAAAAAAACGGCCCGTGCAATTCCAACAGGTTGCACGGGACCCAGGGGTTGCATTTTTGCCGCACATGTGAAAAAAATCGCAAATCGCGGCGTAATCTTTCTCTCTAGCACCTTTTCGCCGCGACGGGAAGCGGCGAGTCGGCCCCCGCAGGCCGCTCCATGCCGCCATCTCCCCGGGGATGCCCGGACGAGACAGGGCGAAACGGCCGCACGCGCGTACCGCCAACCACGCGCGCACGGACGCGGCGCGAAGCATAGGCCAACAAGGCGGATGCGAACCCGCCGGCCTCCTGAAACGGACCCCAAACCACAAGGACTTTGGCGTCGCGGTTTCGCCCTGTCCCGTCCCGGCGTCGCAACCGGCTCCCTGACGGTCAGGACGCCGGCCGCCGGCCTGCTGGCTGTCGGCCGTTTGCCGCAGGCACGCGGCTTGCGCCGCAAATCCTGGACAGGGACGCCAACCCTGCCGCCCATCC
This sequence comes from Pseudomonadota bacterium, assembly GCA_023435825.1. Lineage (GTDB taxonomy): Bacteria > Desulfobacterota > Desulfovibrionia > Desulfovibrionales > Desulfovibrionaceae > Solidesulfovibrio. Next base: position 2,807 of record JAEZMB010000231.1, on the reverse strand, counting down.
CCCCAAGCTTCCGGCCCCGCGCCCCGCAAGCCGCCGCTCCACGGGGAACATGCCGCAATCATCCTATTCAAAGGACGACGTTCTCGCCCCCGTCCCCAGCGTCCCAGACGACCCTGTTGCGGCCCATGGCCTTGCCCCGGTACAGGGCCTGATCGGCCCGGCGAAGCAGTTTTTCGAGGCTTTCGCCCGGGCGTATGCCGGCCGCGCCAAAGGTCGCCGTGAGCGGAGCCGACAGGCCGGCGCAACCCGGGGCAGCCGAGGCGAGGCAGTCGCAAATCCGGGCCAAAAGCCGACTCGCCCCCGCCTCTTCGGTGTCCGGCATAAGGAGCAGGAACTCCTCGCCGCCCCAGCGCGCGACGAGATCGGTCTCGCGCAGGCTGCCGGCGATGGCCCGGGCCGCGTGGCGCAAGGCCGCGTCGCCGGCGTCATGACCAATGGCGTCGTTTATCTGCTTGAAATGGTCGATGTCGGCCATGGCCACCACAAAACCATGGCCGTATCGCCGGAATCGCACCAGGGCCTCGTGCAGCGCTTCCTCGGCCCGGCGGCGGTTGGGCAGTCCGGTCAGGCTGTCGGTGCGCGACAGGCGCTCCAGGCTGGCGTTGAGATTTTCCAGCGCTTCCTTGGCGTCATGGAGTTCCTCGTTGGCCTCGTGCAGTTCCCGGGTGCGCGCCATCACACGCTCCTCCAGGGAGGCGTTGAGCGCCGCCAGGGCGGTCTCGGCCCGGCGGCGGCGCAGGCGGTTGACCACCAGCCCGACCACCAGCGCGGTCTGGGCCGCGAACAACAGGCCGCCGCCGAGGATATAGAACTTGTAGCCCGCCCACAGGCTTTCCCGGCGACCCGTCACTTCACTGCCCGGCGGCAGGGCCGATTCCGGGATGTCCCACCGGGCAAGCGCCCGGGCGTCGAAGGCATAGATCAGGAAATCCTTGAACTCCGGCGTCTTGGCGTCCGTCCGACCGTCGAAGAGGCCGATCATCCAGGTGCCCACGAGCCGGCCGGCCAGCCGGGGCGCATGGCTGTAGCCGCCGACCATGCCGTTGCCAAGCACATGCCGGTCCACGCCAAAGACCGGAACGCTGGCGCGCTCGGCGACCTGGCGCATGACCCGGGCCGGAATATGGTTGTTCCCGGCGGCGTCGCGTCCGAAACGGACTGCCAGCACCGCCGTGTCCCGTTCCAGGGAACCGACCTTGTCGAGCATGGCGTCGAGTCCAAGGGACTGGGTGGTTTCCACCAACAACCGTCCGGCATGGCGCGCGGCGGCCGCCCGCACGGCCGCGCCCATGCGGGCCTCCGACGACGACGCGCCAAGCACCACCACCACCCGCCTGACCTGGGGCAACAGCCGCTCGATCAGCTCGAAATTGCGATCGATGGCCTCCTCGGACACGGCCCAGGACATGGCCGTCATTCCGGGCGCGACCATGCCGCCGGGAGCATCCTTCTCCGCCTGCACGAGCAAGGGCACGCCATCAAACAACCCGGCCAGATGGTGGGCGATCATGGGGGTCACGGCATTGTCCGCGAAAACCGCGTCGGGCCGGACGTGGCTGTATTTGAGGCGCAGGTAGTGGGCGGCCTCGGGCTGATAGGCCGGCAGATTTTCGTAAGCTTCGAGATTGAGGTATTCGGCGAAAAACCGCACATCAAAGCGGGCTTCCGAGGCAAAGGTCTCGCGCAGCCCCAGATCGAAGGCGGCAACGGCGGGATAATCCTGATTGAAATTATGTAAAACGAGAACGTTTTTCCGTTCTTTGCCCCAGGCAAGGCCGGGGTGGATCGTCAGCAAGAGCCAGGCGCACAGAAAGCATGTGCATCGGCAAAAAGAAACGGCTTTGGCGGGCATTCTCATAGAGGGATCGTCTCAAGACGACTCCTGTGTCGTATCCCAGCGCCGCCACAGCGGCAAGGGCCATCAACGCCGCAATAATTGCCATGGAAACAACCAGACGCCCCCTGCCCTAGCCCACGAGGCCGCCAAGCATCTGCCCCGGGGCCAGCCCCGGAAAGATGTCGGGAATCCGCTTTTCCGGCAGTCCCAGATGCGCCACGGCAATGGCGGCCACGGCCTCGCGCCAGTCCGTGGCCGCCGCGATGTCGCGTCCGCCGGCCAGCCGGTGTCCGGCCAGCCCGGGCCATGGCCCGACCACCCGTCCGCCGGCCACCGGCCCGCCCATGACGAGCATCACCCCGCCCAGGCCGTTGTCCGTGCCGCCAAAGGCGTTTTCCCGGGCCGTGCGGCCGAATTCGCCCAGGGCCACCACCACCGTGTCCGCCGCCGCCGGCCCCAGGGCGGCCAGCATCCCGGCCAGGCCCTGGCCGAGGTCGCGCAGCCGGTCGGCCAGATAGCCCTTGGCCGCGCCCTGGCCGCTGTGGGTGTCGAAGCCGCCCACGGCCACAAATCCCAGGGCGGCGTCGCGCCGCCGGGCCAGTTCCTTGCCCAGGCGCGGGCCGAATTCGGCGAAATGCGGCGCGGGCACGGCTCCGGCCGCCGCCCGGCGGGACTCTTCCAGGAGCTTGGCCAGCAGGTCCTGGCGGGCTTCCCGGCCGGCGGCGAAGGCCTTGCCCAGGGAACCGCCGGTTTGGGCGTAGAGCTTGCCGGCGGTGTCAAAAAGCGTCTGGTCCTCCACCGGCAGGCCCGGCAGGGACTCGCCGCGCCCCGGGGCCAGCATGGCATAGTGCGGCGCGCCGTCGTAGGCCTCCGACTGGCTGGCCACCACCATCTGCGAGCGTTCGCCGCCCAGGGCCAGGGCCAGCCGGCCCAGCCAGCCGGCCGCGCCGGCCTTGCCCTTGCGCTGGGC
>JAEZMB010000225.1 GCA_023435825.1 Pseudomonadota bacterium | reverse complement strand
CCCCCCCCCCCCCCCCCCCCCCCCCCCCCCCCCCCCCCCCCCCCCCCCCCCCCCCCCCCCCCCCCCCCCCCCCCCCCCCCCCCCCCCCCCCCCCCCCCCCCCCCCCGCCGGAGGCACTCTTCTCTTTATCTTCCTAACATTTATCCAAATTCTCCAACCACACGTCCTCCATCTCCCGCCCCAGGAAGCGTTGGCCGATTTCCTGGAACCGGTGGGGCATGTCGGTGACGTGGAAGCTGTGGCGCGGCGTGGGGCCGTCGTGGCGCAGGCCTTTTTCGTCGAGGATGGCGGCGGCGCGCCGGGCCACGGCCGTGGCCGAGTCCTGCAGGCGCACGGATGGGCCGACCACCTCGGCCAGAAGCGGGGCCAGCAGCGGATAGTGGGTGCAGCCCAGGATCAGGGTGTCGAGGTTTTCGGCGGCCAGGGGGGCCAGGTATTCGGCGGCGATGAGCCGGGTGGCCGGGTGGTCGGTGAGGCCTTCCTCGGCCAGGGGGACAAACAGCGGACAGGCCTTGGCCACGGTGTGGACGTCCGGGCCGCCCAGACGTTTGAGCGCCTGTTCGTAGGCCTGGCTGGCCACGGTGGAGGGGGTGGCGATGATGCCGATGCGCCGGGTGCGGGTGGCGGCCAGGGCGCTGGCCGCCCCGGCGTCGATGACTTCCAGGACCGGCACCGGGGCGATGCCCGTGATGGCCGGCAGGGCCACGGCGGCCATGGTGTTGCAGGCGACGATGAGGAGCTTGACGTTTTTATCGAGCAAAAACTTTGTGATCTGGGCGGCGTAGCGGGCCACGGTGTCCGGGGATTTGACGCCGTAGGGGACGCGGGCGGTGTCGCCGAAGTAGACGACCGGTTCGTTGGGCAGAAGTTCCATGACGGCGCGGGCCACGGTGAGGCCGCCGACGCCGGAGTCGAAGATGCCGATGGGGGAATTGTTGTCGTGCACGGGATGCCGCCCTTGGGGAATTACGCCCGGGGCGTGCCGGGCGCAGGGCGGTTGGAACGCCGACAGGCGGCGGCGTCAAGCCTTTTTTGGTGTTGCCTCGGCCCGGGCTTCCAGGGCGCGCTTCATGCTGTCGAGCATTTCCGAGACCTTGACCGGCTTGGCCAGATGGTCATCCAGGCCGGCTTCCAGGAAGCGTTCGCGGTCGCCGGCCATGGCGTAGGCGGTCAGCGCGATGATGGGCACCTGGGCATCGAAAAGGCCGTCGGCGTTTTCGCGGATGCGCCGGGTGGCCTCCAGGCCGTCCATGACAGGCATCTGGATGTCCATGAGGATGATGTCCACGGTCTGGGAATGCCCGGCGGCCAGAACGTCCAGGGCCTCCTGGCCGTTGCCGGCCGTGTGCACAGTGTAGCCGACTTTTTGCAGCATACGCTGGGCGGCCATGCGGTTCATGGGGTCGTCTTCCACGACCAGGACGGCATGGCCGGGGGCGGTTTCGCCCTGGCATGGCGTCTGGCCGGGAGCCTGGGCCTCGGCCGGGAGCGCGGTCAAGGGGACGATCGCCCGCATGGACGTGCCCTGGCCTTCGACGCTGCACAGGTGGATGCGGCCGCCCATGAGTTCGACCAGCCGTTTGACGATGGCCAGCCCCAGGCCCACGCCGCCCTGGGGGCCGGCGGTGGGGTCGGTCTGGACAAAGGGTGAAAACACGCTGTCGAGCTTGTGGCCGGGGATGCCCCGCCCGGTGTCAGCCACGACGAAAACCACATTGAAAGGCGCGCCTTCCCGGGGCGGGTTGTCGGGATCGCCCGGAAAAACGGCCACATGGACGAAGCCGGAGTCGGTGTACTTGACGGCGTTGCCGACGAGATTGAGCAGGATCTGGCGCAGCCGGACATCGTCGCCCTGGACGCGCCGGGGCAGCGTCTGGGCCAGATCGACGCTGAGCGCCAGATTCTTGTTGCGGGCCATGGGACCGAAAGCGTCCAGGACGGCCTGGCGGATGTCTTCCATCTCGAAGGCGGTCTGCTGCAAGGCCAGGGACCCGGACTCGACCTTGCTGAGGTCGAGGATGTCGCCGAGCAGGCGGCTTAACCGTCCGGCGGCCCGGCCGGCCATGGCCACGTATTCCTGTTGCTCATCGGTCAGCGCGGTGGTCTCCAGCAGTTGGAGCATGCCCAGGACGCCGTTTATGGGCGTGCGCACCTCGTGGCTCATGTTGGCCAGGAACTCGCTTTTGGCCCGGCTGCCGGCGTCGGCCATTTCCTTGGCCCGGCGCAGTTCCCGTTCGTGGTGGTGCTGTTCGGTGATGTCGCGGTTGGCGCCCCGGCGTCCGAGGTTTTCGCCGCCAGGGCCGAGGATGCGGCCGCAGACATGGGCGATGTGGGCGACGCGGCCGTCGGCGCGCAGGATGCGGAAGTGGAGTTCCTCGTGGACGGACTCCAGGGCTTGCGGGGTGTCGAGATGGCCGTCCCATCTGGCCCGGTCTTCGGGGTGGATGAGGTCGCGCACGGTCAGCGCCCCGGGACCGAGAAAGGCTTCGGGCGGATGGCCCGAGACGCGGGCGCAGGCCGGCGAGACCCAGCGGCACTGGCCGTCGGGGCCGTCCCAGAATTCCCAGTCATGGGAATTGTCGGCCACGATGCGGAAAATGTGCTCGCGCTCGGCCAGCCGGGCTTCGGCCTGCTGGCGGGCCTCCTCGGCCTGGCGGCGTTCGGCGGCCCGGGCGGCCAGCAGGTCGGCGGCGCTGGCAAGGGCCTCGCCCACGGCGGCGGTTTCGGCCAGTCCGTAGCGCCGCTCCGGCAGGGGAAGGCCTTGGCCCAGGGCTTCGGCGGCCGGGATGAGGGTGTCGATGGAGCCGGCGATGCGCCGGGCCAGGCCCAGGGCCAGCAAAAATCCGCCCAGGGACAGGGCCAGGACGCCGCCGCCGGTCCACCACAGCCAGCCGCGCACCTCGGCCAGCAGCACGCTGCGGGGCACGGCCACGGCCACGCCCCAGCCCGAGCCTTCGGCCTGGTCGTAGGCGGCCAGGGCCGGTTCGTCTTCCAGGCGGACGGTCTCGAAGGCGGTGTCATCGCCCAAGGGCGTCTCCAGGCCGACCAACAGTTCGCCGGCCGGCCGGGCCGCCCCCGCGGGCGCCGCCGCCGGGGCCGAAGGGGCGATCGACGCCCTCCGCCGGGAGTTCGAGCGGATCGGCGATCCCCACGTCCGCGCGCTCCTGGGCTCCTTCCTCGACGATCCGGATCTGGCCCAGAAGCTCCGCCGGGCCCCGGCCGCCCGGGAGATCCACCACGCCTATCCCGGCGGCCTCGCCGAGCACCTGCTCTCCTGCGTGCGCCTCGCCGTCCGGCTCGCCGACCACTACCCGATGGTCGACCGGGACCTGCTGGTCGCCGGCGCCTTCCTCCACGACATCGGCAAGACCGTCGAGCTCGACAACTCGAAGGGCGGCACCTTCTACACCGACGAGGGCAAGCTGGTCGGTCACCTGGTGATCGCCGCCCAGTGGATCCACGAGCGGGCCAAGGTGATCTCCGGCTTCCCGAAGGAGCTGGAGCTGCACCTCACCCACCTCGTGCTCGCCCACCACGGCCGGCTCGAGTACGGCTCCCCGAAGGTCCCGATGACCCTCGAGGCGTTCCTGGTCCACGAGCTCGACGAGATCGACAGCCGGATGAACGCCTTCCTGGTCCAGATGGCCCGGGATCCCGACGAGCGCTGGGCGGAGCCCCAGAAGGCCTACCAGCGGGAGATGTTCAAGGGCCCGGCGCCTACC
>JAEZMB010000223.1 GCA_023435825.1 Pseudomonadota bacterium | reverse complement strand
CCCCCCCCCCCCCCCCCCCCCCCCCCCCCCCCCCCCCCCCCCCCCCCCCCCCCCCCCCCCCCCCCCCCCCCCCCCCCCCCCCCCCCCCCCCCCCCCCCCCCCCCCCGCCGGAGGCATCTTCCTTCTTTGTCTTCCTCTTCCCCCCCCCCGCTACAGCGCCGGCAACGCGGCGATAGCCGCCTTGTCCACGGACAGCTTGATGACGCCGTCTTCGTAGCCGGCCACCAGCCCGGCCGGGATGGCCACTTCGCGCGCGCCCCAGAGGTGTCCCTGGCGCAGGAGGAGGTAGATGACGCGGCCGGTGTGGGCTTCGAGGTGCACGCCGTCGAGCTTGCCGACCTTGCCGTCGGTGGCCTCGACGGCCTCGTGGCCGGCCAGGGCCACGGAGCCGGCCGGGGTGGCCGGGCGTTCCACGGTCCAGCTCGACGGGGCCATGGGCAGCTTGCAATGCTCTTTTTCGGCCATGTGCAGGAAGTATTCGGGCGAATAGTACTCGGTCAGCACGTATTCCCGCATGGCCGCGAACTTGGCCGGGGAGCAGGACAGGCGCACGCCGTCCGGGCCGGAGGCGGCGATGTGTTTTTCGGAGACCAGGCGCAGGGTGTTGGGCAGGGCGTCTTCGCGCACCACGAGAAATGTGGCCCGGCCGTGGGAGGGATCGACCACGACGTTGGCCACGCGCCCGATCTTGGCGTCTTCGGCGAAAACCGGGGCGTTAAGGGACACGTCGAAGGCTTGTTCGGACATGGAGTTCTCCGTTTGGGCTGTGGGGATGCCGGCCTTTCTTGCCGGGACTCTTGGCTGCGTATAGAAAGAAACAAAGGCCGGTCAAGCCCGGGACGCGAAAACGTGTTCCCCCAAGGACCGCCGGCCGGGGAGGTCTGGTGCTGTTTCTCATCCTCTTGTGCTGCCACTTGATCGGCGCGGCGTCCGCCGCCCGGGCGCTTTTCACGGCCCGCTCGTCCCAGGGGGCCATGGCCTGGGTCATGGCCATGATCACCTTCCCGTATCTGGCCGTGCCGCTTTACTGGATTTTCGGGCGCAACCGCTTCCAGGGGTATGTCGCCTCGCGCCGGGCCGGCGACAAGGCCGTGGACGCCATGGCCCCCAAGCTCCACGCCGTCCAGGCCTTCCCCGATCCCCACGCCCCGGGCCTGCCCGGGCTTTTTCCGGTGCTGGAGCGCCTGGCCGAGCTGCCCTTTACCGCCGGCAACCACGTGAAGCTCCTCATCGACGGCCAGGCCACCTTCGAGGCCATCTTCGAGGCCATCGAGGCGGCCGAACGGTATGTCCTGGTGCAGTTTTTCATCATCCGCGACGACGACATCGGCCGAGCGCTGCAAAAACGGCTCATCGCCAAGGCCCGGGCCGGTCTGGCCGTCTATATTCTCTATGACGAGATCGGCAGCCATTCCTTGAGCGCCGCCTATATCGCCGAACTGCGCCAGGCCGGCGTCCAGGTTTCGCCGTTCAACACCACCCTGGGCTGGCGCAACCGGCTCCAGCTCAATTTCCGCAACCACCGCAAGATCGTGGTCACCGACGGCGTGGCGGCCTTTGTGGGCGGCCACAACGTGGGCGACGAATACCTGGGCAAAAGCGCGCGCCTGGGCCACTGGCGCGACACCCACGTGCGCCTGGACGGCCCGGCCGTGGCCCTGGTGCAGCTGTCTTTCCTGGAGGACTGGTACTGGGCCACCAAACAGACCCCGCCCTTGCGCTGGGAACTGGCCCCGGCCCCGGGCGGCGACATGCCGGTGCTGGTCTTGCCCACCGGCCCGGCCGACGACATCGAATCCTGTGACCTCTTTTTCTTCCAGGCCATTTCCGCCGCCCAAAAACGCCTATGGATCGTCTCGCCCTACTTCGTGCCCGACCGCGAAATCATCTCGGCCCTGCAGCTGGCCGTGTTGCGCGGCGTGGACGTGCGGGTGATGCTGCCCCACAAGGCCGACCACCACATGGTCTACCTGGCCTCGTTCTCCTACCTTTCCGACCTGGAGACCCTGGGCGTCAAGTTCTACCGCTACCAGAACGGGTTCCTGCACCAGAAGGTCATCCTGGTGGACGACGTCATGGCCAGCGTGGGCACGGCCAACTGCGACAACCGCTCGTTTCGCCTGAATTTCGAGCTGACCCTGGCCGTGGCCCACAAGGGCTTCATCGCCGACGTGGAAGCCATGCTGCTGGAAGATTTCCAGCACTGCCTGCGGGCCACGGCCGACGACTACGCCGACCGTTCCTTTGTCTTCAAAACCGGCGTGATGTTAAGCCGCCTGTTCTCGCCCATCCTGTGACCGCCGGCTGAAGCCGGCCCGCGAAACCCGGGCCGACAGTTGGCCGGCAACGGCCTGACGCGCCTGGATTGCTGCCGGCACAGCCCCTGCCCCGCCGCCCGGAGTATCGCCTAAAAACGCAAAAAAGCCGCCGGCTCCGCAGCCGGCGGCCTGGGCGGGAGCGTTCCCGCAGGCTTTTCCCGGCCTGCCCGGCCTGGTCGGCCAGGGCACGGCGGGGAAGTGAGGCAGCGTCCCATGACGCCCGGGGATTTCAGGAAGGCGTCGTCAGGACACGCCCCCTCCTGCCCGCAGGCAACGTCCGGGCGCGGGGGCCGGGTACAGGATGCGCCGCAAATGGCGGTCGGACAGTCCGTACTGGTCGCGCAGGGCGAAAAGGTCCGCGCCGTCGCGGTGCCGCCGCCGAATCTCGGCGTCGCGCCGACGCTTGCGGGACGCGGTCCCGTTGGGAATGTCCAGCCGGCAGCCGCCCCAGGCGGCGATCAGGGCGTCCAGGGCGGCCCGGGCCGCCTCGGCTCCCAGGCTTTGCGCCAATGTGGCCTCCAACTCGGCTTCACGCATGCAACCGTCTCCATGGGCTTTGGGTGGAACTGCGACCTTGCCTGAAACCAAAATTATTCCTATTAGGAATATTAGTCAAGAATAATATTCCAAAAAAGGAATGGACATTGCCTCCCGGACTGGGGCACAATCCGGCCATGATGCGCGACGCCTGCCCTGCCGCCGCCTCCCCGGAGTCCGCGTTTCGGACCGAGGAGGATCTTTTTTTCTGGAAGGCCCTGGCGGAACTGGTCGCGGCCAAGGAGGCCAACCAGGGTGAACTGGCCGCCTTCGCCGGGGTCAGCCAGGGCTACGTGAGCAAGATCCTGGCCGGCAAGCAGGCCCCCAAGCCGGCCTTGCGGCGGCGGCTGGCCGCCTTTTTCGGCCTGTCCTACGAGGACATGCTGGCCTTTGGCCGCCAACACCTGGACGCGGCCGCCTACCCGGCCGAGGAGGGCGTGAGCCGACGCTTCCAGGTGCGCGAGCCAGCCTATGGCGGGAGCGAGGGGGCGGGTCGCGGCGGCGAGACACTGCGGGCCATGTTGCGCGACCTGCACGCCCGGGAGGACCGCCAGTCGGCCTACACCGAGGTGCCCCTGCGCGAGGCCACGGCCTCCATGGGCGGGGGGTCCACCGAAACCGGCGACCGCACCCTGACCTACCTGAGTTTTCGCACCGACTGGATACGCTCCAAGGGCAACCCCGAATACATGACCGTCATCCGGGCCTTCGGCGACAGCATGGAGCCCACCATCGCCGACGGCTCGGTGGTGCTCATCGACGAGGGACGCCGCCAGTTCGTCAAGAACAAGGTCTATTATCTGCGCTACAACGGCCAGATGTACATCAAGCGCCTCATCGACGCCGGAGGCCGGCTCGGCATCGCCTCGGACGCCGACGCCAACGTGCTGCTCGTGTCCGACGCCGACGACTTCGAGATCATCGGCCGCTGCGTCTGGACCGCCCGGGAATTGGATTGATTCCCGGGGCGGCATTTCAGGAATAGTATTCCAAAAACCAAGGCCCCGCCGGAGCGGGGCCTTGTCGTTTAAGGGCAGCGCGACGCTGCGTCACGCGTTCACGACATGCGCCCATGGCCTTTGGCGGGCAACCGCCGAAAACCGGTAGCTTGCGGCCGCGACACTAACAGTCGTCGCCGATGCAGTTGTTGCGGAAGGTGGCCACGAGCTGCTCCAAGGCGTCCACCTGCTGGCCCACGCTCGACACCACCCCGGCCGACTCACGCATGCCCTGGGCGATCTCCGAGGACAGGCGGCTGACCGCCTCCTCGGCCCGGCTGATCTCTTCGCTGGTGGCCGACTGCTCCTCGGCCGCCGTGGCGATGCCCTGCACCTGGGAAGACGTCTCGTCCACCAGGGCCACGATGCGGGCCAGCGCCGCCTCGGATTCGCCGGCCAGTTCCGTGGCGTGGGCCACGGCGGCGGTGGATTCGTCCACCTTGGCCATGCTGTCCTTGGCCCCGGCCTGGATGGCCCCGATGGACGCCCCCACTTCCTTGGTGGCGGTCATGGTCTTTTCGGCCAGCTTGCGCACCTCGTCGGCCACCACGGCGAAGCCCCGGCCGGCGTCTCCGGCCCTGGCCGCCTCGATGGCGGCGTTGAGCGCCAGCAGATTGGTCTGGTCGGCGATGTCGGAGATGACGTTCATGATGGCCCCGATGGCTTGCGCCTTGGCCCCGAGTTCGTCCATGCCGGCCTTGACCTGGCGCGAGGCCGCGTCCACCCGGCCGATGGCGGCGATGGACCGTTCCACCACGGCCCGGCCGTCCATGGCCTGGGCCCGGGCCGCGTCGGCCTTGGTCGAGGCCTCGGCCGCGTTTTTCGCCACCTCGAGCACGGTGGCGTTCATCTCTTCCATGGCCGTGGCCGTCTCGGTGGTGCGCCGTTCCTGCTCCTCCACCGAGCTGGAAACGGCCGAAATTTCCCGGGAAAGCTCCGCCGCCACTCCTTCCAGGGCCTCCATGACGCCCTGGAGGCGGTCGGCGGCCATGAGCAGTCCCTGGGTCTTGGCTTCTTCCGCCTTGGCCTGGGCGGTTTTCACATCCTCCAGGGCCTTGGCCGCCCGGTCGGCCTGGGCTTCGGCCTCCCTGCCCTTGGTCTGAGCCTCGGCCAGACTGGCCTTGATGCTGCCTCCCATGGCAGTCAGCGCCTCGCCCAGGGTCTGCAGTTCGTCGCCGGAAGTGATGGTGATGCGCCGTTCCAGGTCACCCTTGGCCACGGCGGCGGCGAAGCCCACGCACAACTGCAGCTTGCCCAGCACGGCCACGCGCAAAAGCGCCAGGATGGCCGCCAGAATGGCCACGGTGACAAGAAGCGCGATGACGGCGTTTTGCCGCGTCGCCTCGTCGGCGTAAGCCCCGAACTCGGCCACCGGCGCTTCCACGGCCACGAACCAGCCGGTCTTGGCGTCGCGGGCCACGGCCACGAGATGCCGGCCCGAGGCGTCCTCGTAGTCGAGCACGGCGCTGCCGGCCACGCCAAGAACGCGTTTGCCGGCCTCGGATCGACCCAGGTCGTCCTTCATGAGCTGATTCTTGTCCGGATGGGCCAGGGCCATGCCCTGGGCGTCCAGGATGAAGGCGTAGCCCGTGGCCCCGACCTTGATCGCCGACAGGTCGGCGGTCAGGGATTCCAGGTCCATGCCGGCGTTGACCAGGCCGACGAGCTTGCCGGCGGCGTCGCGCACGGGCTGGGCCAGGACCACGGCGGCCTTGCCCGTGGTGCGGCTGACCAGGGCCTTGGACACCACGTCGGCCTTGTCCATTTTCATGACGGCGGCGTAGTAGTCGCGGTCGGCCACGTTGATCTTGCCCACGGCGGCCGGATTGGACGAGGCCACGCACAGGCCCGAAGCGTCGAAGACGTTGGCGTAGTCCACGCCGGACATGCCCTTGACCAGACTGGCCATCAGCTCCGAGGCCGCCTCGCCGCCCTGGCCCTGGGCGGCCCGGGCCAGGACCGGAGCCTTGGCGAAACTGGACAACAACTTCAGGTTGTCAGCCACCGAACCGGCCACGTCCTTGGCCAGGGACTGGCCGAGCAGGGCCATGGTCTTGGCCTCGACCTGGGTGAAGGCCGATTTGACCGCCCGATCATTGACCAGGACCAACGTGGCCATGCCGACGACAACGAGAAGAAAGGTGGGGGCGAAAAATTTGGCGCGAAGCGACAGGCGCATGGCGTTCCCTCCAGCGACAAGGGTTCCAGGCTGTGGGGAACACAACAGCCCAGTCTCCTCTGGCATGCCACGCCTGCACAAGAATGTCCACGCTTCGCGGAAGTTGCCGTGTGTACTACGGCGACATCCCCCAACAACACGACCGAACGGCCAGGCCTGTTCCTGCGGTTTGCCAACAACAATCGCGCCGTCGTCCCCATGGCACGGACTCGTCCGGCTGTTGCCGGGCCTACGCCTTAACGCCTATAGCGTTTTGCTGTCGGACACCCCCCCCGAAACAACAGCCTTCCGGCTTCCCTGCTCTATGGCAACCATATCTTTTGCACCGTTTTCAGCAGCAACTATTTCTCGATATTCCCGGGCAGCCCGGCCACGAACTCCCGAATGGCGTCGCGCACCCGCCGGTAATGGGACAACGCCTCCTCCTCGGTGGACGCGCCGGCGGCCAGGGCCGGGGGATCTTCGAAGCCGACATGGACCTTTTTGACCGGCCCCGGGAAAAACGGGCACAGGTCATGGGCCGAACCGCACAGCGTCACCACGTAGTCAAAGGCCACGTCAGGCAGTTCGGACACGAGCTTGGAGGACTGCCCGGCAATGTCCACCCCGGCCTCGGCCATGACGGCCACGGCCCGGGAGTTCATGCCGTGCTTCTCCACCCCGGCCGAATACGCGGCCAACACGTCGCCGCGCAGCGCCCGGGCAAAGCCCTCGGCCATCTGGCTGCGACAGGAATTGCCGGTGCACAGGAAGAGGATGTTCTTTTTCATGAGCGGGGAGGCCTCCGGCGGCCGGGGGGATGATCCCCCCGGACCCCTGCAATGGGAAAAGGGTTTATAGGGTTGCTGGCGCAGCCGATGTTGCGGCCGGCGCGCGTGAAAGACGCCCGGCTAGGCCCGGTCGCCCAAGGGGCGCCCGGCCTCGTCGGCCAGCTCCCGGGCCAGGACGGCCATGCGCGCCTTGATGGCGTCGCGGATGCCCCGCACCGCCGCAAGACGCTCCGCTTCGGTCCCGGTGACGGCGGCCGGGTCCGGAAAGGGCAGATGCAGCCGCCGGGCCACGCCCGGAAACACCGGACACCGGCCCTCCAGGGACTCCTCGCACACGGTGATGACGGCGTCGTAGAGCTGGCCGTCGCGGAACAGGTCAAAGACCTTGCGGGTCTTTTTCTCGGACAGATCGATGCCCTCCTCGGCCATGACGGCGACCACCAGGGGATTGATGACCGTGGGGTCAAGGCCGGCGCTCTCCACGGTCAGGCCGTCGCCGGCCATTTGCCGCAAAAAGGCTTCCGCCATCTGGCTGCGGGCGCTGTTGTGCACGCAGATGAAAAGCACGCGCATGAAATCCTCCTCATCGACGGGATGTCCCGGCATAGCCCGTGCCCGTGGCAATGCCGTTACGAACGCGGCGGGCACGACACATGGCACACCCCGGCCGGCGTGGCCACGGCATGGGGAAACCAGCGCCGCCGCAGCCGCAGGGCCACGCCGACCAGGGCGATAAGCGCCGGCACCTCCACCAGCGGCCCGATGACCGCCGCGAAGGCCTGGCCCGAATCCAGCCCGAAAACGGCCACGGCCACGGCAATGGCCAGCTCGAAATTGTTGGAGGCGGCGGTGAACGACAGGGTGGCCGACTGCTCGTAATTGGCCCCGGCCTTCCAGGACAGCCAGAACGAGGCCAGGAACATGGCCACGAAATAGACACAAAGCGGCACGGCCACCCGGACCACGTCCAGGGGCAGGGCCACGATGAACTCGCCCTTGAGCGAAAACATGACCAGGATGGTGAACAGCAAAGCCACCAGCGTCATGGGCGCGATGCGCGGCACAAAGCGCGTCTCGTACCACTCCCGGCCCCGCAGCCGCAGCCCGGCGAACCGGGAAACCACCCCGGCGATGAAGGGAATGCCCAGGTAGATGAACACGCTCTCGGCGATCTGGCCCATGCCCACGGACACAGCACTCCCGGAAAGCCCCAGCAGCGGCGGCAGCACGCCCAGGAAAAACCAGGCGTAGACCGAGAAAAACAACACCTGGAACACGGCGTTAAAGGCCACCAGCCCGGCGCAATACTCCCGGTCGCCGCCGGCCAGGTCGTTCCAAACGATGACCATGGCGATGCACCGGGCCAGGCCGATGAGGATCAGCCCGGCCATGTAGTCGGGCTTGTCGGGCAAAAAGACCACGGCCAGCAGGAACATGAAGACCGGGCCGATGACCCAGTTCTGAACCAGGGACAGGCCCAGCACCCGGAAATCCTTGAAAACACGCCCCATCTCCTCATAGCGCACCCGGGCCAGGGGCGGGTACATCATGAGGATCAGGCCCAGGGCGATGGGAATGTTGGTGGTGCCGACCTGGAAAAACCCCACCACCTGGCGCACCCCCGGGGCCAGCCAGCCCAGGCCCACGCCGAGAAACATGGCCAGAAAGATCCACAGCGTCAGATAGCGATCCAGAAACGACAACCGACCGGCAATGGCGTTTTCCCGTTCCATGGCAGCCTCGCTTGTTTTCCTACTTCAATGCTATGAAATACTCCCGGGCGCAAGGGTCATGATCCCGCCGCCAGCGGCGAGAGCAGAAAATACAGGCCGGCCAAACCCACCAGCGCCCCGGCCCCGCGCCGCAACAGGGCCAGGCAACGGCCCCGGCCGGCCCGCTCCAGATAGCCGCCGGTCGCCCCGGCAAAGGAACCGGCCGCCAGGATGGGCAGGCAATGCCCCAGGGCGAAAAGGGCGGTCAGGGCCAGGCCCCACCCCACCTCGCCCGACAGCGTGGCCACGCCCAGCACCGGGGCCAAAAAGCCGAAGGTGCAGGCTCCGGACAGGACGCCGTAGGCCAGCCCCAGGACAAACGCCCCGGACAGGCCGCGCAGGCGCAGCCGGGCCAGCCCGCCGCCGCCGCTTCGGGCCGGCAGCAGCCCGACCATGTCCAGGGACACGACCACCAGCAGCGCGCCGACCACGGCCGGCAGCCAGCCGCCCACGTCCCCGAGCATCCGCCCGAGCACGGCGCAGGCCGCGCCCACGGCGGCGATGGAGCCAAAAAGCCCCAGGGAGAACAGGGCGGCGTAGCCTGCCGCGGCCCGGCCTTCCACCAGCCGCCCCTGGCCGGCCACATAGCCCACGATGAGCGGCACCGAGGCCAGATGGCAGGGGCTTAAAAGCACGCTGGCCAGCCCCCAGGCAAAAGCCCCCAGCCCGGCCAGGGCATCCCGGCCGGCCATCCAGCCGTGGACCGCCAACAGCGTCTGGTCCAGCACGCCGGCCCCCTACTCGGCCAGGAGACGGTCCAGGATGTCGGCCATGGGTTTTTCGTCGAGAAACCCCTCGTGGCGCGACACTTCCTTGCCCGTCCTGTCGTAGAAAATCTGGGTGGGGATGACCCGCAGCCCGAACTTGCGCGGCTCGTCGCGGTTCTCCCAGACATCTATAAAGAGGATGGCCGCCCGGCCGGCGTACTTGGCCTCCACCGAGGCCAGCACCGGCTGCATCATCTTGCAGGGCACGCAGGCCTTGGCCCCGAGATCGACCATGGTGACCATGCCCGGGGCCGGCACGACCGGGACGTCCCCGGCCCGGGCCGGCACGGCGGCCACCAGGACCAGCGCCGCCAGCAGGGCGGCCAGCCGGCGCGTCACGGCCGGTCTCCGGCGAACAGGGCGGCGGCGGCCCGGGCGGCCAGGGTGACATGTTCCTCGGTGGCCGGGCTCTTGCCCTTCTCCAGGCCCAGGTCGGTCAGCCGCACATGGCCGAACCCGGAGAAGCCGGCCTGCTCCAGGGTCTTTTTGGCGCAGTCCAGCGGGCAGCCGTCAATGGCCGCCACGGCCGAGGCCGCTTCCACGGATTTGAGGATGCCGGGCACGCGGCCGCCCACGCCGGCCAGGCAGAACATGGCCGCCGTGCCGTCGGCGGAAAGCCGGCGGGCGGCCAGGTCGGCCACGGCCCCGACGTCGGCGGCCCCGGAACAGGCAAACACGAAACGCGGTTTTGCGCCGCAGGCGCAGGATGACGCAGGCTGCATGAAACCTCCCTGGGCGGCCGGTTGGCCGCTGAAATTGGCTTTTTGGCAAAATTGCCAACAACAGGAATCACCGTCAAGCCTTTCCCCAGGGTCTTGGTTGGGCTTTGGCGATGTTCGGTCCCCTGCTCCGGCGCGACGCGCCAAGGCCGGTGGCGGCGGTGGCCCAGTCCCGGACAGGTCAGACTGCGGCCCGCGTTCCCGTTTGGAACCCCATCCCGGCCCGGGCGTTACTTTTTGTCCCGCCCGGGCGCGAGGACCGCGTCTTTTCCAATAATCTGAAATTACGAAGGATTTTTTTACCCGCTCAGGACTCCGGTGGGACAAGTCGCCCCATACGAGGCCGATGTCCCCTTTTTACCCAACACGACCCGAAGCGTGGGACAACTTGTCCAACAGCAGTCAACTAACCGTTTTTACGCGGCTTTTAGCAAATCCGACGACACGGGGACCAAGACGGACGGGCGACATGGGACTTCGGGCGGCCAGACTGCCCCCGGGCGGAAAAGGTCTGACGTTTTAACCGCTTGAAATACATGGACCGCCAAGTTGGCCCGGGAATTGCTCTAGGAGGGGCAACGTTTACGCTTACGCCAAACGGAAATCAGGTTTGGGGTCCGTTCGCAAAACCATAACCTTAACCACAGTGAGGTTGGCACCATGGCTGTTCGCGAGCAAGTTTACGGTTTCTTCATTCCCAGCGTGACCCTTATCGGCATCGGCGCCGCCAAGGCCATCCCCGAGAAGATCAAAGCCCTGGGCGGCAGCAAACCGCTGATCGTCACCGACAAGGGCGTGGTCAAGGTCGGCATCTGCAAGCAGGTCACCGATCTCCTCGACGCCGCCGGGATGAAGTACCATGTGTACGACGAGACCATCCCCAACCCCACCGACGAAAACGTCCACAAGGGCGTGGAAGTCTACAAGGCCAACGGCTGCGACAGCCTCATCACCCTGGGCGGCGGTTCCTCCCATGACTGCGGCAAGGGCGTCGGCCTGGTCGTGACCAACGGCGGCAAGATCCATGACTACGAAGGCGTGGACAAGTCCTCCAAGTCCTTCATGCCCTACCTGGCCGTCAACACCACGGCCGGCACCGCTTCCGAAATGACCCGCTTCTGCATCATCACCGACCTGTCCCGCCACGTGAAGATGGCCATCGTTGACTGGCGCGTCACCCCGCACATCGCCATCAACGACCCGGTCCTCATGGTCGGCATGCCCCCGGCGCTGACCGCCGCCACCGGCATGGACGCCCTGACCCACGCCGTGGAAGCCTTCGTGTCCACCATCGCCAACCCGATGACCGACGCCTGCGCCATCGAAGCCTTCAAGCTGATCTTCAAGTACCTGCGCAAGGCCGTGGCCAACGGACAGGACATGGAAGCCCGCGAAGGCATGTGCTTCGCCGAATACCTGGCCGGCATGGCCTTCAACAACGCCTCCCTGGGCCACGTCCACGCCATGGCGCACCAGTTGGGCGGCTTCTATGACCTGCCGCACGGCGAATGCAACGCCATCCTGCTGCCCCACGTCGAGAAGTTCAACCTCATCGCCAAGGCCGAAAAGTTCGCCGCCATGGCCGAGATCATGGGCGAAAACATCGCCGGCCTGTCCACCCGCGACGCCGCCGAACTGGCGCTCAAGGCCATCCGTCAGCTGTCCGCCGACGTGGGCATCCCGTCCGGCCTGATCGCCCTTGGCAAGAAGTACGGCAAGGACGTCAAGGCCTCCGACATCCCGACCATGACCGGCAACGCCCAGAAGGACGCCTGCGGGTTCACCAACCCCCGCTGCCCGACCGACACGGACGTCACCGACAGCTACACCGCCGCCCTGTAACAATCAGGAACGCGGGATGCGAAAGGGGGGCCTTCGGGCCCCCCTCTTGACGAGCAGCCCAGGGGATTTTTCCCGGACGGCGACGTCAGGCGCAAACGACGAAAAAGGCAACTCGGCATGGCCTGCGGGCCGTGGCAGCGACCCGGCCATGCCTTCTTGCGGACGCATTCTCAGGCCGAAAATGCGTCCGAACGGACCGAAAATGCGGCCTCTGACGGCCGAAATTTTCCGACTTTGTACCAAAATGGCACAAGGTCACTATGCCAAAATTCTGGAGCTTTGGCATAACCACGCGACTACACTCGGTTTTTTCCTCCAGGCTCGACGCCCGGTCCGGGGTGGCAAACACCTGACCGCCGTGCTATCCACCCCGGACTGCGGTCGTCGTGCCCGCCGGGGGGGTCTGGGCGTCTGGGCGCTCCGCTTGCGATAGTGTCGTCACCTTTCACGTCAACCGGATAGGATCGAATGAACATCATCAATCTCACCCGCGATTATGACGAGGATTTCGTTCACAGGGTGGAGGAGGAGTCCGGTCAGAACGTCAGCCTGTGCTACCAGTGCGGGAACTGCACGGCCGGCTGTCCGTACACCTTTGCCTACGACATCCCCGTCAGCCAGATCATGCGCCTCGTCCAGGCCGGCCAGAAAAAGACCGTGCTGTCCAGCAAGTCCATCTGGCTGTGCGCCACCTGCGAATCCTGCACCACCCGCTGCCCCAACATGATCGACGTCGCCTGCGTCATGGACGTGCTGCGCCACATGGCCCGCCGCGAGGGCCTGGCCGCCGTGCCCCAGGTCAAGACGTTCTGGGACAGCTTCCTGGATTCCGTGCGCGCCCACGGCCGGGTTTTCGAACTCGGGCTTTTGATCAACTACGTCACCAAGACCGGCCGGTTCTGGACCGACATGGACCTCGGCCCCAAGATCCTGCCCAAGGGCAAGCTCGGCTTCAAGCCCCACGACATCCAGGGCAAGGAGCACGTGGCCCGGATTTTCGAGCGTTTCGAGAGGGAGTCCAACTCATGAGCGAAGCCATCGCCTACTACCCGGGCTGTTCGGGCCTGGGCACTTCCAAGGAGTACGACACCTCCACCCGGGCGGTGTGCGCCGCCCTGGGCCTGTCCCTGGTGGATATCCCGGACTGGAGCTGCTGCGGCTCGTCTCCGGCCCACACCAAGGACCATGTGCTCTCCGCCGCCCTGGCCGCCCGCAACCTGCAGCTCGTGTCCGACATGGGCCTTAAGGCCGCGGCCACGCCCTGCCCGAGCTGCCTGACCAACCTGCGCACGGCCAACCACCGCTGCGAGGCCGCGCCGTTTAAGGCCAAGGTCGACAAGCTCCTGGACGATCCGTACGCCGGCGGCGTCAACGCCGTGTCCGTGCTCCAGGCCCTGACCGAGATGGTCGGGCTGGACGCCGTGAAATCGGCCACCCGCACGCCCTTAAAGGGCCTCAAGGTGGCCTGCTACTACGGCTGCATCATGAACCGGCCGCCCGAGCTCATGGCCTTTGACGACTGCGAGAACCCCATGGCCATGGACAACATCCTGGCCGCCATGGGCGCCGAGGTCGTGCCCTTTCCGCTCAAGGTCGAGTGCTGCGGGGCCTCCTACGGCATCCCCCGGCCCGACGTCGTGGCCAAGCTCTCCGGCAAGCTCCTGGACGCCGCCCAAAGCATCGGCGCGGACATGGTCGCCGTGGCCTGCCCCCTGTGCCAGATGAACCTGGATCTGCGCCAGGGCCAGGTCAACCGCGCCGGCGGCACCAACTTCCGGATGCCGGTCCCTTACTTCACCCAGCTCATGGCCGTGGCCCTGAACATCGCGGACGAGGAAATCGGGTTTAGCAAGCTTTGCGTGGACCCCAGGCCCGTCCTTTCCAAGGCCCTTGCGGTCGCGGACTAACAGCGAGGGAGCATAGGCAATGCGAATTGGCGTTTTCGTCTGCCACTGCGGCAGCAACATCGAAGGCACGGTGGACACCGCGACCGTGGCCAAGGCGTCCCTGGATTTTCCCGAGGTCGTCTACGCCACGGACACCATGTACGCCTGCTCGGAACCCGGCCAGGACGGCATCATCCAGGCCATCAAAGACAAAAACCTTACCGGCGTGGTGGTGGCTTCCTGCACCCCGCGCATGCACGAGCCCACCTTCCGCCGGGCCGTCGAACGGGCGGGGCTCAACCGCTTCATGTTCGAAATGGCCAACATCCGCGAGCACGTCTCCTGGATCGGCCGGGACCGCGAGGCCAATACCAACAAGTCCGTGGATCTGGTGCGCATCGCCGTGGAGAAACTCCGCCGCGACGCCCCGCTGATCCCCAGCAAGTTCTCGGTCAACAAGCGCGTCATGGTCATCGGCGGCGGCGTGGCCGGCATCCAGGCGGCCCTGGACTGCGCCGACGGCGGCCTTGAGGTCGTCCTGGTCGAGCGCGAGTCCTCCATCGGCGGCAAGATGGCCAAGCTCGACAAGACCTTCCCCACGGTCGACTGTTCGAGCTGCATCCTGGGCCCCAAGATGGTCGACGTGGCCCAGCACCCCAACATCACGCTCCACGCCTACTCCGAAGTCGATTCCATCGGCGGCTACGTGGGCAACTTCCAGGTGCAGGTCAAAAAACGCGCCACCTACGTCGATTGGGAACTGTGCACCGGCTGCGGGGCCTGCATGGAGAAGTGTCCGAGCAAGAAAAACCCGGACGCCTTCAACGAAAAGATCGGCCCCTGCACCTCCATCAACATTCCCTTTCCCCAGGCCATCCCGAAAAAAGCGGTCATCGACCCCACCACCTGCCGCCAGTTCGTCAAGGGCAAGTGCGGCGTGTGCGCCAAGGTCTGCCCGACCGGGGCCATCCGCTACGACATGACCGATGAGATCGTCACCGAGGACGTCGGCGCCATCGTGGCCGCCACCGGCTACGACCTCTTCGACATCTCCAAGGTGACCGAGTACGGCGGCGGACGCTATCCCGACGTCATCACGGGCCTCCAGTACGAGCGCCTGCTGTCGGCCTCCGGCCCCACCGGCGGCCACATCAAACGGCCCTCGGACGGCAAGGAACCGAAAAACGTCGTCTTCATCCAGTGCGTGGGTTCGCGCGACAAGTCCCTTGACCGGCCGTACTGCTCCGGCTTTTGCTGCATGTACACGGCCAAGCAGACCATCCTGACCAAGGACCACATCCCGGATTCCCAGTCCTACGTCTTCTACATGGACATCCGCTCCCCCGGCAAAATGTACGACGAGTTCACCCGCCGGGCCATGGAAGAGTATGGCGCGCGCTACATCCGGGGCCGCGTGGCCATGGTCTACCCCAAGGGCGACAAGATGATCGTGCGCGGGGCCGACACGTTGGCCGGCACCCAGGTCGAGATCGAAGCCGACCTGGTCGTCCTGGCCGCCGGCGCGGAAGCCGCCAAGGGCGCGCCCCAGCTGGCCGAAAAGCTGCGCATCTCCTACGACAAGTACGGCTTTTTCATGGAAAGCCATCCCAAGCTCAAGCCCGTGGAGACCAACACCGCCGGCGTCTATCTGGCCGGCTCCTGCCAGGGCCCCAAGGACATTCCCCAGTCCGTGGGCCAGGGCAGCGCCGCCGCCGCCAAGGTTTTGGCCCTGTTCTCCAAGGACATGCTGGAAAGCGACCCGCAGATCTCGCGCGTTGACATCAAGCGCTGCGTGGGCTGCGGCAAGTGCATCATGACCTGCCCGTTCAAGGCCATCAAGGAAGTCG
The DNA here is from genome assembly GCA_023435825.1 of Pseudomonadota bacterium. Taxonomy (GTDB): domain Bacteria; phylum Desulfobacterota; class Desulfovibrionia; order Desulfovibrionales; family Desulfovibrionaceae; genus Solidesulfovibrio. Next base: position 7,954 of record JAEZMB010000223.1, on the reverse strand, counting down.
AATTCCGGGGCCAGAAAAAGGCCGAGGTCATCGAGACCGTCTGCCAGGGCTGCGGCATCTGCACCTCCACCTGCCCCCAGGGGGCCATCCAGCTGTCGCACTTCACGGACAACCAAATCCTCGCGGAGGTCAACGCCTTATGCCAGTCCTGACCGGCAAGGAACTGCGGATCGTCGGATTCCTGTGCAACTGGTGCTCCTACGGCGGCGCGGACACGGCAGGCGTCGGGCGCTTCAATCAGCCCACGGACCTGCGGATCATCCGCGTGCCCTGCTCCGGGCGCATTGATCCCCTGTTCATCGTCAAAACGCTGCTGGGCGGCGCCGACGGCGTCCTCGTCTCCGGCTGCCACCCGCGCGACTGCCACTACGCCGAGGGCAACTTCTACGCCCGCCGTCGTCTGGAAGTCCTCAAGCGCTTCCTGCCTATCCTGGGCATCGACCCGGCCCGGTTCGACTACACCTGGGTCTCGGCCTCGGAAGGCCAGCGTTGGCAGAAGGTGGTGACGGTGTTCACCGAACAGATTCACGCCCTGGGACCGGCGACGCGCCACGAGAACGTGTCCCCGGAACTGTTGGCCAAGGTCGCTTCGGCCATCCAAGGAGGCAACCGTGTCGCGGCTTGACGCTCTCAAAACCCGCATCAAGGAGGCTTTGCCCGGCCTTGAATGCGTCATCGGCTGGCAGAAAGGCTACGACGCCCTGCACAACACGCCGCTGTTCATTCGCGGCGAAGCCGACGTGGACAAGCTGGAGTGGGGGGCGCTCAACGTCCACAACCCGGCCGTGTACCTGCCGAGCTTCGCCGGCAAGAAGGTCGGCGTGGTGGTCAAGGGCTGCGACTCCCGCTCGGTGGTCGAACTGCTCCAGGAAAAACTCATTGACCGCGACAATGTCGTGATCTTCTCCGCCGGCTGCGACGGCGTGGTGGACATCGCCAAGGTCCGGGCCAAGCTGGCCGCCGCCGGCGTCAACGCCGGCAACGCCGAGAAGGTGGCCGTGGACGGCAAGACCGTCACCGTCACCGCCGCCGGCAAGGCCGTGTCCATGCCCATGGCCGAGGTGGCCGCCGACAAGTGCCTGCGCTGCCAGTTCCCCAACGCGGTGCTGGCCGACGCCTTTGTGGGCGACCCGGCTCCCCAGGTTCAGGCCGCGCCGGCCGCCGACGCCGACCTGGCCGCCCTGGACGCCATGAGCGTGCCCGAGCGCATGGCCTTCTGGCGCTACCATATGGAGCGCTGCATCCGCTGCTACGCCTGCCGCAACGCCTGCCCCATGTGCGTGTGCCGCGACCACTGCATCGCCCAGAGCCGCGAGCCCCACTGGCTGTCCCAGGAAGACTCGGTGACGGAAAAGCTGATGTTCCAGGTGGTCCACGCCATGCACCTGGCCGGCCGGTGCACGGAATGCGGCGAATGCCAGCGGGCCTGCCCCATGGATATCCCGGTTCTGGCGCTTAAGAAGCACCTCAACCGCACCATCCACGACCTGTTCGACTACCAGGCCGGTGTTGACGTTGCCGCGATCCCGCCGCTTTTGCAGTTTAAGCTCGAGGAAGACAACATCAAGGAGCGAAGCTGGTAATGGCCGCCGTCAAATACATCCCCCGGGAGAAACTCCCCGAGTGGCTCAAGGCCCTGGCCGCCCAAAGCCGGGTGCTCGTTCCCGTCGAGGAAGGCGGCAGCGTGGTGTTCCGGCCCTACGACCCGGCCCGCGCGCCGGTCTTCGGTTCCGACGCCACGGCCCCGCCCAAGGGCGCGGTCTTCCCGGCTAGCCAGGAGCTTTTCAGCTACGCCTACGGCAAGGAAGGCGAGGACAACGCCCCGACCCTCAAACTCGATCCCAAGACCGAGGCCCAGCCCACGGTGGTCTTCGGCTCCAAGCCCTGCGGCGCGCGCGGATTTCTCATCTTCGACCGCGTCTACATGGGCAAGAAGTTCCCGGACCCGTATTACATCGCCGCCCGCGAGGCCACGGTGTTCGTGACCATGGCCTGCGCCACGGTCGAGAACACCTGCTTTTGCCACTGGGTCGGCTCCGGCCCGGCCGACGCGGCCGGTTCGGACGTGCTCTTAACGCCGGTCGAGGGCGGCTACACCGTCGAGGCCGTGAGTGAGAAGGGTACCAAGTTCCTGGACAACCCGGCCCTGACCGACGGCGCGGCCAAGGCCGCCGAGGCCGAGGCCGTGAAAAAGGCCAGCCGCGACGCCCTGGGCGAAGCCCCGGACATCGCCTCCTCGCCGGCGGCGCTGCTGGCGCTTTTTGACGACCAGGAGTTCTGGCGCGACCAGTCCGACAAGTGCGTGAGCTGCGGGGCCTGCACCTACCTGTGCCCCACCTGCTACTGCTTCTCCATCACCGATGAAGGCACGGGCACGGCCGGCCGGCGGATGCGCTCCTGGGACGCCTGCATGCACTTCCAGTTCACCCTGGAAGCCTCGGGCCACAACCCGCGCCCGACCAAGGCCCACCGCCTCAAAAACCGCGTCGGCCACAAGTTCAGCTACTACCCGACCCTGCACGACGGGCTTATCGCCTGCTGCGGCTGCGGGCGCTGCGTGAAAAGCTGCCCGGTCTCGGTGGACATCCGCGAGATCGTGCAAAACGCCGTGGCCAAGGCCAAGGGCTAGAGGTTCAACCATGACCGATCCATTCAATCCCTATCTGCCGGAAGTGGCCACCATCCTGGAGACCGTCCAGGAGACCCACAACATCAAGACCTTCCGGGTGCGTTTCGACGACGAAGCCAAGATGAAGGCCTTCAAGTTCGAGCCCGGCCAGGTGGGCCAGCTGTCCGCCCCGGGCATCGGCGAATCGACCTTCGTCATCAACTCGCCCCCCACCCGCATGGACTACCTCCAGTTCTCGGTCATGCGGGCCGGCGAAGTGACGGCCAAGCTGCATACGCTCACGGCCGGCGACAAGGTCGGCGTGCGCGCGCCCCTGGGGAATTCCTTCCCCGTGGCCGACATGAAGGGCAAGGACATCGTGTTCGTCGGCGGCGGCATCGGCATGGCCCCGCTGCGCACGCTCTTCCTCTACATGCTCGACAACCGGGCCGATTTCGGCAAGATCCGCCTGCTCTACGGCGCGCGTTCGCCCCAGGACATGGCCTTTTCCGCCGAACTGCCCGAGTGGACCGGGCGCAGCGACATCGAAACCACGCTGACCATCGACCGCGATGCCGAGGGCTGGCAGCACAAGGTGGGCCTTATTCCCAACGTGCTGCTGGAGATGGCTCCCAAGGCGGAAAACTGCGTGGCCATCACCTGCGGCCCGCCCATCATGATCAAGTTCACCCTGGAAGCCCTGAAAAAACTGGGCTTTGCCGACGAACAGATCGTGACCACGCTGGAAAAGCGCATGAAGTGCGGCATCGGCATCTGCGGCCGCTGCAACATCGGCACCAGCTACGTCTGCGTGGACGGCCCGGTGTACACCTACGCCCAGCTCAAACAGCTCCCCAACGAGCTGTAAGAGCCCAGGACACGACGCACACAGCCGGGGGACGACGCAAGTCCCCCAATCCGGGGGGACCGGGGGGGATGATCCCCCCCGGCCGCCGGAGGCCTCTTCAAAAGGAGACGCGACATGGCTCGTTTTTTCAGCGCCAGCGACATTGTCGGCACGGCCATCGAGATCGAGCGCCGGGGCCGCAACGTTTACAGCAAGGCGGCCGCCGCCGCCACGAATCCCGACGTCAAAAGCTTCCTGGAGTTCTTTGCCGGCGAGGAAGCCCGCCACCAGGCCATTTTCGAGGCCATGGCCGGGCGCATCGCCAAGATCGAGGTGCCGGCCGGCAGCGATGAGGAAGAGTACATGGACTATGTCCAGGCCCTGCTCGACTCCCACGCGCTGTTCTGCGGCGGAGCCCCCGAAAAGGACCTGGCCAACGCTTCCGACGCCATCGCCGCCATTGAGCTGGCTGCCCGCTTCGAGAAGGACACCATCCTCTACTTCCGCGAGATGATGGACCTGTTGCCGCCGGCCGAGGGCGGCATCGTCAAGCAGTGTCTGGACGAGGAGCGCGGCCATCTGCGCCAGTTGACCAAGATGCTGGCGACCCTTCGCCGCGCCGCCTAACCGCCCTAAGCGGGACGGCCGGCCTGGGCCGGGCGTCCCGAAACCGCGCGTTTGGGGCCGGCGGCGGGCAGTCGCCGCCGGCCCAAACGCCAGCCGGGGGGAGGACGATCATGTACCACGATGTGTTCGGCTTTGACGCCATGCCTCTGGCCAGCCCCCTGGACAGCGCCCCGGGAACCCGGGCCGCCGAAGCCCTGGAGCAGGGTCTGTCCGCCCGCTTGCTTGGCCTGGTGCTCGCCTCCGATCTGTTCGCCGCCCGGGCGGGTTCGCCCCGCCAGTCCCGGGAAAACGCCCCGGTCGCCGCCTGCTGGCCCGGCGCGGCCATCGCCGCCTCCGGCGAGGCCCTGGACCAGGACGACCTCGACGCCTTCCTTGGCTGCCTGCTGCTGGCCCTGCGCAGCCCCTTGCGCGGTTCGGCCCGTTTTTCCCTGCGCGATCTGGCCCGGCTGATCCGGCCCAAGGCCCGGCGTTTCGACGCCCGACGCCTGGAGCGGTCGCTGTGGCGTCTGGCCGCCTGCCGCGTCAACGTCGAGGAAGCCGCCGGCGGCTACGCCCTGCAACTGCGCCTGCTCGACGCCGTCCTGTGCGACCGCCGGGCCGGGCTGTGCGCCGTGGACGTCGGCCCGCGGATGCTGGCCGCCTGCGGCGACGCGGCGCGCATCGAGCGCCTCATCGCCGCCCGCGCGCCCCTGGCCGACGGCTTTGCCCGCTGGCTGGCCGGTTTCCTGTCCCATGGTCCGGCGGCCCTGCGCCTGGATTTCGCGGCCCTGCGCCGCCTGTCCGGCCTGTCCCGCCAGCCCATGGCCGCCTTCCGGGTCCGGGCCGTGGCCGCGCTGCAGGATTTTCTGGACCTCGGGGCCATTGCCGCCATAGAGTCCGCCGGTCCCGACCGGCTCATCGTCTCCCGGCCCGCCGCCAGGGGCGAGGAGCCGGCCTGTCTGCTGCTGTCGTAACGCCAGACCCCAAGGACGGCATGATGTCCGCGGCCGCCGGTGAGGATGAAAAATCCTGGGACGCATCGGAAAAGGCTCCCCAGCGCCTTCGATTGGACCGGCTTGTGCCCGGTCCGGCGCGCACCTTGCCGCTGCGGCGGCTGACCCTGGACGTGCTCCGCGACGGGCGGGAATCCTTCATGACGCCATCGCGCTTGCGCACCCCTTTGCCCAGAAGATCCCCGGAATCCCTGGCCGCCGACGTCCTGCCCCAGCCGCCAAGCCTTGAGGACCTCATCGGCATCGAGCACAGCAAGCTCGGGTTCTACCAGGAGTTGCGCCAGAAGGTCGAAGAGCTCCAGGACGCCCACCAGGAATCGGAACTGCGCCGCCAGGAGATCGCCGCCATCCTCGACGGCATCACCGACGTCATGATGGTGCTCACCAAGGACCTGCGCATCATCTCCGTCAACCACGTCTTCCACGAACTTTTCGATGTGCCGCGCCCCGAGGGCCAGCACTGCTACAAACTGTTTCGGGCCTCGGCCTCGCCTTGCCCGGAATGCCCGGCCCACCGCTCCTTTCGCTCCAACGCCGTGTGCCGCTGCATGGGCACGTTCAAGATCCACGGCGTCAGCCGCCGCTTCGAGATGGTGGCCTCGCCCATCCACAATCCCGACAGCCCGGAGTCGCGCATCCTCATCTTCAAGCGCGACGTCACCCTGGAAAACGAATACCAGGCCAAGTATTATCAGGCCGAAAAGATGGCCACCATCGGCATGTTGGCCGCCGGCGTGGCCCACGAGATCAACAATCCCCTGACGGCCGTCTACGGCCTGGCCGAGGGCATCCGCCGCCGCCTGCCGGCCATCCGCTCGGCCGTGGACGACGACCTCTACGGCGACGTGGCCGAGTACACCGAAACCATCCTCATGGAATGCCGCCGCTGCCGCGACATCGTGCGCTCCATGCTGTCCTTTTCCCGGCCCCACACCCTGGCCTTCTCGCCGGTGTGCTTGAACGAAGTCGTCACCGACACGTTGAATATCTTGAAAAGCCGTCTGGACGACCGGGCCGCCGCCGGCCTGCGTCTCACCGTCAACCTGCACCAGGGCCTGCCCACCGTCGCCGGCGACGAGGCCCAGCTCAAGCAGGTGCTGTTAAACATCCTGGTCAACTCCATGGACGCCATAGCCGGCGAAGGCGAGATCACCATCACCACCCATCCCGAGAACGACAACACCGTGAACCTCTCGGTGGAAGACACCGGCCGGGGCATCCCGCCGGAAAACATGGACAAGCTGTTCAATCCCTTTTTCACCACCAAGCCCGTGGGCCAGGGCCTGGGCATCGGCCTTTCCACTTGCTACAGCATCGTGCGCGAACACCACGGGGTCATCGAGGTGGCCAGCGAAGTGGGCATCGGCACGCATTTTACCGTGAAACTTCCCCTCGACAGCGGGCACCCCAGTGAATAGCGCCTACAGCGTCCTCGTGGTCGATGACGAACCCTCCATCGGCAAGCTCCTGCTCAAGGAACTGACCACTCCGGCCAGGGCCGTCCATGTGGCCGCCTCGGCCCGGGAGGCCCGGGAACTCCTGGCCAAGAACGAATACGAGGTGGCGGTCCTCGACATCCGCCTGCCCGACGCCAACGGCCTCGACCTCATGGTCGAGCTGCGCCAGCGCCAGGAGGATCTCGAAACCATCCTCATCACCGGCCACGGGGCTATCGACACCGCCGTGGAGGCCATGAAGCTCGGGGCCTTTGACTACGTCACCAAGCCCTTCAACCTGGCCGAGCTGGAACTGCTCATCGAACGCGCCTACCAGCGCACCTACCTGCGCCGCGAAAACCGCCGGCTGCGCCACTTCCAGGGCCAGACCCCGCCGGTGCAGCTCGTGGGCAACTCCCCGGCCATCAAGCAGGTGCGCTACCTCATCGAGAAAGTCGCCCCCACCGAAGTGCCGGTGCTGATTACCGGCGAATCCGGGGCCGGCAAGGAGGTGGCCGCCCACCTCATCCAGACCCTGTCCAAACGCGCGGACAAGCCCTTTTTCATCAAGAACTGCGCCACCCTGCAAAAGGAGCTGGCCCGAAGCGAACTCTTTGGGCACCTGCGCGGCTCGTTCACCGGCGCGGTGGAGAACAGCGAAGGCTTCATGGCCTTTGCCAACAAGGGGACGCTGTTCCTCGACGAGATCGGCGAGCTGCCCATCGAGGTCCAGGCGGCGCTGCTGCGCGTGCTGGAAAACAAGACCTACCGCCGGGTGGGCGAAAAGGAAGAACGCCGGGTGGACATCCGGCTGGTGTTCGCCACCAACCGCGAGCTGGTCAAGGAAGTGGCCGAGGGCCGCTTCCACGAGGCGCTGTTCCACCGCATCAACGTCTTCAACATCGAGATGCCGTCCCTGCGCGAGCGCCGCGAGGACATCCCGCTTCTGGTGGAATTCTTCCTGTCGCGCCTGACCGCCGGCCAGGCCCCGTTCCGCATCTCCGACCGGGCCATGAAATGCCTGACCAGCTACGACTGGCCGGGCAACGTGCGCGAACTGCGCAACGTCATGGAACGCTCCATCATCCTGTCGGAAAACAGCCTCATCACCGAACACGCCCTGCCGCGCGAATTCCTGGAGCCGGCCCGGGCCGAGGAAGAGATCCTGACCCTGGAGGCCAAGGAGAAGGAGCACATCGCCAAGGTGCTCAACTTCTACGACAACAACCGGTCGCTGGCGGCCGAGGCCCTGGGCATCTGCCGCAAGACCCTCTATCGCAAAATCCGGCAGTATAATCTCTTCTAGCCCGTCTTTTTTTGCCTCCGGCGGGGGGGGGGGGGGGGGGGGGGGGGGGGGGGGGGGGGGGGGGGGGGGGGGGGGGGGGGGGGGGGGGGGGGGGGGGGGGGGGGGGGGGGGGGGGGGGGGGGGGGGGGGGGGGGGGGG
>JAEZMB010000213.1 GCA_023435825.1 Pseudomonadota bacterium | reverse complement strand
CCCCCCCCCCCCCCCCCCCCCCCCCCCCCCCCCCCCCCCCCCCCCCCCCCCCCCCCCCCCCCCCCCCCCCCCCCCCCCCCCCCCCCCCCCCCCCCCCCCCCCCCCCCCCCCGCCGGAGGCACTCTTTTTCTTCCTCCCCTGCCTCTCCGCCCCAGTCCCTCGCGCCGCGTCCACGAGAAGCAACAGCGTAAAACCAGTAATTTTTCTTAAAAAATACGCTCGTATTTTTTAAGGGATGCGCCGCCATGCTGTCACTCGCCTCGATACCGCATTTTGCCCGCAACGCCCGCAGATTCCGGGAAATCGCCGGGGTGCTGGCGCGTTACGGCCTGGCCGAGTTTCTGGCCGCCACGGACCCGGCGTTTTTAAAAGACCTGCTGGTCAGCCCGTCGGGGGCCAGTCTGGCGACGCTGCAGCGTGAGGAGCGGCTGAGGCTGGCGCTGACCGAGCTTGGGGGCACGGCCATCAAGCTCGGGCAAATTTTAAGCACTCGGGCCGATCTGGTTGGCCCCGAAGTGGCGACGGAGCTGGCCAAGCTTCGGGCCGACACCGAACCTGATGCGCCCGAGGCGGTGGAGCGCACGATCCGCGAGGCGCTTGGCGCACCCTTAGAAGAACTCTTCGAGCGCTTTGATCCCGTGCCCATGGCCAGCGCCTCCATCGGCCAGGTGCATCGGGCCAGGCTGCCCGACGGCACGGCGGTGGTGGTCAAGGTGCGCCATGCCGGCATCGAGGAGCGGGTGCGGGCCGATCTCGACATCCTCATGGGCCTGGCCGAGCTGGCCGAGCGGGGGGTGGTGGAGCTGCGGCTGTATCAGCCCCTGGCCGTGGCCGCCGAGATGCGCCGCACCATCCTTCGCGAACTCGATTTCGTGCGCGAGGAGCGCAACCTGCGCCATTTCGCGGCCAATTTCGCTTCCGAGCCGGGCGTGGCCTTTCCGCGCCCCTATCCCGAGCGCTGCGCCCGGGAAGTGCTGACCATGGAGGAGCTTATCGGGGAGCCGCTGTCGCGTCTGGCCGGGGAGCTTTCGCCCGAGGCTGCGGCCCGGCGCACGGCCATGGCCAAGCTCGCCGCCGACGTGTTCCTGGAGATGATTTTCCGCGACAACTTCTTCCATGCCGACCCGCATCCCGGCAATCTGCTGGTGCTGCCCGGCGACAGGCTGGGCATCCTGGACTGCGGCATGGTCGGGCGCATCGACGAGCGCACCCGCCGGGCCATGGAGGACGCGCTTTTGGCCGTGGCCGAGGGCGACGCCGAGGGCCTCACCGAACAGGTCATGCGCATCGGCCGGCTGCCGCCGGGCCTGGACCGGGCGGCGCTGCGGGCCGACATCGAGGATTTCGTGGCCGATTACGCCAGCCAGGAACTCGGCGCGTTCGACCTGGGCGGGGCCATGGCCGACGTGGCCGCCATCGTGCGCCGCCACGGCATCCTGCTGCCGCCTGTCGTGGCCCATCTCATCAAGGTCTTCGTGGTGCTGGAAGGCGCGTCGCGCACCCTCTCCCCGGGCTTCTCGCTCATCGACGTCATCGCGCCCTATGCCGGCAAGATCATTGCCCGCCGGCTTTCGCCCGGGGCGCTTTTTACCCGGGCCCGGCGCAGCTGGCGCGACTGGAACGCCCTGGTCGAGAGCTTCCCCCGCGACGCCGCCGAGATCCTGCGCCGGGCCCGCGAGGGACGCCTCGACGTGCACCTCGTCCACCGGGGCCTGGATGCCACCATAAACCGCCTCGTCTACGGCATCGTCACGGCGGCGCTGTTTCTCGGCTCCTGCCAGGTGCTGGCCAGCCGGGTGCCGCCGCTGGTCTTCGACATCTCGCTGTTTGGGGCGCTGGGCTGCGCCGCCGCCGTGATCCTGGGCCTGCGGCTCCTTCGCGCCGTCAAGCGCTCCGGCGAACTCGGCCCCGACGCCTGACAACCGCCGCCATGAAAGGACCTGCCGTGCGCGCCATCCTGCTTGCCACCACCGATCCGGCCCTCAACCTCGCCGCCGAGGAGTGGCTGCTCAAAAACGCCGCCACCGACGTGTTCATGCTGTGGCGCAACGCCCCGGCCGTCATCGTCGGGCGCAACCAGAACACCCGCGCCCAGATCGACGAAACCTTCGTGCGGGAGCGAAACATCCCGGTGGTGCGCCGCTTAAGCGGCGGCGGCGCGATCTTCCACGACCTGGGCAACGTCAATTTCACCTTTATCAGCCTTGGCGGCGGGGCCATGGATTTCAAGGGCTTCACCGCCCCGATCCTGGCGGCGGTGGCGGCCCTGGGCGTGCCGTGCGCCTTCGAGGGACGCAACGACCTGACCATCGCGGGCAGGAAGTTTTCCGGCAACGCCCAGCATGTCTGGCGCGACCGGGTGCTCCACCACGGCACGCTGCTCTTTGACGCCGACGTGTCCCATCTGGCCGGGGCGCTACGGGTCGATCCTGAAAAGTACCGCGACAAGGCCGTCAAAAGCGTGGAAAAGCGCGTCACCAACATCGCCGCCCACCTGCCCGCGCCCATGGCCGTGACCGACTTCATGGCCCATGTCATGGGGCATGTCTGCCCGGGCGCGACGCCGGACGAACTGGCGCTGGCCCCGGACGAGGCCGGCGGCGCGGCCTCCCTCGCCGAGAGCCGCTACCGGACCTACGAGTGGAATTTCGGGGCCTCGCCGGCCTACGGCTTCTCCCGGACGCGCCGCACGCCCGGCGGGCTTATCGAGGCGCACCTGGACGTCTCGAAAGGCGTCATCCGGGCGGCGCGGCTTCTGGGCGACTACTTCGGCCGGCGCGACGTAGCCGAGCTGGAAGCGGCGCTCACCGGCTGCCGCCACGACCGCGACGCCCTGGCCGAGCGTTTGCGCGAGGTGGCGCTGGGCGAGTATTTGCTGGGCGTGGGCGTGGAGGAGTTGGTGGAGTGTTTGTTTTAGGGGATGGTGAGAGTGGGAAGAGGGAAGAGGGAAGAATGCCTCCGGCGGGGGGGGGGGGGGGGGGGGGGGGGGGGGGGGGGGGGGGGGGGGGGGGGGGGGGGGGGGGGGGGGGGGGGGGGGGGGGGGGGGGGGGGGGGGGGGGGGGGGGGGGG
>JAEZMB010000205.1 GCA_023435825.1 Pseudomonadota bacterium | reverse complement strand
CCCCCCCCCCCCCCCCCCCCCCCCCCCCCCCCCCCCCCCCCCCCCCCCCCCCCCCCCCCCCCCCCCCCCCCCCCCCCCCCCCCCCCCCCCCCCCCCCCCCCCCCCCGCCGGAGGCACTCTTCTCTTTTCTTATGCCCACTAATCATCCCAGCATCTGCCGGGGCTGCCATGGCGGCTGCGCGGCTTGGGTGACGGTGGCGGACGGGAGGGTCGTGCGGGTGCGGCCCCGGGCTGGTTCGCCGTTTAATTTGGGGCGCATGTGCGTCAAGGGCTTGTCCGCGCCGGCCATGATGGCCCATCCCGACCGGCTGACCGTGCCGCTGCGGCGGGTGGGCGAGCGCGGGCAGGGCCGTTTCGAGCCGGTCTCCTGGGACGAGGCGCTCTCGGCCATTGCCGGGCGGCTCGACGCCATTCGCCGGGAGTCCGGCCCCCACAGCGTGGCCCTGGGGCAGGGCACGGGCCGGCCGCATTATTTCCACGTCATCCGTTTCGCCAACACCTTCGGCACGCCCAACTGGTACGAGCCGGGGCTGGCCAACTGCTTCATTCCGCGCATCACCGTCTCTAATCTCACCTACGGCGGCTTCGTGGTCGGGGACTACTATGGCGACACGCCGCCGCGCACGATCCTTTTTTGGGGCCACAATCCGCTGGTCTCGGGGCCGGACGGCGAGCTGGCCTTTCCGGTCAAAAAGGCCCTGGCCGCCGGGGCGCGCGGCATCGCCGTGGACCCCAGGCGCAGCGAAACGGCCAAGCGTTGCGACCTATGGCTGCCCATCCGTCCGGGAACCGACGCGGCGCTGGCCCTGGGCATGGCCCGGGCCATCATCGAGGAAGGCTGGTACGACCGGGAGTTCGTCGCCGCCCATACCTTGGGCTTTGACGAGCTGCGGGCGGCGGTGGCCCACTGCACGCCGGCCTGGACCGAGGAACGCACCGGCGTGCCCGCCGGCCTGATGCTGGAGGCGGCCCGGCGCTACGCCCTGGACAAGCCGTCCATCCTCGATTGGGGCGTGTCCCTGGAGCAGAACCCCAACTGCCTGCAGACCGTGCGGGCCGTGGCCGTGCTGCGGGGGCTGACCGGCAATCTCGACATCCCGGGCGGCGACGTGTTCGGGACCGAGCTGATCGGGGCCTATCCCGTGCTGCGACAGGCGCTTCCCGCCGAGGCCCAGGCCAAGCGCCTGGGGGCCGAGCGTTTCAAGCTTCTGGGCGGTTTCCGGGCGTTTATGCCCTCGGCCCACATCCCCACGCTGTTTGGGGCCATGCGCACAGGGCAGCCGTATCCGGTGCGGGCGCTTTTGCTTTTCGGCAACAACCCCCTGGCCACGGTGGCCGATTCCCGGATGGTGCAGGAAAGCCTCAAGGCCCTGGAACTCTTGGTCGTGGCCGACCATTTCCTGACGCCCACGGCCGCCCTGGCCGATTACGTGCTGCCGGCGGCCATGTGGCCCGAGATGGACGGCGTCATCGAGATGCCGCTGGTGGCCCCGCGCGCGGTCTTCGCCCACCGCAAGCTGGTACAAACCGGCCAGTGCCGCCAGATCGAAGCCATGCTGGACGAGCTGGCCGTCCGGCTTGGGCTGCCCGGGGCCGGCGAACCGCTCCACGACATCTTCGACGCCCGGCTGCGCCCGGCCGGTGCGAGCTTTGCCGCGCTGGCCGGCGGCGGCATGGTCATGCCGCCGCCGACTTACCGCCGCTTTGCCGAAAAAGGCTTTCGCACGCCCACCCGCAAGGTTGAGCTTTTCTCCAAAGGCTTGGCGCGGCTGGGCTACGAGCCGCTGCCCAGCTACGCGCCGCCGCCGGAAAGCCCGGAGGCGTCGCCCGAGACCGCCCGGGACTATCCGTTGGTGCTGACCACCGGGGCGCGGCGCAGCGAATATTTCCACAGCGACGGCCGGCAGATCGCGTATCTGCGCGCCCGGCGTCCCGATCCCCTGGCCGAGATTGGGCCGGCCACGGCGGCGGCGCGCGGCATCAGTGACGGCGACTGGGTGCGGGTGAAAAGCCCGCGCGGGCAGGTCCGCATGCGGGCGCGGGTGACGCCGGACATCCTGGAGGGCGTGGCGAGCCTGGACCACGGCTGGTGGTTTCCGGAGCGTGGCCCGGGCAATTTCGGCGAACTGGAATCCGCCGCCAACGTGCTGACCAGCGCCTGCCCGCCCTACGACCCGGCCTTCGGCTCGTACCAACTGCGGGGTCTTTTATGCGAGGTGGAGAAGGAGTGAGGGTGAGGGGATGCCTCCGGCGGCCAGGGCGTTGCCCTGGACCCACCGGGGGCCTAAGGCCCCCGGACCCCCTTCCTGTTGGGCGTGGCCCGGCTATTTCGAAGATGGAGAAGGAAGAGGAGGGGGGGATGCAAAATCATGACGAACGGCCGGAAAAGCGTATTCCAGCGGAGACGCAGGCCTTATTGCGTATTCTGGAGCTTGGCGACGCGCAGATAGCGGCCGGCGAGGTGTTGCCGGCCGAGGAAGTCATTGCATCGATCCTGCGTAAGCGCCGCGCCCAGATATTTCGAAGGGGGTCTGGGGGGAACGCTTTCTAAAAGCGTTTCCCCCAGGCTTCGTCTTCTCTCTTCCTCTCGCCTAAGCGCTGGCGGCCTTAAGCGCCTGATCCAGGTCCGCGATGATGTCTTCCACATCCTCGATGCCGACCGATATCCGCACCATGTCCGGGGTGACGCCGGCTTCGAGCTGTTCGGCCGGGGTGAGCTGGGAATGGGTGGTGCTGGCCGGATGGATGACCAAGGTCTTGGCGTCCAGGATGTTGGCCAGGTGCGAGCACAGCTTCACCGAGGCGATGAACTTGCGTCCGGCTTCCAGGCCTCCCTTGACGCCGAAGCCGAAGACCGCGCCGGGGCCGATGGGGAAGAGCGCCTTGGCCCGGGCATGGTCCTTGTGGCTGGCTAGGCCGGCGTAGTTGACCCAAGTGACGGCCGGATGGGCTTCCAGGAATTCCGCCACCTTCTGGGCGTTGGCGCAATGGGCCTTGGCCCGCAGCGGCAACGTTTCCAGCCCCTGGATGATGAGGAAGCTGTTAAACGGCGAGGGCGTGGCCCCGATGTCGCGCATCAGGCCCGTGCGCACCTTGGTGCAAAAAGCCGAGCAGGGCGTGCCGCCTTCCCGCGAGCACAGCATCTCCCAGAAATTGGCCCCGTGGTAGGTCGGGTCCGGGGCGGTGATCTCCGGGAACTTGCCGCCGACGGACCAGTCGAAGTTGCCGCCCTCGACAATGGCCCCGCCGATGGCCGTGCCGTGGCCGCCGATGATCTTGGTGAGCGAATAGACCGCGATGTCCGCCCCAAGCTCGAAGGGGTTCAAGATGGGCGGCGCGGCCACGGTGTTGTCCACCACGAAGGGCAGGCCGTGGTCATGGGCCACCTTGGCGATGGCCGGCAGGTCGTCGACGTTGCAGCGCGGGTTGCCGATGGTCTCGGTGAAGACCAGGCGCGTGTTGTCGTCGATGGCGGCGGCGAAATTAGCCGGGTCCGAGGAATCGACGAAGCGCACCTCGATGCCGAAACGCTTGAGGGTGTGCTCAAAAAGGGTGTGCGTGCCGCCGTAGAGGTTGAGCCCCGAGACGATGTTCTGGCCGGCCTTGGTGATGGCGGCGATGGCATAGAAAATGGCGGCCATGCCCGATGCCGTGCACACGCAGGCGCTGGCCCCGTGCAGGGCGGCCAGCCGGCGTTCCAGCACGTCGGTGGTGGGGTTGCCCAGGCGCGTGTAGATGTAGCCGCCTTCTTTCAGGGCAAAGAGGTTGGCGGCGTGCTCGGGATCGCGGAACAGATAGCTGGTGGTTTGGTGGATGGGCACGGCCCGGGACAGGGTGTCGGCGTCCGGAGCGTGCCCGGCGTGCAGGGCCAGGGTTTGGGCGTGCCAGGTGTTGTTGGCCATGTTGATGCCTCGCCGGTTAGACGGTGTCGCCCGGGGAATGCGGGCATGGTGGCTTTGTATACCATACTCTTTTGGTGGGAAAGGCTGAAAAACGCCCCGAAGTTGCCGGTACAGCGCGCCTTGCTCCTTGACAAGCCGGGGAGGGCGACCCACCATGCGGCCGGCCGTTTTGACCGGCGGCTTCCAACGTCATACCGGAGGTTCCCATGCGTCTGCACGCATTTTATCATGTTCCCTTCGAAGAAGTCGGAGCCATCGGCCTGTGGGCCGCCGAACGCGGCCATGAAGTCGCCGCTACCAACCTGTACGCTGACCAGACGCCGCCGTCGCCCGCCGACTACGACATGCTCGTGGTCATGGGCGGCCCCATGGGGGCGTACGACGAAAAAGAATATCCGTGGCTGGCCGCCGAGAAAAAGGCCATCGAGGCCGGCGTGGCCTCGGGCAAGCCGGTGCTCGGCGTGTGCCTGGGCGCGCAGCTTTTGTCCGTGGTCCTGGGTGGTTCGGTCTCGCGCAATCCGGTGCCGGAAATCGGTTGGTTCAAAGTAAACATGACCCCGGAAGGCCTGGCCGAGCCGGTCTTCGCCGGCTTCCCCGAGTCCTACTACGCCTTCCACTGGCACGGCGACACCTTCGCCATCCCGCCCGGAGCCGTGCACGCGGCCTCCTCAGCCGCTTGCGCCAATCAGGCCTTTGTCTATAAGCACAAGGTCGTGGGGCTGCAATACCATCTGGAAACCACGCCGGTGGGGATGCAAAATCTCATCAAGCACTGCGCCGCCGACGTGGCGGTTCCCGGACCCACCGTGCACCATCCCAAGCAGATGCACGCCGGACGTGAAGTGTTTCCGGCCATCAAGGCCCTGACCTACCAGTTTCTCGACGCCCTGGCTTCGGCCTGATCGGACAACGCCTATGTCGCCCGGCGCGGATCGGGCAAGGAGTACGGGATGCGCAAGAAGGAACGGGAAATCAAGGACAAGGCGATTCTCGAACAACTGCTCATGCAGTCGCGGATCTGCCGCCTTGGGCTTTTCGACGGCAAATGGCCCTATGTCGTGCCGGTCAACATGGGCTACGAGCCGGGCCGCATCTATTTTCATTCCTCCAAAAAAGGAAAGAAAATGGACATCCTGCGGGCCAACCCCAACGTCTGCTTCGAACTCGACGCCGACGTGGAGATCGTCACCGGCGAGAAACCCTGCGACTGGACCACCTACTACAAATCCATCATCGGCTTCGGCACGGCCGTGATCCTCGAAGACGAGGCGGAAAAGCTGGCCGGCCTCAAGGTCATCATGCGCCGCCACGGCGGCCCGGCCGATGGCTTCAAGGCCGAATACATGCCCGTCACGGCCGTGGTGCGCATCGACATCACATCCATGACCGGCAAGGCCAATCCGCCCCACGGCGAGTGGGATTAGCCCTGGACGTGTCCAAGAGACGGCGGAGCCGGAAGGCCGGAGACCGCCCGTAACCCGTCCGCAGTCCAGCCAAAGCCGGACACGAGGGCAGGTTGCCGCGCACGCCAAACCCGAGCGCGTCTGGCGCGCCTGCGGAGGAAACCATGCGCATCGTCTTTGTCGGTGATTCGCTGACCGTCGGCGTCGGCGACGAGACCTACCTCGGTTGGCCCGGCCGGCTGTGCGCCGCCTCGCCGGCTGCCGGCCTGCCGCTTACGCTCTACAATCTGGGCGTGCGCTCGGAAACCAGCCGCCACATCAAAAACCGCCTCGGCCGCGAACTGCCGCCGCGCTTGCTCCCCCGCGACGAAGCCCGTGTCGTGCTGTCCTTCGGCGTCAACGACGCCAAGATCGAAAACGGCCGGCGCAAGGTCGAACTGGCCGAGTCCGTGGACAACCTCTTCGAGATCGTCAGCAAAACCAGCGCCCTGTGCCCGACGCTCATGGTCGGGCCGCCGCCGGTCCTCGACGACGCCTACCGGGCGCGCATCGAGGAACTCTCCGACGTCTTCGCCGGCAGCTGCGCCGAAATGGGGCTGCCCTACCTCGACATGTGCCGGCCGCTGTGCCGACAGGCCGCCTACCTCGACAGCCTGGCCGCCGTGGGCGACGGCTACCATCCCGGCGCGGCCGGCTACGCCGCCTTCGCGGCGCGCGTTGGGGAATGGGAAGCTTGGCAGGGGTGGTTTTTGTAAGAAGTGAAGAGGGAAGATGCCTCCGGCGGGGGGGGGGGGGGGGGGGGGGGGGGGGGGGGGGGGGGGGGGGGGGGGGGGGGGGGGGGGGGGGGGGGGGGGGGGGGGGGGGGGGGGGGGGGGGGGGGGGGGGGG
>JAEZMB010000203.1 GCA_023435825.1 Pseudomonadota bacterium | reverse complement strand
GCCCCAGGGGCTCCAGGGCGGCCTGGATGTCGTAGCCCGGGCCGCCGTCCGGGCCGCCGGTGGGCGAAAGCCGGGCGTCGAGGCTGGCCACCTGGCCGCCGGGCAGCACGGCCGTGGCCGGTCCCAGGCGCACCAGCCCGGGCGCGCCGCGCAGGGTGGCGGCTGCTTCGTCCAGGGTCAGGCCGCCGAAGACGCAGCGGGAGCACGCGATTCGCGCGTCAAGATCGAGGCCGAAGATCCACGTCCCGGGCACGGGCCAGCCGCCCCCGCCGCCCAGGCCCAGGGCGTCGAAATCGACGTCCTGGGCGGTGAACTGGCCGGACAGGGCCGGCCGGTCGCCGGGAACGAACAGGGCCGCGCCGTGCGCCGTGCCCCGGGGCAGGCGGGCCGTGAGATCGGTCAGGTGCAGGCCGTCCTTGTCCCCGGCCAGGGTCAGGTCGGCCGTGAGGCGGTTGGGCAGGGGGGCGGTCAGGGCCGAGGCGGGCGGCTCGGCCGGAGACGTTGCCGGGGCCTGGGGTTGCTCCGTGGCGGCCACCAGGCTTTCCGGCCCGCCGGGCTTGGCCAAGCCCAAAATGGCCCGCCAACCGCCAAGCAGATCGGCGTCCAGGGTCAGCTTGCCGGCCAGACGCGGCGCGCCGGGCAGGTCGGAGACGCCGGCCGTGCCGGTGAGCCGTGCCCCGTCGGCCCGGGCGTCGATGTCGGACAGGGTCAGCGCGGCGGCGGCGGCGTCGTAATCCAGGGTGAGGCGCGAGACCACCCGGGCCGGCACGGCCCCGCCCGGAACCAGGGGCGCGTCGATCAAAAGCCCGGTCTCCACCCGCACGCCGTGCAGCCCCAGCCGGCCGGAGCCGGGGTCGAAGGAGGCCCGGCCCTGGAGATGGCACTGGAGCTGGCCGTCCGGCACAAGGCCCACGGCCTCGAAGCTGGCCGCGAAATCGAAGGGCTGGCCCAGGCCCGTGCGCAGCCGCGCGCCTGTGACGGAAAGGGTCTTGCCCGTGGCCGCGTCGTCGTAGCGCACGGCGACATTGTCCAGGTGGACGGCCCGGGGCTGGGGCACGACGGTCCAGCCCGAGCCGGCCTGGGCATCCTGGGGCGCGGCCAGGTCGTCCCAGTTGGTCCGGCCGTCGGCGGTCCGGGCCAGATGCACGGTCACGTCCCTGGCCCGCACCGAGCCCGGCGAGATGACCTTGGCCAGAAGCGGGGCCATGCGAATGGTCATCTCCACCTTGCGGGCGGCGAACATGGGGCCGTCGCCGAAGCCCGGGGCCTGGGCCACGGCCACCGGTCCCATGGAAAGCCCCAGCCAGGGATTGAGTGTGATGGAGACGTCGCCGGACAGCACGGTGTCCCGGCCCAGGGCGTCGGTGAGGGCCTTTTGGGCCATTTCCCGCAGCCGTTCCGGGCCGATGACCTGCCTGGCCAGGGGCGGCAGGGCCAGGCCCAGGACGAGCAGGGCTCCGGCCAGGGCGGCGGCCAGTTTGAGCAGGCGGCGTTTGGCCGGCGGGGCGACGGGGTTTTCCATAAGGCGGGAAGCGGGGAGGCCTACAGCGTGACGTTTAAGCCCGTGCGGCCGGGCAGGCCGCGCTGGGCTTCCACGGTCAGGCGGCGGCCGTTTTTCACGGCCAGGAGAAATGACGCGCCGTCGGTGACGTCGTTGACTTCGACCTTCCAGCCGCGCGAGGCCACGTCCTTGGCGTAAAAGGCGCTGACCTCGGCCGGGCTGGCCCCGGTTTCGAAAATGACCGTGGCCGCCTTGGGAAAACGGATCACGCGCTTGAATTCCGCCCCCGGGAACACGCCGGCCTCGTTGCCGAGCACGGCCCGAAAGTCTTCCTGGGCGGCCGCCGAAGCGGCAATCAGGGCGAAACAGCAGGCAAAAACCAGCCGGCGCGCCCAAACGGTCCTCGCCACGGCCAACCTCCTTTGGAATCGGGCTTCCTTGTGCTACGAGAGCGGCCCGAAGTCAAAGGCGGCCGGGGTTGCCGTTTTGGCCGATCCGTGAAAAAACGCGCCAGGAACATTCAGCAAGGAAGACGCACATGCCAAGGACACTTCGGGCCGCTCTGGCCCTGGCGGCGCTGGCCGTCGCCCTGGTCGGCTGCAACCGCGACACCGGCGGCGGCGAAGCCAAATACCTGCACCTGTTCAATACCGCCTGGGCCAAGACCAGCAATTTGGGGCTTTACGAGGTCAAGGTGGCCTCGGTCATGCCCCTGCCCGACGGCATGAAGGTCGTGACCGTCAATTATCTGTTCAACAACGGCATGGTGCCGGACCAGGGCCGGGCCGCCATGCTCGTGTCGCCGGAAAACCGGCTGGCCGATCCCTGCGTGGTCGATCTGGCGATCGACCAGTGCCTGGGCGGCGGCGCGCCGGTCTGGCACGCCAAACCGTAGTTGCGCGACCCTTAAAAAATACGCGAGTATTTTTTAAAAAAGAGAATGGTTTTCGCTTGTTGTCCGGGAAACGGCTTGGGACTTTTCCAAGGCGGCACAGGCCCGATCCGTTGCATGGGAGACAAGCGGCATGGAGCGCGCCGTCCGCACGAGGGGCGGGCGCGGAGCGTCAACATTCAAGGCCAGGGATTCCGGGCGCGGCGGCACGTGTCAGGCCGGCCGCATCCCGGCAGGCCCACGGGCTGAAATGATACTGCCAACCACCAAAGGCGGGTGCATGTCCAAAGTCTATCTCATCGGCGCCGGGCCGGGCGATCCGGGCCTTTTGACCCTTCGCGCCAAGGAACTCCTCGAAACGGCCGACGTCGTGGTCTACGACTATCTGGCCAATAAGGCCTTCCTGGATTTCTGCCGCAAGGACGCGGAAATCTACTACGTCGGCAAGAAGGGCGGCGACCACACCCTGCCCCAGGACAAGATCAACGACCTGCTGGTGGACATGGCCAAGTCCGGCAAGGTGGTGGCCCGCCTCAAAGGCGGCGATCCCTTTGTCTTCGGCCGGGGCGGCGAGGAAGCCGAGGAGCTCATCGCCGCCGGTTGCGACTTCGAGGTCGTGCCCGGCGTCACCTCGGCCGTGGCCGCGCCGGCTTATGCCGGCATCCCCATCACCCACCGCTCGTTTACCTCGTCGGTGTCGTTTATTACCGGCCACGAGGACCCGACCAAGACCGAAAGCTCGCTCAATTGGGAAGCTTTCGCCAAGTCCGGCTCCACCCTGGTCTTTTTCATGGGCGTGAAAAACCTGCCCCATATCACCGAAAATCTCATGAAGGCCGGGATGCCCGGCGACACCCCCGCCGCCCTGGTGCGCTGGGGCACCACCTGCCGCCATCGCAGCCTGGTGGCCACCGTGGCCACCATGCCCGAGGAAGCCCAGAAACACGGCTTCGCCCCGCCGTCGCTGTTCGTCGTCGGCGGCGTGGCCACGCTCCACGACAAGCTGGCCTGGTACGAAAAGCGCGCCCTTCTCGGCAAGGGCGTGGTCGTCACCCGCAGCCGCGAGCAGGCCAGTGATTTGACCCGCCTGCTGGGGGCCGAAGGGGCTTGCTGCTACGAGTTCCCGGCCATCGAGATCGCGCCGCTGACCGACGTCGCTCCGGTCGACGCGGCCATCGACAGCCTCTACGACAACGACTGGGTCGTCTTCACCTCGGCCAACGGCGTGGACTGCTTTTTCGAGCGCATCGACGCCAAGGGCCTGGACGCCCGGGCCTTTGCCGGCATCCGCATCGCCGCCATCGGGCCGGCCACGGCCAAAAAGCTCGCCGAACGCGGTCTTCGGGCCGATTTCATCCCCGAGCGCTTCGTGGCCGAATCCGTGGTCGAAGGACTGCTCGCCCAGGACGTGGCCGGCAAGAAGGTGCTCATCCCCCGCGCCCGCGAAGCCCGGGACGTGCTGCCCGAGAAGCTGGCCGAAGCCGGCTGCACGGTCACCGTGCTGCCGGTCTACGACACCCGGCCCGTGGACCAGGACCCGGCCGAGATCATCCAGGCCGTGAAAAACGGCGAGATCCACTACGTCACCTTCACCTCGTCCTCCACGGTGAAGAACTTCTTCGCCCAGATTCCGCCCGAGGTGCTCAAGGCCTCGGCCGTCAAGACCGCCTGCATCGGCCCCATCACGGCCGCCACCCTGGCCGAATACGGGTTCACGCCGGACGTCAATGCCGCCGCCTACACCGTGCCGGCCTTGGCCCAGGCCGTCATCGACGACGCGAGGCGCGGCGCGTGACGCTCCCCCTTGCCATCCTCGCGTCCGGCGGCGGGTCCAACCTGCAAGCCATCATCGACCGCATCGAGGAAGGCAAGGTCGCGGCCCGCATCACGGCCGTGGTGTCCAACAAACCCCAGGCGCGGGCGCTTTCGCGCGCCCGCGCCCACGGCATCCCGGCCATCGCCCTGCCCCAGGACGACTACCCGGACCGGGCCGCCTACGACGCGGCGCTTTTGGCCGCCGTTCAGGACTCCGGGGCCCAGGCCGTCGTCCTGGCCGGCTACCTGCGCCTGCTTGCGCCGCCCTTTATCGCCGCCTTTAAAAACCGCATCCTCAACATCCACCCGGCGCTGCTGCCAAGCTTTCCCGGCCTGCGCGTCCAGGCCGCCGCCGCCGCCTACGGCGTCACCATCGCCGGGGCCACCGTGCATTTCGTGGACGAGGAAATGGACAGCGGCCCCATCGTCATCCAGGCCGCCGTGCCGGCCCTCCCCGATGACGACGGCGACAGCCTTGCCGCGCGCATCCTCACCCTGGAGCACCGCATCTACCCCCAGGCCGTGGCCTGGCTGGCCGCCGGCCGGCTGACCATCGACGGCCGCAAGATACGCCTGACCCCATCCTCCCTGCCGCCTGCCGACCTGACCTCGGTGTCGCCCTGCCTGGTGAACCCGATGCTGGAGGAAGGATTTTAGGGGCGCGTGAGGGAATGAGGGGAAGAGGGGAAGAGAGAAGAGGGAAGATGCCTCCGGCGGGGGGGGGGGGGGGGGGGGGGGGGGGGGGGGGGGGGGGGGGGGGGGGGGGGGGGGGGGGGGGGGGGGGGGGGGGGGGGGGGGGGGGGGGGGGGGGGGGGGGGGG
>JAEZMB010000199.1 GCA_023435825.1 Pseudomonadota bacterium | reverse complement strand
ATTTCCGGGTTTCTGTCGGGCGGCTTCCGCCGGACAGAAACCCGGAAATTCCAGCCCCCTTCTTCTCTCGGGCCTATCGCCCGCCGACCATGCACCCAACCGACCGACCGCCCCCCATGTCGGGGGTTCGGGGGGCTGAGCCCCCCGGCCGCCGGCGGCCCTCTTCACGCTCCGCCTCCCTGCTCACTCCCGGCATCACCCGTCTAGCCGGGCTTGCGGGCGGTCATCAAAAACACGCCGTAAGGCCGGTCGCCGCAGCATTTGGTGGGTTTGACGATGGTGGCGGCGTCGGCGGCGTTGATGTCGGTGTAGCCCAGGCCTGCCAGCATGTCGGCCAGATCGATGCGATCGAAGCCGTTGTGGTGCACGCCGGCCGGGTCATCGTGGAAGCTGCCGTCTTCGGCGTCGAGGTCGGCCAGGGCGAAGCGCGCGCCTGGGGCGGCGGCGGCCAGCAGCCGTTTGAGCACGGGTTCGGGTTCGGACACGTGGTGCAGGGCCATGGCCGAGGCGACGAGGTCGTAGCCGCCGGGCACGGGCGTTCCGGCGGCCAGGTCGGCCTCGAGGACGCCGACGTTGGGCAGCCCGGCCCGTTCGATCTTGGCGGCAAGTTCGGCCAACATGCCGGGCGAGGTGTCCAGGCCGGTGACGTTTTCGCAGCGTTCGGCCAGCTCCAGGGTCAAAAGGCCGGTGCCGCAGCCGAAGTCCAGGGCCGAGGCCACGGGTTGGCGGAACAGCCCGGCGGCTTCCATGGCGGCGGTGATGTCGCGGGCCAGTTTGCGGCGATGGGGGCTGGCGTCCCAGGCGGCGGCCCGGGCGTCGAAGCGGGCGACGTCGTCATGCATGAGAATCGCTCCTTGGGGAGGGGGCCGGGCCGGGCGCGACGGCCCGGATGGCGGCTGCCAGCTCCTCGATTTCGCAGGGTTTGACGAGATGGCCGGCGGCTCCGGCGGCCAGGGACTCCCGGGCGGCCTCCTCGGAGCCGTGGCCGGTCAGCATGAGGGCGGCAAGGCCGGGTTGGGCTTCCCGCAGCCGGGGGAGCAGGGTGAGGCCGTCGGCGTCGGACAGGCGGTAGTCCACCACGGCCACGTCGAAGGGTTGCCCGGCCACGGCGGCCAGGGCCTCGGCCCCGGTCAGGGCCACCACGGCGTCAAAGCCCCGGCGGCGCAGGCGTTTGGCCAGCACTTCGGTAAAACCTTCCTCGTCATCGACAAGCAGTACGCGGATGGGCGCGTCCGACATGGGATTTCCTTGGGATCAGCGGGCGGGGGCGGCGGGCAGGCTGACCCGGAAGGTCGCGCCCCGGCCGGGGGTGGAGGAAACGGCGATGTCGCCGCCGAGCTGGCGGACGATGCCGGCGCAGATGGACAGGCCCAGGCCCGTGCCCTTGCCGGCGGCCTTGGTGGTGAAAAAGGGTTCGAACACCCGGTCGGCCACGGCTTGCGGGATGCCTGGGCCGGTGTCGGACACGGTGAGCACGATATGGCCGTCTTCCAGGGCGGTTTCCAGGATCAGCTCGCCGCCGTCCGGCTCCATGGCGTCCAGGGCGTTGTTGACGAGGTTGAGCAGCAGTTGTTGCAGTTGGGAGGCCGAGCAGGCCGCCGGGGGCAGGTTCGGAGCCAGGCGGGTGGCCAGGGCCACCTTGGCGTAGTCGGCGCGTTTGGCGGTGAGCTGGGCCATCTCTTCCACCAGGGCGCTGACGTCCACGGCATCGCTGTGGACATCCGGGGTGCGGGCAAAGGCCAGCACCATGTGGGTGATTTCCTTGCAGCGCGCGCCTTGGGTTTCGATCTGTCCCAGGGCCCGGCGCAGTTCGGCCAGATCCTCGGCTCCGGGCACGGCCCCGTCGGCCAGGATGTCGCCGCCCAGGCCGGCTTCCTCCATCATGATGGCCACGGGATTGTTGATCTCGTGGGCCAGGCCGGCGGCCATTTCGCCGATGGCGGCGAGCTTGCCCAGGCGCAGGACCTGTTCGGCCAGCACGATGGCTTCGCGTTCGGCCGCGGCCAGCCGGGCGTCGCGGCGTCTGGCCAGCAGCGCCGCGCCCACGGCCGCCGCGCCGCCGCAAAGGATGACCAGCCAGACGCCCGGCGTCCGGGCCTGGCGGTCGAGAAGGGCCAGGCACAGCGCCAGCGGGACCAGAGGAGCCAGGGGCAAGGCCGGCGCGAGCCACGACCAGTCGCCGGAGCGGGACAGGGCAGCCCGCAAACTCACGCGCGCGCTCCGGCCAAGGATTCGGCAAGGGCGGCGAGCGCGGGAAAGGCAGTGGCGAAACGCATGAAAAAAGCATACGTCCGAGAGCATGGTTTTACAAGGCGGCTGCGCCAATCCTTCATGCCCGACCCAACGGAGGTCTCATGGCCGAGGGCGTCATTGATCTCAAAAAGCAGCTCAAGGAACTCAAGGCCCACGAGAAATTGGCCGGATTCACCGGTTTTCGCCTCGATCTCGGCGACGGCGGCCCGGCCAAGGACGGCGTGCTGAAAATCGCCGAATTCGTGCGGCCCGACAAATCCGGCTACATCACCCTCACCTTCCAGACCGACCCGGATGCCGAAACCAGCCGGCGGGCCGCCCTGGCCGGGGTGTTCGACCGTTTTGGGCGTTTCGCCCAGGCCGTGGACGCCGCCGCCGGGAGCACGCGCTTCGGGCCGGGCTTCGAGTATCTGATGGTGGTGAGCGACGGGCTGGTCGACGGCGACATCTGGTTCGTGGTGGAGTTCGATCTCTACTACCAGAAGCTGGCCGGCCGGCTTCGGGCGCTTATTGAGCAGGCCGTGTTGCCGGGGTTGGCGGCGGTCATGCCCGTGGTCTTCGAGCCGGTGAACTGGTGGGAGGCGGCCTCCTGAGACGGCCCGGCAAAGCGTGGCCGGCGGGCGTTGCCCTGGTCCGGCAAATGGCCTAAGAAACGGGGTGCGGCCTGTCCGGGCCGACGACGCAAGGCATGTGAGTCATTTTGGATAACAAGCGCGTTTTGACGGCGGCCGTCGGGCTGCCGGTGCTGGGCGCGGCCGTCTGGCTTGGCGGCTGGCCCCTGATCGTTCTCGTCGCCGCCGCCTCGATCCTGGGGATGCGGGAATTTTTCGCCATGACCGGCCGCCCGGGGCCAGTGCTGGAAGCCGTGGCCTACGTCCTGGGCGCGGCCTGCGTGGCCTGCCTGGGGTTCAAGCTGTGGCCGGCGGTCATCGGCATTTTGGCCCTGGCGCTTTGGCTGGAGCAGTTCGATTTCCTGCGCTGCTTCGCCGCCCGGGGCGAGACCGAGCCGCCGCGCGGCCGTCTAGCCGTGGCGCTGCTCTACGTGCCGGTGAGCCTCGGGCTTGTCTGCGCCTTTTCGCCCCTGGAAACGGCCCTGGTCCTGGCCGTGGTCATGGCCGCCGACACCGGGGCCTACTACGGCGGCCACGCCATTGGCGGGGCCAAGGTCTGGCCGGCCGTGAGCCCGGGCAAGACCTGGGCCGGGACCGTGAGCGGCGTTGTCGCCTCGACCCTGGTCGCCTCGTGCTTCGCCGCTGTCACGCCGGCCGCGTTGCCGGCCCTGGCTGTCCTTGGCGCGGGGCTGGCCGTTATTTCCCAATTCGGGGACTTTTTCGAATCCGCCCTCAAACGGGCCGCCGGAGTCAAGGATTCCGGGGCCATCCTGCCCGGGCACGGCGGGCTGCTCGACCGCGTCGACGGCCTGCTCCCGGCCATCCTGGCCTATGCCGCCTGCCGCTCCCTGCCGGGACTGGCCGGATAGGAGCCTTTTCGCCATGGACGACACCGCTTCCCTTGACCGCGACGGCCGGTTTGCCGCCTGCCTGGAGCGCCTTGAGGAACTCAAGGCCATAAAAGCCCGACGGGAAGTGCTGGAGGAGCGGGTTTTCCTGGAGTTTTTGCGGGCCAACCGGGGCCGCATCAACGAATTTCCGCTGCTGGAAACCGAGCAGCAAAGCCTCATGGACATGCTCCTGCGCCGGGCCGAGGGCCTGCACCCCGGCCACGCCTTTCTCAAGGAGCATTTTTCCGCCTATCTGATCGAGCTCAACCACTGGGGCAAGGCCAAGGCCGTGGGCGACTCCGGGGCTCAGGAAAAGCTGGCCCGCCGCCTGGAACGCCAGGAAACCATCCTGGCCAAGTGCCTGCAGGGCGCGGTCTACGCCTCAAGCCTGGTCAAGGACAATTTCAGCGACGCCGTCATCCGCCACTTCGGCGAGGATTCCCTGGTCAAGATCGAGGAAATCACCGCCACCATGGTCTTTGACGAGCTCTACTGGCGGGCCTACATCGACCGGTTCATCAAGGAAGAGGTGCGCGGGGCCTACGACGGCATCCTGGCCGCGCGCCGCTACCGCCTGCTGCGCGAAGGCCAGCTGCTTATTGTGGCCTACCCCTTCGACGCCGTGCTCGAAGGCCTCAAGGGCACCACCAAGGCCATCTCCAAGACCCGCGTCCAGAGCAGCTTCGAGGAGGCGGTCAACGGCGACGACGGCCGCCAAAACGCCGAATCCGTGCTGTCCCTGTGCCTGCGCGCCGACCTCGGCGACGCGGACAAACGCCTGGACCGCGACGAACTGACCTTCGCCGCCCGGGTGGGAGCCATGGACGCCGTGGCCGGCGAGTATCGTGAAGCGCTGACCGACGCCGCCGAGGACGCCGAGGAGAAACGCGAACGGCTCGGCGAACTGTGCGTGGCCCTGGCCCTGGGGGCCATGGTGTCGCTGCGGGTGGTGCGCGAGGATTTTTCCAAGGCCCTGCGCGACTTTTCGGCCAAGGAAGTCGCCTGGCTCATCCAAGCCGCCGGCTACTTCGAGGCCAGGCGCCTGGGCAACGTCCTTGAGCACGTCATGGAACTCGATTTCGCCCATTTGCTGCGCGAAAAAGGCGAGGCCGACGCCGCCCGTATCCAGGTCAAACCGGCCCGGACCCGGCGGGCCGCCAAGGCCGACGTGGACGCCCTGGCCGAGGCCGGACTGAACAAGATCCGGCGCAAGCAGTTTTTCGACGACGACCCGGACCAGCCGGAGTCCCTGCTGTGGCGGGCCAAAAACCCCGCCGAGTTCCAGGAGAAGTTGAAGCTTTTCCAGATCGAGCCGGAGCTGGCCAAGGCCCTGGTCACCCTGTGGGAAGAGGCCGGCTTCAAGGTCGACCTCTATTTGTGCATCAATCTGGCGGCGCTGGGGAAGGTGGCCACCAACCTTCCGGCCCGGGTCGCCGAAATTCTCGGCCGCTACGGCATCGCCCCGCCCGGGGCCGCCGATCCGGCAAAGGCGCGACGCGACGCATGACCCCGATTTCCGCCGCCAACGCGGCTGGTCCCTGTCCCTGCCCCGGCCAAGGCTATATCTCCTCCCTGTCCGCCCGCGACCCCGGGCGGCCGAGGCGCTTGGCCCTGCTCGGGGCCACCGGCTCCATCGGCGTCAGCACGCTGAAAGTCGCGGCCGAGCATCCCGGCGAATACGACGTCGTGGCCCTGGCCGGCGCGACCAACGTGAAGCTCTTGGCCGAGCAGGCCGCCGCCTTCCGCCCGGCCGTGCTGGCCGTCATCGACGCCGCCCGGGCCGCCGCCCTGGCCGAGCTGCTGCCGGCCGGCTACCGCCCGGACATCCTCGTCGGCCCGGCCGGCTACGCCGCCCTGGCCAGCGCCCCGGAGGTCGACCTCGTGGTCTCGGCCATCGTGGGCGCGGCCGGCCTTGGACCCACCCTGGCCGCCGTGGCCGCCGGCAAGATCGTGGCCCTGGCCAACAAGGAATCCCTGGTCCTGGCCGGCGACCTCATCCGGGCCGCTGCCGCCGCCTCGGGCGCGGTGATCCTGCCCGTGGACTCCGAACACAACGCCCTGTTCCAGGCCCTGGGCGGCGTGGGCCTGCCCGACCTGCCGCTCGTCGAAAAGCTGGTCCTGACCGCCTCGGGCGGCCCCTTCCGCTGCGCCGACCGGGCCTGCCTGGAAGCCGTCACCCCGGCCATGGCCCTGGCCCACCCCAACTGGTCCATGGGCCCCAAAATCAGCGTGGATTCCGCCACCCTCATGAACAAGGGCCTGGAGGTCATCGAGGCCTGCCGGCTCTACGGCCTGCCCGTGTCCCAGGTGGACGTGGTGGTCCATCCCCAAAGCATCGTCCACTCCCTGGCCCAGCTCCACGACGGTTCGCTTCTGGCCCACCTCGGCCCGCCCGACATGCGCGTGGCCATCGCCTACTGCCTGGGCTATCCGCGCCGGCTGTCCCTGGCCGTGCCCCGGGTCGATCTGGTCAAGCTGGCGGCGCTGACCTTCGAAGCCCCGCGCGACGACGATTTTCCCTGCCTGGGCCTGGCCCGGCAGGCCCTTGCCGGCGGAGCCAGCCATACCGTGGCCCTCAACGCCGCCAACGAAGTGGCCGTGGACCTGTTCCTGACCGAACGCCTGGCTTTCCTGGACATTCCGGCGGCCATCGCGGCCGCTCTTGACGCCCACGCCGGCGAGCCCCTGCCGGACATCGACGCCGTCACCGACCTTGACGCCCGGGTGCGCCGGGAAACGGCCGACTGGGCCGCGCGGCGTCGATAAGTTGCCTTTGCGCCGACGCCGCTTATCTTTATCCTTCGGCAGGACCGAAGCCGGATTTCCCGGCCGAAGCCCCGCCGTCAAACACCGACGCCGGCCCGACTCCTTTGCCGGCGAGTGCGAGCGCCCATGATAGAAAGCATCATTGCCGTGGCCCTGGTCCTTGGCGGCCTGATCTTCTTCCACGAACTGGGGCATTTCATCGCCGCCCGGGCCTTTGGCATGGGCGTGACCACCTTTTCCCTGGGATTTGGCCCGAAAATCTTCGGCTTCACCCGTGGCAAGACCCGCTACATCCTCTCGGCCATTCCCCTGGGCGGCTATGTCCAACTGGTGGCCCAGGACCCCGACGACACCGCCCCGGACGACTTCCCGCCCGAGACCCATTTCCGCCTGCGCCCGGCCTGGCAGCGCATGATCGTGGTCGCCGCCGGCCCCATCTTCAACTTCGTCCTGGCCTGGCTGCTGTTCTGGGGCTTGCTGGCCGCCGACGGCCGCTTCGAGATGCTGCCCATCATCGGCCAGGTGCAAAAGGACAGCCCCGCCGCCGTGGCCGGTCTGGCCCCGGGCGACGTCGTCACCAGCCTGAACGGCGGCCCGGTGGCCAACTGGGACACCCTGTCCACGGCCATTCGCGGCAGCAACGGCAAGCCCGTCACGCTGACCGTCAGCCGCGACGGCAAGGACGAGACCTTTGTCCTGACGCCCACCCTGCGCACCGTCAAAAACCTCTTCGGCGAAGAGGAGACCGTGCCCCTGGTCGGCATCGTCGCCTCGGGCAAGACCCGCACCGTGCCGCTGGGGGCCGGCTCGGCCGCCGCCGAGGCCGTGAAACAGACCTGGAACGTGGTGGTCGTCACCTACACGGGCATTTTAAAGCTCATCGAACGCGTGGTGCCGCTGGACAGCATCGGCGGCCCCATCATGATCGCCCAGATGGTCAGCAAGCAGGCCGGCGAAGGCCTGGGCAACGTCGTGGCCCTGGCGGCGCTGATCAGCGTCAACCTCGGCGTGCTCAACCTGCTCCCCATCCCGGTCCTCGACGGCGGCCATCTGCTGTTCTACGCCATCGAGATCATCATGCGAAAGCCCGTCAGCCCCCGGATGCGCGTGCTGACCACCAAGATCGGCCTGGCCTTCCTCATCGGCCTCATGCTGCTGGCCACGGTCAACGACATCCGCCGCCAGTTGAGCATCATCGATGGATAATTCGACTCTTCCCGGTCCCGGGAAGCTCCTTGTTCTAAACGCCGTGGCCCAGGCGTTGTGGGTCACCTGCGGCCGGCCCGGCCAGGACGTGGTCCACCGCCGGGCCGAGGCCACCGGCCGCTGCGCCGAGGTGCTGGCCCCGCTTATCGCCGAAGTTCTGGCCGAGGCCGGCGTTCGCCCGGCCGAACTGGGCGGTGTGGCCTGCGTGCGCGGCCCGGGCAGCTTCACCGGCATCCGGGTGGCCCTGGCCACCGCCCTGGGCCTGTCCCTTGGCGCGAACGTCCCCATGGCCGGCCTGGACCATCTGCCGCTTTTGGCCGCCACGGCCGCCGCCAAGGCCACCGGAGCCGTGGTCGCCATCACCCACGCCCGCGCCGGCCAGGTCTACCTGCAATCCTTCCTGGCCGACGGCGACACCATGCCCATGGGCGCGCCCAAGGCGCTCACCGTGGCCGAAGCCGCCGCCCGCGCCGCCGATGGAGCCGCCGTCGGCCCGCTGTGGCTGGTCGGCGACGGCGTCGCCCGCTACCGCGACGCCTTCCTGGCCGCCGCCCCCCTGGCCGCCATCCTCGGCCCGCAGTACGATTCCCCCAGCCCCGCCGCCCTCATGGCCGCCGCCGCGTCAGCCAGTTACGGCTTTACGCCGGTGGAACCCCTCTACCTGCGCCCAAGCGACGCCGAGGAAAACCTCGACGCCATCGCCGCCAACCGGGGCCTCACCCGCCACGACGCCGAGGCACGAATTCGCCAGGCCATGGAATAGGGGAGAGTTTTTTGAAGATGCCTCCGGCGGGGGGGGGGGGGGGGGGGGGGGGGGGGGGGGGGGGGGGGGGGGGGGGGGGGGGGGGGGGGGGGGGGGGGGGGGGGGGGGGGGGGGGGGGGGGGGGGGGGGG
>JAEZMB010000197.1 GCA_023435825.1 Pseudomonadota bacterium | reverse complement strand
CCCCCCCCCCCCCCCCCCCCCCCCCCCCCCCCCCCCCCCCCCCCCCCCCCCCCCCCCCCCCCCCCCCCCCCCCCCCCCCCCCCCCCCCCCCCCCCCCCCCCCGCCGGAGGCATCTTCGCCTTCGTATTCGAACTCGTACTCGCTTGCCCGGTAACCGTCGTACGCGGCTTGGGAAACGACACGGTGACGGTGGTGCCTTTCTGCTCGGAGGTGGCCATGGCGATCTTGGCCCCGTGGGTTTCGGCGATGAGCTTGGCCCCGTACGCGCCAAGGCCGGTGCCGTCCTTTTTGCCGGCCGTGGCGAACTTGGTGAAAAAGCGCTGGCGCACCGAGGCCGGCACGGCCCCGGCGTTGTGCACGGCCACGTCCAGGGTCCGACCCTCGGCCAGGGTCACGGCCACGCGCTGGCCGGGCGGCGAGGCTTCCAGGGCGTTTTTTATCAGGTTGGAGAGCATGGTGTAGAGGAGCATTTCCTCGCCGCGCACGGCAAAGGCGTCGCCGTCCTGGCGGGGGCGGCCCCGCACGACGACGTCCAGGGCCAGATCGCTGGCCTCGATGACCCCGCGCAGTTCGCCGGAGATGTTGTCGAGGATGGGCAGGATGTCGACCATCTGGGGGGAGAGTTCGTAGACGCCGCGCTCCATGCGGTAGAGGTCCAGCGACTGGTTGATCATGTTGAGCATGCGGTAGCCGGCGTGCTGCATGAGGCTTAGCATGTCGTTTTGGCGCTCGGTCAGGTTGCCGTCGCGGCGCAGGAGCTGGGGCAGGGTCAGGACGGCGGTCAGCGGCGACTTGAGGTCGTGGCGAGTCATGCGCTCCACGTCTTCACGCAGCCGTTCGGCCTTTTTGCGGTCCGTGACGTCAACGATGGTGTAGCCCAGGATGTCGGCGAAGTGGGTGGCGAACTCCGACCCTTTCTCGCTGGTGTAGCGGTCGGGGTTGGAGTCGAAAAAGCTCAGGATGCCGACGAGCTTTTGGGGGCTGAACTTGTCGCGCAGGGGGTAGATGAAGCAGGAGCCCAGAAGCAGCACCTTGCGTTCGGCGCAAAAGCCCTGGCCGAAAAAGAATTCCGGGTCGGGCACGGCCCGGATGGAGCCCATGAACGGCCCCGGTCCGACGCCCTTGGGCATGAGTTCGGCCAGCTTGGCCCGCAGGGCTCCGGCCTCGGCCAGGCGCGCCGCGGGCGGCTCGAAGGGGGCGTACTCCCCGGCGTCGAGCAGCAGACTCACGGCCCGCAGGCCGAAAAGGTCCTTGATGCGGTCCAGCACGGCCGGCAGATCCTCGTGGCCGCGCATGAGCTCCACCACCCGGATGGCCTTGCGGAACTTCTCAAAGGCCGTGAAGCTGCCCTCGAAGCGGTCCACCACGGTCTTGAGCTTGGCCTGCAAATCCACGCACTGCTTGCGGTTTCGCTCGTTTTCCTTGCGGCTGTCGAGAATCTCGGCCTGGGCCAGGGCCACGGCGTTGGCCCGCATCTTGATGGAGCGGCGCAGCTCGGACAGGGCTTTCTTGAACCGGTAGCCGTTGCGGTCGGCAAAGGCCTCCTCCAGGGCGAGGAGGCGTTCCTGGATGTCGGGGAAATCGTGGGTATCGGCCATGGAAGGATCAGCGCCGGCCGGCCGGAGTTTGCGGAAGCACGCGACAAGACGTGGCCGGGCGCGCGGCAACGCGCGCAAACGGCCTGCGGCCGGCCAGACCCTGCCGGGCCGGCCCCCCTGGGACATGTGGACGAAATGGCATGAAGGCTCCCTGCGGCAACCGCCCGACCCCCCGTCCGGCGCTTGCTTTCCCTACCCTACGGCAAGCGCCCCCCGGGCGCAACGCCGGGAGCCGGGCTTTTGACTTTCGCCATCCTCGCGGGTACAAGCGCAACGTCGATTCCGCCCCGGCTGCCCGGGGCAGGCCATACGCGTTCGCCACGCAAGGGGAACCAAACCACATGCATCAAACAGTCCGCGCCAGCATTCTGGCCGTCATCGCCGTCCTGACCCTGGTCGTCGCGCCCCTGGCCGACCCGGCCCAGGCCCTGGCCAAGGAACAACACGCCAAATCCCAGGCCAAGCCGGCCGCCAAGAAGCCGGCCAAGGCCGAGGCCGCCCCCAAGGCCAAGAAAACGGGCAAGGCCGCCAAAGCCGCCGCCCCGTCCAAGGCGGCCCACCCGGCCAAGGCGGCCGTGGCCGACAGTCCGGCCAAAAAGCCCCGCCGGGCCAAGAAAGGCGAGCTGCCGGTCAAAAACGACATCGAAAACGAGGAAGGCGACATCGGGGCCTGCGCCGTTGGCTCGCCGCTGACGGTCAAGTCCGCCATCCTGTGGAACATGAACACCGGCGAGGTGCTCTACGAGCAGAACCCGGACGTGCAGATTCCGCCGGCCTCGCTGACCAAGATCCTCACGCTCTACATCCTCTTCGACGCCATCCGCCAGGGCCGGCTGCGCCCCTGGGACGTCATCGAGGTCTCCCAGCGGGCCGCGACCCAGGGCGGCTCCACCATGCGCCTGCGCTCGGGCGAACAGGTCAAGGTCACGGACCTCATCAAGGGCATCGCCGTGGCCTCGGCCAACGACGCCTGCATGGCCATCGCCGACAACCTGGAAAACGGCAACGCCGAGGCCTTCGTGGCCCTCATGAACGACACGGCCAAGCGCCTGGGCATGACCAACTCCGTGTTTTTCAATCCCAACGGCCTGCCGGCCGACGGCCAGGTGACCACGGCCCGCGATATGCTGAAACTCGCCGCCGCCTACCTGGAGCAGTTCCCCAAGTCGCTGACCATCCACTCCATGCAGTATTTCACCCACAACAACCGCCAGCGCCACAACGCCAATTCGCTGCTGGGCCGCTACGAGGGCGTGGACGGCCTCAAGACCGGCTTCGTGTGCGCCTCGGGCTACAACATCGTGGCCACGGCCATGCGCGGCGACACGCGGCTCATCGCCGTGGTGCTGGGGTCGCGCAACCCGCGCGTGCGCGAACGCGAGACGGCCAAGCTGCTGGACAAGGGCTTCAAGATGGCCCAGGCCAAAAAGGCCGCCGGCGCGACGCCGGTCGCGGCGGCGACGCCCCCGGCCGCGCCGGCTGCGGCCCCGCCCGCGGTTTAGGAAATGCCTCCGGCGGGGGGGGGGGGGGGGGGGGGGGGGGGGGGGGGGGGGGGGGGGGGGGGGGGGGGGGGGGGGGGGGGGGGGGGGGGGGGGGGGGGGGGGGGGGGGGGGGGGGGGGGGGGGGGGG
>JAEZMB010000194.1 GCA_023435825.1 Pseudomonadota bacterium | reverse complement strand
CCCCCCCCCCCCCCCCCCCCCCCCCCCCCCCCCCCCCCCCCCCCCCCCCCCCCCCCCCCCCCCCCCCCCCCCCCCCCCCCCCCCCCCCCCCCCCCCCCCCCCGCCGGAGGCCTCTTCATCCTTTCTTCTCCCCGTGACGCCGCACGGCATAGCCGTAGGGCTGGGGCCAGTCGGGCGCGGCCCCCAGGGATTGAGCGGCGTGCAGGGCCCAGTAGGGGTCGCGGAGCATGGCCCGGGCGAGCTGCACCAGATCGGCCTGGCCCGAGGCGATGACGGCTTCGGCCTGGTCCGGTTC
The DNA here is from genome assembly GCA_023435825.1 of Pseudomonadota bacterium. GTDB lineage: Bacteria > Desulfobacterota > Desulfovibrionia > Desulfovibrionales > Desulfovibrionaceae > Solidesulfovibrio. The sequence continues at coordinate 3,641 of JAEZMB010000194.1, read as the reverse complement.
GGTGATGAGCCCCACGGCGCTGGTCAGGATGCCGACGCGTTCCCGGACGGCGGCGGCAAAGGGGATCTGGTAGCCCGGAGCCACGGGGATGACGGCGTCGGGGACCAGCGCGCCGGTGCTGACGTCGATGAGGTCCACGCCCCGGGCGGCCAATTCCTTGGCAAGGACCACCGACTGCTCCAGATCCCAACCGCCTTCCTTCCAATCCGTGGCCGAAATGCGCGTGAAAAATGGCATCCCGCCGGGGATGACTTCGCGGATGGCCGAGGCCGTTTCCAGGGTCAGGCGCATGCGGCCGGTCAGGTCCCCGCCGTAGGCGTCGTCGCGAACGTTGCTGAGGGGCGAGAGGAACTGGTGCAGGAGATAGCCGTGGGCGGCGTGGAGCTCGACCACGGCGAAGCCGGCGGCCACGGCCCGGCGGGCCGCCAGGACGAAGGCCTCCTTGACGGCTTCGATGCCGGCCGCGTCCAGGGCCTGGGGCGCGGGCTCGTCCGGGGCGAAGGGCAGGGGGCTTGGGGCCTGGCAGGGCCAGCCGCCATCATTTTGCGACACGATCTTGGCTCCGCCGGCCCAGGGCGGCAGACAACTCGCCTTGCGCCCGGCGTGGGCCAGCTGGATGCCGGGAACGGCCCCCATGCGGCGGATAAAGGCCGCTATGGGAGCCAGGGCGGCGGTGTGGGCGTCGCTCCAAAGGCCCATGTCGCCCGGCGAAATACGCCCCTCGGGCGTCACCGCCGTGGCCTCGACAAACACCAGGCCCGCGCCGCCGGCGGCCCGGCTGCCCAGGTGCACGAGATGCCAGTCGTCAGCCAGGCCGTCGCGACAGCTGTACTGGCACATGGGCGAAACCACGACGCGGTTGCGCAAGGTGACGTCACGGATGGTCAAGGGCGTGAAAAGCTGCGGCGTGTGGCTGGTCATGAATCCTCCCGGCCGGGGAAATCGCTTCCCGGCGCATCCGCCTTGGCGTTACGGCCCTGAAAAGCTCCCGCATTGGCCTGGCAGACCCTGGAGCATTCATTTTCCACCGAGCTGCCGTATTTTTCAGGAACGTCGTGGACGGCGTTGTTGCGGTTCGTGGCGCTCAAAAAGCCTGGGCGCACCTCCCCGTAAACCCGACAGGCTTTACAGGATGGCCCGCAATAGCACGAAACGCGGCGACCGCAAACGACAGGGGAGGGGAAACGGACGAACTTGCGTCACGTCCGTGAAAAAAACCGGAGACGTTTCGCGGACAACCGCCTCACCCATCATGGCAACGTCAAAAATACTCCCGTATTTTTCACGGGATGCGACGCTAGCCAGGTTTTCGCAGCACCGCGCCGTAGAAGGTCTCGCCAAGGACGGGGTCCGGGACGGCCGAGGCCTCGACGTCGAGAATCAGGTCGTGACGGCGGCTGCCCAGGCGGTCAATGGCCTTTTCGTTCTCGGCCGGATTAACGGTGCAGGTGATGTAGACCAGCCGTCCCCCGGGGGCGAGGTTGGCGTAGGCGGCCTCCAACATGGCCCCTTGCAGGCGGGTGAGGCCGGCCAAGTCCTCGGGCTGGCGACGCCATTTGGCGTCGGGGCGGCGCGAGAGCACGCCCAGGCCGGAGCAGGGCGCGTCGAGCAGGATGGTTCCGACCGAAGCGCCCAGGGCCATCCTGGTGGCCGAGGCGCGAAAGGCCGGGATGGGCGGCAGGCCCAGGCGGGCGGCCTCGCGGGGCAGGCCGGCCAGGCGCGCGGCGTGCATGTCGGCGGCGAACACGCGCTTGCCGGCTTCGGCGATGAGCAGGGTCTTGCCGCCGCGCCCGGCGCAGGCGTCGAAGATCGGCTCCGGCCACTCGGGCAGGTCAAGGCGGTAGAGCACGTCCTGGGCGGCGGCGGACTGGCGCGACAGCGCGCCGGACGCCAGCAGCTCGGGCAAATTGAGGCCGGCGGCGGCGAAGTCCGTGCCGGTGGGCACGGCGATGGTCGGAAAAACGGCGTACAGCGCCCCGGGCAGGGCGGCCAGGGTGTTGAACAGGGCCTGGGCCTCGGGCCGGGCGCCGTTGACCCGAAGCCCCAGGGGCGCGGGCTCGGCCTGGGCGGCCAGATGCTGGCGCGTCTCGTCCGGGCCGCAAGCGCCAAGCCACAGGGTCACGATCCATTCCGGGCAGGAGAAGGCCCGGCTCAAATACACGGCTTCCGAGGGCCGGTCGCGGCGGTAGAAGCCCGGCTCCTCGAACGCGCCGGGATCGGCGGCCACCCGGCGCAGCACGGCGTTGGCCATGCCGGACAGGCCCTTGCCGCCGGCCTTGCGCACGGCGGAAACGGCCCAGTCCACCGAGGCGTAGGCCGGCACCTTGGCGCAGTGGAGAATCTCGTAGGCGGCCAGTCCCAGGATGCGGCGCACGGCCAGGGGCACGGCGGCCGGATTTTTCAGGAACTGGGCCAAAATGTAGTCCAGGCGGCCGCACAAGCGCAGATAGCCGTAGACCAGCTCCGTGGCCAGGCCCCGGTCGCGGGGGTCCAGGGTGGAGTCGGCCAGGGCCACGTCCAGGGCGGCCTGGACGTCCTGTCCCGGGGATTTGGGGCTGGGCAGCACCCGTCCCAGCACGGTCAGGGCGATGCGCCGGGCCGGCGGCAGGGCGCCTGGGTGGCTCGGCTGGCCGGGCTGACCATCGTGGGAAATCTGACCCGGCGGGGCGGCGGGGGACGGCCGATGGGGACGCGGCGGACGCGGCCCCCGGGGCGGGCGCGGCGGGGTCATCGGGCACCGCCAGCGGGCGCGAAACGCGACAAACCGGGAAAAGCCTCGAAAAGGGGCGGCTTATCTGCCGCTCCGACAAGGAAGAAGCGCAAGGCGGTCTCCAGATGGGGCAGGGCGACCCGGGTGTCCAGGCAGGGGCCGTTTGGCCGGTCGTTGAGCACGCCGTAGACCGGGATGGGGTAGGTGTCCTGGATGCCGCTGGTCAGGTCGCGTTCACAGGCCACGGCCACGATGAGCTTGGGCCGTTTTTGCACCACGATGCGCCGGGCGATGGTGCCGCCGGTGGCGATGGCGATATGGACGCCGTAGGCCTCGGACAGGGCGAGCAGGCCGTCCACCGGGCACTCGCCGCAGCGCTTGCAGTTGTTGATGTCGTAGGTGAGCCGTCTGGCGCAGCGCGAGGACTGCAGGCAATGGGGCAAAAGCACCAGCACCTGCCCGGCCTCGTAGAGGCCGGCCCGGGCGGCCACGATCTCGTTGTTGACCTTGATGAACGAGGCCCGGACCCGGCTTTTGGAGATGTGGAACAGCCGGGCGAAAATGGTCATCAGCGGCAAAAACACCCGGGCCATGACGCCGCGCAGGTGGTCGGACCCCAGAAACGGCCGGCCCAGGGCGACGCTGGCGGCCAGCCCCAGGGTGGCCCACAGGACCAGGATGATGGCGGCCAGGCAGACGAACCCGAGCAGCCACGGGGCCAGGGGATGGATGTTGGCCAGGCCGATGGACGGCACGGCCCAGACAAAGGCCAGCACGGCGCACACGGCCAGTCCCGTGCCGCACAGCAAGCCGATAAAAAGCCGCTTCCGCGAAGGTTCGCTCCGTTCCACAATTCTCCTACCCCCCTTTTCCCCATTTGGGGGGTCCGGGGGGCGCAGGCCCCCCCCCGGCGGGGGCGGAGTGTGAGGTA
>JAEZMB010000193.1 GCA_023435825.1 Pseudomonadota bacterium | reverse complement strand
CCCCCCCCCCCCCCCCCCCCCCCCCCCCCCCCCCCCCCCCCCCCCCCCCCCCCCCCCCCCCCCCCCCCCCCCCCCCCCCCCCCCCCCCCCCCCCCCCCCCCGCCGGAGGCATCTTCCTCTTCTTCTTACAACTCCAACCGATACTTGTGATACGCGGCACAGCCGCCTTCGGTGGAGACCATGCATGGCCCCACGGGCGTGGCCGGGGTGCAGGCCTTGTCGAAAAGCGGGCATTCGTTGGGGGCCATCTTGCCCTTGAGCACCTCGCCGCAGCGGCAGCCGGCCAGGGGCGGCGCGTCGGGCAGACTGACTCCGGGCAGGCGCAGGGCGTCGAAGTCGGCGAATGCCTCGCGGATGGCCAGGCCGCTGCCCGGCAAGGTCCCAAGGCCGCGCCACAGGGCGTCCACCGGGGTGAACACCTCGTCCATGACCGCCCGGGCCACAGGATTGCCGTCGTTGGCCACCACGCGGGTGTAGGCGTTGACCACGGCCGGCTGGCCGGAGGCGCGCATGGCCGTGATTTCGAGCAGCGCCGACAGGATGTCCAGGGGTTCGAAGCCGGTGACCACGGCCGGCAGCCCGTGTTTTTCGGCCAAAAAGCCGTAGGGGGCCGCGCCGATGATGGCCGAGACGTGGCCGGGCAGGATAAAGGCGTCGATGTTGATGTCCGGGTCGGCGACCAGGGCGGCCAGGGCCGGCGGCACCAGCTTGTGGAAGCTCAGCACCCGGAAGTTCTTGAGGTTTTGCTCCCGGGCCAGCCGGATGGTGGCGGCCACGGCCGGGGCGGTGGTCTCGAAGCCGACGCCGAGAAAGATCGTGGTGCGCCTGGGATTGGCGGCGGCCACGGCCAGGGCGTCCACCGGGGAATAGACCACCTCGACCCGCGCGCCGTCGGCCTGGGCCGTCTTGAGGTTCTTGCCCTTGGGGCCGGGCACGCGCATGAGGTCGCCAAAGGTGGCCAGCACGATGTCGTCTCGGGAGGCCAGTTCCAGAAAACAGGCCACTTCCGATTCATGGGTGACGCAGACCGGGCAGCCCGGGCCGGTCACGTGGGTGATGGTCTTCGGCAGGAGGCTGCGCAGCCCAGACTGGAAGATGGAGACGGTGTGGGTGCCGCAGACTTCCATGAACCGGTAGGGCGTGTCGGCTTCCTGGACGAGCCGCGCCAGAAGCGCCCGGCACAGGGCCGGGTCCTTGAAGGCCTCAAAGGAGTTCAAGGTTGAGTCCTTCCTGAAAGAGCTTGATGGTCTCGATGGCGTCTTCCCGGTCCAGGCGGCGGATGGCGAAGCCGGCGTGGACGATGACGTAGTCGCCCACAGCCGGGGCCGCGTCGATGAGCTCCAGGCGCACCTGGCGGGTGACGCCGGCTATTTCCACGTCGGCGATCTTGTCATGGATGGCGGTGATTTCCATGGGAACGGCAAGGCACATGAGGACCTCCGGGTCTGGCGGTTGGCGGCAGGCGGATTGGCCGGCGCGTCCGAGAGATATGCGCATGGCTGCGGCGCTTGTCAAAAGGCCGGCGGACTAGACGTCGCCGATCTCCTCCACGGCCACGGCCCTGAAGCACTTGGGGGGGATGAATTCCTGGTGCACGGCGAGCCGGGCCTTGGACACGGCCTTGTCGGCGTCGGTTGCTTCCACTTCCACTTCGCCGGACACGGGTTTTTCGATCTTGGTGCGAAAGGCCACTTCGTACCGGCCGGGCTCGATCTGGCGGATGGTCAGGGGCTCGAAATGGAAATAGGGTTCATCGAGGCGCTCGTCCGGGTGGACCATGGCCTGGACGGCCAGCATGGCCTGGCCCTTGCCCGAGGCGGCCACGGTCTCGGTTCCTTCCAGGCCGTAGAGGAGCTTCGTCTCGTAGCGGATGTGGAATTTCTTCATTATGCTTCCCTGCCGGCGCGTATGCCCCACGTCGGCCTTTGCTTTTTTAAGCGGGGTTGGTATCAGAACCGAGGCCGGGAGCGAACCGTTTTTTTTCGCCCGCTTCCGGCTGCATTTCCATGTCCGAAAGCACCAGCAAGCCTCTTTTTGCCGCCCCCGAGGCGGAACCCCATGCGACCGAAGCCGCGGCCCTGCCTCTCGTGGCCGAGTTGCCGCCGGTCGATGCCGTCCCCTCCGACGCCCAGTGCCGCTTGCTGTGGGACGCCTACGGCATGTTGCCCAACATCCGGGCCCACAGCGAACTGGTGGCCTGCCTGGCCACGGCCCTGGCCGAACTGGCCCGGGCAGCGGGGCTGGCCGTCGATGTGGCCGAGGTGCGGGCGGCCGCCCTGCTCCACGATCTGGCCAAGACCTACACCATCCGCCACGGCGGCAACCATTGCCAACTCGGGGCGGCCTGGGTGCAGGAGATCACCGGCAATCCGGCCCTGGCCCAGGGGGTGCTGTGCCATGTCCACTGGCCGCGCGAGATCGACCTTGCCGTCGATTTCCTGCCGCTGGCCCTCATTTATAGCGACAAACGGGTCAAGCACAACCAGATCGTGACCCTGGAAGCGCGCTTTGACGACCTGCTCGTGCGCTACGGAACCACCGACTACATCCGGGGCCGCATCCGCGAGTCCTTCCAACAGGCCGAGGCCATCGAACGGGCCCTGGCCGCAACGCTTGGCGTGAACATCCATGAAAATACTTTTGGTTGCGGGCGGCTGGTCGAGTGAACGGGTCGTTTCGCTCTCCGGCGCGGCCCAGATCGAAAAAGCCCTGACCTCCCTTGGCCACGAGGTCGTGCCCTTTGACCTCTCCCAGGACTTCCCCGGCTTTGTGCGCCGGGCCAAGGCTTGCGACTTCGTCTTTTTAAGCCTCCACGGCGCGCCGGGCGAGGACGGGCTGCCCCAGGCCCTGCTCGACGCCGCCGGCGTTCCCTATCAGGGCAGCGGCCCGGCCGGGTCTTTTCTGGCGCTCAACAAGGCCGCCTCCAAGCAGCTTTTTATCGAAGCCGGCCTGCCCACGCCGCGCTGGGTGTTCGTGCCCCGCGACGCCGGCACGAGCGCGCGCCCGGATTTCCCCCTGCCCTGGTTCGTCAAGCCCAACCTCGGCGGATCGAGCATCCACATGACCCTGGTGCGCCGGGCCGAGGAGCTGCCGGCCGCCCTGGAAAAAGTCTTTGCCCACGGCGATGACGCGCTCATCGAGGAAGGACTAAGCGGCCCGGAACTCACCTGCGCCGTCCTGGGCGACGAAGCCTTGCCGCCCATCCTCATCCGGCCCAAGGCCGGGGAATTTTTTGATTACGCCAGCAAGTACGAGCCGGACGCGTCCGACGAGATCTGTCCGGCTCCGGTGGAGCCGGCGGTGACCGAGGAACTTTCGCGCCTGAGCGTGGCCGCCCACCGGCTTCTCGGGCTTCGCGGCTACAGCCGGGCCGACTTCATTCTGGCCCCGGATGGACTGCGGCTCCTGGAGGTCAACACCCTGCCCGGCATGACGCCCACGAGCCTTTTGCCGCGCGCGGCGGCGACGGCGGGCCTGAGCTTTGCCGATCTTATCGCCCGACTCATTGAACTTGGCCTTGCGCAGCAAGCCAAGAGGCCTTAATTGAGCCCTGCACCCGGTGACGCCCGGCCCTTTACGCCGGCCCCTTTCCGATATACCCTGCCGCCGGCCGCAAGTTGCGGTCCTTAGCGAACACGTCCGGAGACACGCATGAAAGCCATTTTGGCCCTCGAAGACGGCACCCTTTTCCACGGCCACACTTTTACCGGCGAGGGCAGCGCCGGCGGCGAAGTCATCTTCAACACCGGCATGACCGGCTACCAGGAAGTCCTCACCGATCCGTCCTACACCGGGCAGATGGTGTGCATGACCTATCCCCACGTCGGCAACTACGGCATCAACCCCGACGACATCGAATCGGCCCACATCCGCGTGGCCGGCTTCATCGTCAAGGAATGCTGCAAGGAGCCCTCCAACTGGCGCTCCACCATGACCCTGCCCGAATACCTGACCAGCCAGGGCATAACGGGCATCGAAGGCATCGACACCCGGGCGCTGACCCGCCACCTGCGCCTGCACGGGGCCATGCGGGGCTACATTTCCACCGACGTGTCCGACCCGAGCCGCGTGGTCGCGCTGGCCAAGGGCCTGCCGTCCATGGAAGGCCTGGGCCTGGCCGACCGGGTGTGCTGCGACGCGCCGTTTACCTGGTCCGGCACGGCCATGGAGCCGGCCAAGATCGTGGACGGGACCTACGCCTGGCCCGGAACCGGCCCCCGGCTGGTGGTCTTCGACATGGGCATCAAGTGGAACATCCTGCGCCTGCTGACCGCCCAGGGCTTCGACATGCTGGTGGTGCCCTACACCACCACGGCCGAACAAGTGCGTAAGCTTGGCCCCGACGCGGTCTTCCTCTCCCCCGGCCCGGGCGACCCGGCGGCCCTGACCGATCTGGTCCACACCACGTCGCTTCTGGTCAACGAGTACCCCCTGGCCGGCATCTGCCTGGGCCACCAGCTCCTGGGCCTAGCCCTTGGCGGACGCACCTTCAAGCTCAAGTTCGGGCACCACGGCCTCAACCATCCGGTCAAGGATCTCCAGACCGGCCGCATCGAGATCTCCTCGCAAAACCATGGTTTTTGCGTGGACATCGAGAGCCTGTCCGACGTAGAGTTGACCCACGTCAATTTAAACGACAACACCCTTGAGGGCTTTGCCCACAAGAAAAAACCCGTCATCGCCATTCAGTACCATCCCGAGGCGGCGCCGGGTCCCCATGACAGCCGGTATTTCTTCAGCCGCTTCCGCAATCTGGTGCGCAAGGAAACGGGCAAATAAGCACGGGCGCCACAGCGCCGGGGTAGCATGTCAGGCGAACTGACCAAAGCTCGGGCCCAGATCAACAAGGTCGGGACGTTCCTCAAGCAGGCCAAACCCCTGCCGGCCGTCTCGGCCTTGTACGAAGCCATCGCGGCGGTCATGCGCACGCCGCTCATTCGTTCGGAAAAAGAAGAATTCTCCAAGCTCATCACTGACGCGGTCCTGCACCTTAACGGCGACAGGAACCTGCGCACCATCTATCCCCTCATCCTCGACTACAAGCCCGGCGCGGAAAAAGAACTGGCCGAGCAGCTCTTCAACGTTCTTGGCGAACTGCAAGCCACGGCAGTGGAAGCGGCTAAGGACATGATCGCCGACAAGGAGCAGCGCATTGCCGAGGGCCTGGCCCAAGGCAAGCTCCTTATCGAGGAAAAGCGCATCGACGAGGCCAAGGCGCTGCTGGAAAAGCTCGCCAAGGAGCACCCTCGCGACGCTGATCTGCGCGCCCGCATCGCCGAGCTTTTCATCGGCGGCGAACTCTACGAGGACGCGTTTTCCTACCTCGACGAGGCCATCGAGCTTTCGCCCGACCAGATCCATCACTACAACCGCATCGCCATCGTTTTGCGCAAGCTGCGCAAGTACGACATCGCCGAACGCTATTTCATGCGCGCGGCCGAATTCGCCAAGTCCGACCCCAACCTCTATTTCAACCTGGGCCGGCTCTATGTCGACTGGGAGCGCTGGGACAAGGCCGAAAAGTCGTCGCGCCTGGCCTTGCGCCTGTCGCCGGAATTCGTCGAGGCCAAAAAGCTCCTCAACTACGCCCTCAAAAAGCAGGGCAAGGAGCCCGAGACCGCCTAGCCGGGACAGGCAGGCCGGCACCCCGGCCCACCGCTGCCTTGTTGTCCAAATGACGAAACGGCGCACCGATCGACGGCGCGCCGTTTTTTTACGGCCCGGCAAGGTCTTCGCCAGGGTTCGACAGGGGGGAGCGGCCGCCGTTCCAGGCCGGGCAGCCAGTCGGCCCGCGCCGCCATCCCTGCCCAAGACGTGAGCCCAGGGGCAGCGGCTCACACGCCTGTTTCCCCTACCCCCGCGCCCGGCGCACGGCCACGGTCTCGCCGCCGATGCCCCAGCTGTCGCAGTCGACTTCCTCGATGATGACAAAGGTGGTTTGCGGGTTTTTGCCCATGACGTCGCGCAGGACGTTGGTGACGCCTTCGATGACCTTGGCTTTCTGTTCGGCGGTGGCGCCGTCGCGGGTGATCTTGATGTTGACCAGGGGCATGGTATTCTCCTTTTGGGGTCAGGCCGGGCCGAACGCCCCGGCCGTCAAGGCCGAAGCCTCCTCAAGCCAGGCCCGGCGCTGGCCCGAACTGCTCGTGACAAGGGTTTCGAACATGCGGCGGCGCACGTCGGCCACGCCGCACAGGCCAAAAACGCAGTCCTTCCAGATGCGCTCCAGGGGATCGCCAAAAACCTCGCGTTCCCTCTCGGCAGCCGTGTTGGACGTGTTGAGGACAACGGCCGCGCGGGCGACCAGCAACCCGCGCGGCACGCCCTCGCCGCCGTCGCCTTCCAGGAACTCGTAGGCCAGGCCGGGCCGCATGACCCGGTCCACCCAGCCGACCAGCACGGCCGGCGGCATACCCCACCAGTTGGGATGGACGATGACGAAGCCCTCGGCCGCGGCCGCTTCCTCGCAATGTCGGGCCACCAGCGGCGGCAGGGCCGCGTCGCGGGGGATCTCGGCGGCCGGCAGGAGCGCCTCGAAGCCCTCGGCGTGGAGGTCATGGAACCAGATCTCCACGCCGAGGCCGGCCAGCGTCTCGCAGACGACCCCGGCCAGGGCGTGGTTGAAGCTGCCGGGACGGGGATGGGCCAGGATGACGCTGACCGCCATGATTCACTCTCCTTCGCCGGCCGGGCCGGCGGTGTCCGGGCGATATTCCAGGATGTCGCCCGGCTGGCAGCCAAGAAAGGCGCAGATGGCCTCCAGGGTGGAGAAACGCACGGCCTTGGCCTTGCCGGTCTTGAGGATGGACAGGTTCTGGGCGGTGATGCCCACGGCTTCAGCCAGTTCCTTGGAGCTGACCTTGCGCCGCGCCAACATGACGTCGAGGTTGACGATGATCGCCATGGCCGGCCTATACCGTCAGGGCCGCTTCCTCGTCCAGCCGCCGGGCCTCGTCCATGACCCGGGCCATGACCAGGGCGAGGCTGGCCAGAAAGACGAGGGCCAGTTCCGTGGTGCCCACGCCCAGGCTCAGCATGTGCCGGCCGGGCGGGTTGGCGGCGGAGACGGCCAGGGAATGCAGCGGCGTGGCCAAGACCGAACACACGGCCCAGGCCAGAAGCGCGCGGGCCACGCCGCGAAAGGCCAGCACGTTGGCCAGGGAAAAGATGCTGCCCTCCCGGTAGAGGCCGAAAAGCCGGCGCAGCCGCAGCAGCGCCACCATGAGCGCCCCGCCCGGGACCATGGCGGCCGCAAAACACAACAGCCGCACCCAGCCCGGCAACTCCGGACCGGCGGCCAGGGCCGCCGCTTGCCTGGTCATGTCGGCAGGCAGGAAGTTGAACGCGGCCCAGTACAGGGCGGTCAGCGGCGCAACCGCCACGGCGGCGGCCAGACAGACAGTTTCGAGCCGCCCGGCCTGTCGGCGGATGCTGTCCAGATTGGTTTTGGCGTGCATGACAGACTCCGTTACTTGTCGGTCGGCTGGGCCAGGGGTTGGGTCAGTTCGGCCAGATCGGCCGCGAAATCCTTGTACAGCGCCTCGCGGCCGCGTACGCCGAAGGCCACGGCGACATCCCGCCCGCGCAGGGCCGACAGGACCAGGGAACCCGACCTCGCGTCAAGCAGTCTCGCCTGATAGGCAAAGGAAGTTTCCACGCTCCAGCCCGGCGGCAGGGAGATGTGCAGCCAGCCCGAGAGCGTCGCCACTTCCGTCAGGGCCACGCTGTCGACCCCGGCCGCGCGGGCGGCGGCAACCAGTTCCATGTCCGAGGCGTCGCGCCATTCTCGACCGCCCAGGGCCGCCACGAGCGGCCCGGCATCCACGACTTCAGCGCCGGGCAGACCGGCAAAACGCGCTTCAATAAGGCCGCGCAGCCGAGCCGCCTTTTCCGGACCGGCCTTGTCGGCGGCCTCGAAGCCGCACCAGATCAGTACGACAGTCTTGCCCAGCTCCGGGTTGCGGCCGGCCGGATTCCCGGCCACAAGACTCGTGGCCGTGGTCCTGGCGCAGCCGCCGGCAAGGGTGACAAACAACAGCAGCAAGCAGACTTTTTTCATGGCGTCTCTCCAAAAGAGGTCACGGGGGTGTTTCGGGACGGACGCCGGCCGACGTCGCCCCGGGTTCCATTCGTCCGGACGAGACCTCGATAAACAAGCTTGAATTATTGTTCAACGATAATTTTTGACTGTTTTTCACAGGAAGACAGACGGATGCCGCCACCCATGAAAAAAAGCAAAAAATATCAGGCGCGCACATCAGGGAACGTGTAGATCCCAGGCAGGAAACAGACATGAGCGAGGAAACGCGAAAGGACTGGCAAAGGCGGGTGCTGGCCGCCATGCGGCTGATGGAAGCCCGCCTCGACGAGGAGTTGTCGCTTCCCGACATCGCCGGTGCGGCCCATTTCTCGCCCTACCACTTCCACCGCATCTTTGTCGGCATGACCGGCGAGACGGTCGGGGCGTATCTGCGCCGGCTGCGCCTGGAGCGGGCGGCGCAGCGCCTGTGCTACGGCGATCAGCCGGTGACCGCCCTCGCCCTGGAAGCCGGTTTCGAGTCGCCCGAAGCCTTTGCCCGGGCCTTTCGCACCGCTTACGGCGTATCGCCCTCGGCCTGGCGTCAGGCCAGCCGGGAGAGCAAGGGGCCGCCTGAAACGCCCAAACACCTGCCCCCCAGAAAGGAGTTCATCATCATGGAACTGGATGTCGCCATCAAAACCCTGCCGGCCATGAAAGTGGCCTGCGTGCGCCACGTCGGCCCCTATGACCAGTGCGAGCCGGCCTGGACGAGCCTTTGCGCCAAGGCCGGCCCCCTGGGCCTTTTCGGCCCGAACACGAAGTTCATCGGCATCGGCCACGACGATCCGCAGATCACGCCACCGGAAAAAATCCGCTACGACGCCTGCATGACCGTGCCCGACAGCTTCGCCGGCACGCCCGACCTGCCCGTGGCCACCATCGGCGGCCGGGACTACGCCAGCGCCGTGGTCAAGGGGCCGTACACGAACCTGGCCCCGGCCTACGCCTGGCTGTGCGGCGTCTGGGGACCGGACTGCGGCCGCGAGTTCGCCATGGAGCCGAGCATGGAAATCTACCTCAATGATCCCAAAACCACCCCGCCCGACGAACTGCTCACCGAAATCCTCGTCCCAGTCGGCCCGGCGCGGTAGCGCGCGGTAGTTGGGGAGGAGGCCTCCGGCGGCTAGGGGCCTGAGGCCCCCAGACCCCCCATCAAAAAAATCGGCCCGGAACGCTTTCGCATTCCGGGCCGATTCCTTAGGGAAATAAATCGACGATCAGCCGCCGCTAAAGCCGGCTCGCCCCACACCCGTGCGCGGCAAAATCAGCTCGCCCTTGCCCATCTGGGAAAACATGGCCCGGGTGAGCTTGCCGGCCGGATCAAGATAGGCCGTGAGCGTAAACGGCACCATGGGGCCGCGCACCTTCTCCACCAGCGGGTTGACGGCAATAAACCGCAGGTCCTGAAAGGCCAGGGCCGTGCCGTCAGGCGTGGCGGAAGCCGATTTGACCGCAAAATCCGTGAACCAGACATAATAGGAAAAAACCGGAGCCTGCTTGCCCAGCCGCTCCAACTCGTCGCGTCCGGCCCGCTCGAAACGCCGCTCGGGCAGGAGCTTGTCCGGTTCGGCAAGGGTCAGCCCGGTCAGCACGTAGTCATTGCCTTCCTCGGCGATGATCTTCCACCACAGGGGCGAGAAGGCGTCGGGCTGGGCCGTGACGCGGGTCGGGTTCTCACCCCGGGCGACAAGCAGCTCCCGGGCATGGGCGGACACGGCCTGGCCCACGCCAAAACCGATGGCCGGCCAGGCCAGCATGACGGCCAGTCCGGCCACAGCCAGCTTCTTGCCCGCCGCCGGGCGCAAGGCTGCGGCCACGGCCAGGCCGATCAGGGCCAGGGTGTAGATCGGGTCGATGATGAAGACCGAGGGCACGGACACCCGGACATCGGAAAAGGGCAGAAAAACGCCTGTCCCGTAGGAAGTGATGCAGTCAAGAAAGAGATGGGATAAAACGCCCAAATAAAAAAGCACGAAGAGCCGCGAGGCCTTCGCGCCCCCGGCGAATCGGGAAACGCACAGGGCCAAAAGCCAGGCCAAAAGCGCCCCGCCGATGAGCGAGTGGGTGTATCCCCGGTGGTAGCGCATATAGGCTTCAGCGCCAAAAAACGTAACGATATTATCGATATCGGGCATCCAGGCGGCCAGTGCCGAGAGGGGCACCAGGGCTCTGACGCCCGGGAACCGGTCCTTGGCCGCCTGGCCTAAAAGCACGCCCGCCGTGATGTGGGTGACTGGATCCATGCGACAACTTCCTCACGTTTGGGAAACGGATTTGTGGAGGATAGGGCTTTTTTCGCATTTGACAAGGATAGCCGCTGCGCTACAGTGCGCCCCGGCGCATTCGCGCCCAAATCACCCTTTTTTTCGGAGCGATCATGGCAGACAAGTCGCCGGACACCAAGGAAATGCCGGCCGAGGGCGAATTCGCCGCGCTCATGGAGGCCTCTTTGGCCGAGCGCGGCGGGGAGATCCATGTTGGGGACCGCATCACCGGCCCCGTCATTGCCGTCACCGAGACCACCCTGGTGGTCGACACCGGCACCAAACTCGACGGCGTGGCCGACAAGTCGGAATTTCTCGACGACGACGGCCAGCTCACGGTGGGCGAAGGCGACGAGGTCACCCTCTACGTCGTCTCTGTGCGGGGCGACGAAGTGGCCCTGTCCAAGGCCCTCACCGGCCAGGGCGGCGCGGAAGCGTTGCGCGAGGCCTACGAGAACAATGTCCCGGTGGAAGGCAAGGTCACGGCGGCCCGCAAAGGCGGCTTCGACGTCGAAATCGTCCACCGTCGGGCCTTCTGTCCGGTCAGCCAGATCGATCTGGCCTTTACCGACAATCCTGAAGCCCACGTGGGCCAGACCTACCAGTTCGCCATCATCACCTTCGAGCGTGACGGCAAGAACATCGTGGTGTCGCGCCGTAAGCTCCTGGAGCAGGCCCGGGTCGAATCCGAGCTGCGCTTCATGGAGACGGTCCAGCCCGGCGATGTGGTCCCGGCCGTCATCAGCCGACTGGTGGCCTTTGGCGCCTTCGCCGAAGTGGCTCCGGGGCTGGAAGGTCTCATTCACCTGTCCGAGCTGTCCTGGTCCCGGGCCGAAAAGGCCGAGGACGCCGTGACGCCGGGCGAAGCCGTCACCGTCAAGGTGCTGGCCTTTGACCGCGACAAGAAAGGCCGCCCGCGCATTTCGCTGTCCATCAAGCAGGCCGGTGCCGATCCCTGGGACAGCGTCGGCGACAAGTTCAGCGTCGGCGACAAGGTCGAGGGCAAGGTGGTGCGGCTGGCCGACTTCGGCGCGTTCGTGGAAATCGCCCCGGGCATCGAGGGCCTTATCCACGTCAGCGAGATGAGCCATGTCCGCCGGGTGGCCAAGCCGGGCGACGTGGTCGCCGTGGGCGACGCCGTCACCGTGGCCGTCAAGGACATCGACCTGTCCAAGCGCCGCATTGGCTTAAGCCTCAAGGAAGCCGCCGGCGACCCCTGGCAGGGCGTGGCCGAGACCTTCCCCATCGGCGCGACCGTCACCGGCATGGTGGAAAACCGCCAGCAGTTCGGCATCTTCGTCAATCTGGCCCCCGGCGTCACCGGGCTTCTGCCGGCTTCCAAGCTGCGCGACGCCCTGGAGCCCCAGGCCTATGAACGGCTGAAAATCGGCGACGAGACCACGGTCGTCGTTTCCGAGATCGATACCGACAAGCGCAAGATGACCCTGTCCCCGGTGGGCGGCCAGAAGGAACGGGAAAACCCCGACGAATGGAAGCGCTTCGTCAAGAAGGAAAAGGCGGCGGCCCCCAGCGGCGGCCTTGGGCTTCTGGGCGAAAAACTCCAAGAGGCCATGGCCCGCAAAAAGCAGTAAGGCCATCCCCCGCGCCGGCAAAACGTCGGCGCGGGGACGCTGTTCCGTAACGCTTCAGACCGCAAGTCCGCAGTGTTGCGGGAAGCCGTAAACGAGGCCAAGCCGAGGCCCGGCCCTGCCGGGTCCATGTTCAGGCGGCCCTCACTCCAGCTTTCGGGTGGAGCGTAGGGCCGCTTGCATTGTCATCGCTTGTCCTGCATGACATCGCCAATCGACGCCGCGCCCGATGCGGGCGGCGCTTGTGGAGGAACGATATGGCCGCAGAACCGAACAAGATCATTTATTCAATGATCCGCGTCAGCAAGTTTCACGACAAAAAACCCATCATCAAGGACATCTCGCTGTCCTATTTCTACGGCGCCAAGATCGGCGTGCTGGGCCTTAACGGCTCGGGCAAATCCACCCTGCTCAAGATCCTGGCCGGCGTGGACAAGGATTTCCAGGGCGAGACCGTGCTCACCCCGGGCCATACCATCGGCTACCTGGAGCAGGACCCGCTGGTCGACGTCACCAAGACCGTGCGCGAGGTGGTCGAGGAAGGCGTGGCCGAGACCGTGGCGTTGCTCAAGGAATTCGAGGACATCAACGCCGCCTTTGCCGAGCCCATGGACGACGACGCCATGAACAAGCTCATCGAGCGCCAGGGCGAGGTGCAGGAAAAGCTCGACGCCTGCGACGCCTGGGATCTCGACAGCCGCCTGGACATGGCCATGGACGCCCTGCGCTGCCCGCCCGCCGACACCCCCTGCAACGTGCTCTCCGGCGGCGAGCGCCGCCGCGTGGCCCTGTGCCGGCTGTTCCTGCAAAAGCCCGACATCATGCTCCTCGACGAACCCACCAACCACCTGGACGCCGAGTCCGTGGCCTGGATGGAGCATTTCCTGCACAACTACCCGGGCACGGTCATCGCCGTCACCCACGACCGCTACTTCCTGGACAACGTGGCCGGCTGGATCCTGGAACTCGACCGGGGCCGGGGCATCCCCTGGAAGGGCAACTACACCTCGTGGCTGGAGCAGAAGCAGGAGCGCCTGCGCCAGGAGGAAAAGGCCGAGAGCGAACGGTCCAAGACCCTGGCCCGGGAACTGGAATGGGTGCGCATGTCGCCGCGCGGCCGCCACGCCAAGTCCAAGGCCCGCATCGCTGCTTACGAATCCCTGGCTTCCCAGGAATCCGACCGTCTGGCCAAGGAACTGGAAATCTTCATCCCGCCCGGACCGCGCCTGGGTAAGAACGTCATCGAGGCCGAGGGCGTGTCCAAGGGCTTCGACGACCGGCTGCTGTTCGAGAACCTGACCTTCACCGTGCCGCGCGGCGCCATCGTCGGCATCATCGGCCCCAACGGCGCGGGCAAGACCACCATGTTCCGCCTCATCACTGGCCAGGAAACCGTGGACAGCGGCGCATTCAAGCTCGGCGACACCGTGCAGCTGGCCCACGTGGACCAGAGCCGCGAGGCCCTTGACCCCGAGAAGTCGGTCTTCGAGGTCGTGGGCGAAGGCTATGACGTCATCCGGTTGGGCAACAAGGACGTCAACGCCCGGGCCTACATCGCCCGCTTCAACTTCACCGGCGGCGACCAGCAGAAAAAGGTCAAGGTGCTCTCCGGCGGCGAGAAAAACCGCCTGCACCTGGCGTTGATGCTCAAAAGCGGCGCCAACGTCCTGCTTTTGGACGAACCGACCAACGATCTCGACGTCAACACCCTGCGCGCCCTGGAAGAGGCCCTGCTCTCCTTTGCCGGCTCGGCCCTGGTCATCAGCCACGACCGCTGGTTCCTGGACCGCGTGGCCACCCACATCCTGGCCTTCGAGGGCGAGAGCCAGGCGGTCTTTTTTGACGGCAACTTCACCGAGTACGAGGCCGACCGCAAGGCGCGCCTCGGAGCCGACGCCGACATCCCCCACCGCATCAAGTACCGCCACTTCAGCCGCGCCTAATCAGCGCCGCCGGACAGGCTTTACGGCCGCCCGCCCCTGTGCCAGGGGCGGGCGGCTTTTTTGTTGTCTGCCGCCAGCCAAGGTTTGTGCCTCCCTTCCCCATCGCCTGTTGCTACTTCATAGCAACCGACGAGGAATAGTCCAAGAAACGCAGCGGGGCTGAAACTCAACACTTCTCGCCAGATTCAAATATGTGACAAAAGTACAAACACAACAGAATTGACACAAAACAATCACTTTTCTACCGAACAAGATAGTATAGATTTTCAGGAGGTTGACTCTGTCCACTTCAAGGCTGGCCGCGGCCATTTGCAACCATTGCATCACAGCATCATACAGAGCATTGCCTTGTCGTCGTCATTGTCGCTGTCTTAGCACTTTGGAAGGAGTTGTCGATGTCTCACCCGACCCGCGACGTTATCGGGCCGATCCAATCCGCCTCTCTGGCCGCCCTGGCCGCCGCCAACCTCAGCCTTGCCGTTGCTCTAGCCCTGTCACCCGACTGGCTCCAATCGACTCCCGCCCTGCTCCCCCTGGCCGCCGTCGGCTGGGGCGTCCTGGCCGTCTGGGGCGCGGTGGTTTTCGTACGCCTGTCCGGAGCGGCGCGGACGACCCTGGCCGCGACATGCACCCTCGACGCCCTGGCCGCCGGCAATCTGGCCCCCACGCCGCCGGCCGTGGGTCTGGCCGCCCGCAACCGTTTCCGCGATTTTTGCATCAACAACAAAAACGCCGTCACCACCATTGCCGCCTATTCCCGGGAGTTCGAGAACAACTCCCGCTCGGCCAGCGCCATGGCTGCCACAGCCAAGGACGACGGCGCCGCCATCGACGCCAGGGCCAGCCAGCTCGCCCACGACATGGAAAGCATGGACGCCGCCGCCGACGACACCGCCGCCCACATCGCCTCGGTGGCCGCCTCGGTGGAGCAGACCCGGCAGGCCAGCGACGAGATCGCCGCCAGCGTTGACCGGGCCCGGGTGGCCGTGGAACACGCCGCCGAGGCGGCCCGGCGAAACGCCGTGGAGATCGCCGGCCTTGGGGAGCGCGCCGCGACGGGCGCAACCGGCCTGCGCCAGGTGGCCGACTCCATTGTCGGCGTGCGCGACCAAGCGGCCAATCTCCAGCGCGACATGGCGGCCCTTGGGCGCGACAGCCAGTCCATCGGCGAAGTGCTCGGCGTCATCGCCGACATCGCCGATCAGACCAACTTGCTCGCGCTGAATGCCGCCATCGAGGCGGCCCGGGCCGGGGAGTCCGGCCGAGGGTTCGCCGTGGTGGCTGACGAGGTCCGCAAGCTGGCCGAAAAGACCATGGCCGCCACCCGGGACGTGGGTTCGGCCATCGCTTCCATCCAGGCCATGGCCAAGGGCAACGTGACGGCGACGGAACAGGCCGTGGCCGCCGTGGAAGCCAGCGCCCGGCTGGCCGAGGAGCAGATTGCCGAAGCCGAAGGCCTCATGCGGGACATGGGCGACGTCGGCGGCGAGGTGGGGGCCATCGCCGAGACCGTGGACAGCCTGCGGGACATGATCTTCACCAGTTCCAGCGCCACGGAAGAGCATTCCCAAGCCACGGCCGCCATTGCCGAAAGCCTGTCCAGCGCGGCCCGCATCGCCGAGGACATGCGCGGGCAGGCCCGCCACGGCCTGGACGCGGCCCGGGACATCTCCGGTCGGGCGGCCGGCGTGGCCCAGTCCGTGTCCGGCATGGCCGCCGCCTCCCAGCAGGTCAATTCCTCGTCCCGGGAGCTGACGCGGCTGACCGGTCTGTTGGCCGACCAGATCGGCCAGTTCGAGCTCGGCAGCCCGCCCTTTGACATCGCCGCCGTCAAGACGGCCCACCTGGCCTGGCGGGCCCGGCTGGAGTCCATTTTGCTGGGGCACGTCCGTCTTGATCCCTCGGAGGTGGCCGACCATCACCAGTGCCAGTTCGGCAAATGGTACGACGCCGACGGCCGCCGTTCCTTCGCCGGCCACCCGATTTTCGACGAGATCGGCCGGCATCATGAGCAGGTCCATGCCCTGGCCCGTCGCATCGCCGCTCTGGTCAGCCAGGGCAACAGCGCCGAGGGTTCGGCCCTCATGGAGCAGTTCGAGGCGGTGCGCGTCCAATTGTTCGACGCCCTCAATCGGCTGTATCTGGAAAAGACGGTCTGACAAGCTGCCCCGGCGATGACGTCCGGCTGAGCGGCACGCGCATACAGGACAGGCGCATAGACCGGTCAGTGAACGGGCCATGACGCCTCCTCGAAAGGATAACGGCCGCCCTGTGGTTGGGGCGGCCGTTTGTTCCGAGCTCCCGTGACCAAAAGCCGTAACGATCTCCCTCTAAACGAGCCTCGCTGTTCGGTTGCCGACGCCACGATAAAAGGCCGTCAAACGGACGGCCTTTTTTCGGTCAAAACAGTGCGTCTGAAACAGCCCCGTAGCGACTCAGCGGTTTTTCACCCGCTGCACAGCCACCATGGATTCCAGATTGAATTTCTTCACCCGGTAGCCCATCTGTCGGGGCGTGATGCCGAGTTCCCTGGCCGCCTTGTGCTGGATGCCGCCATGGCGGCGCAGGGCGTCGATGATGACGGACTTTTCCAGGCTTTTGAGCGACGGCGCGCCCTCGCCCTCGCCGCCATGCTCGGCCTCGTAGCTGTCCTCGCGATTGGGGATGGTGAGATAGGGCCGGATGAGATCGGCGTCGATGCGTTCGTTTTCCGCCAGGATGACCAGCCGCTCCACCAGGTTTTCCATCTCGCGCACGTTGCCCGGCCAGTCGTACTCCTTGAGTACCGCCAGGGCCTCAGTGGAAAAGGTCAGGTTGCGGGCGTATTCCTTGGAGACCTTGTTGAGGAAATGGATGATGAGGCTTTGGATGTCCTCCTTGCGCTCCCGAAGCGGCGGGGTCTGCAAGGGAAAGACGTTGAGGCGGTAATAGAGGTCCGGTCGAAACGAGCCTACCTCGGCCAGAGCGGCCAGATCCTTGTTGGTGGCGGCCAGGATGCGCACGTCCACCTGCCGGGTCTTGTTGCTGCCAAGGCGCTCGAATTCCTTGTCCTGCAGCACGCGCAAAAGCTTGGCCTGAAGCCCCAGAGGCAGCTCGCCGATCTCGTCGAGGAAGATCGTGCCCTTGTTGGCTTCCTCGAAACGGCCGGGCTTGGTCTGGTCCGCGCCGGTAAACGCGCCCTTTTCGTAGCCAAAAAGTTCGGATTCCAGCAGGTTTTCCGGGATCGAGGCGCAGTTGACCTTGATGAAGGGATAGTCCTTGCGCTCGGACAGGTCATGGATGATGCGGCCAATCAGCGTCTTGCCGGTGCCGGATTCGCCCAGCAGCAGCACCGTGGCCCGGGTCGGGGCGACCTTTTCGATCTGGCGCTGGACATCCTGCATGGCCAGGCTGCGCCCGACGATGTACAGCCCCCGGGATTCCTGGGAAAGCTTGAACTTGAGCGAGACGTTCTCGCGCTTGAGCACTTCGACCTTGGCCTCGTACTTCTCGTTGAGGCTCATGAACTGGCCAATGAGCGTGGCCACCACCGTCAGGAAGGCCACGTCCTCGTTGTAGTCCACCTCATCGCCGAAAAGCCGGTCCACGTTGAGCACGCCGATGGGCTGGCCGTGGAGGATGATGGGCACGCCGACAAAGGAGATGCGGTCGCGCTCGATCCTGCGCGACTGGGTCTTGTTGAGAAACAGCGGCTCGTGGCGGATGTCCGGCACGACGTACGGCTCGGCAGTCTGGAAAATAAGTCCGGTGACGCCTTCGCTTAAACCGTAGACCCCGCGCCGCTTCTCCTCAGGAGACAACCCCTGGGATACGCTGATGACCAGCTTGCCCGTGGAGCGGTCCACCAGGGTGATGGTGGCCCGCTTCATGGAAAGCGTCTCGGCCAGGATGCGCAGGATGTCCTGGAGCGACTGCTCCAGATCCAGGGCCTGGTCGATGATGCCGCTTATCGCCTGGAGGCAATGCAGCTGGAGATTTAGGGTCTTTGAAGCCATCGGGAGAGTTCCGCCATCTGGTTGGTCACGGATTGGGGACCGGTGCCGCCGGGTCCATTACGCCGGGCCACGGCGGTTTCATACCGCAGCGCCTCGAAAACATCCGACTCTATGGCCGGGGAAAATACACGCAATTGCTCCAAGGTCAATTGCTCCAGGGCAATGCCCAGGGACTCGGCCTGGGCCACGGCCCGGCCGGTGATGTGGTGGGCCTCCCGGAAGGGCACGCCCTTGGCGGCCAAGTAATCGGCCAGCTCAGTGGCGTTTAAAAACCCCTGCCCCAGCGCCTCGCGCATCCGCTCGGGCCGGAAGCGCAGCTCGGCGAGCATCCCGGCCATGACCCGAAGCGAGGCCCGCACCGTGTCGTCGGCGTCGAAAAAGGGTTCCTTGTCTTCCTGGAGATCGCGGTTGTAGGTCAGCGGCAGGCCCTTGAGCACGGTGAGCAGGCCCATGAGCGAACCGTAAACCCGCCCCACCCGGCCGCGCATGAGTTCGGCCGCGTCGGGGTTTTTCTTTTGCGGCATGATGCTCGACCCGGTGGCGTAGGCGTCGGGCAGGGCGACGTAGCCAAAACGCGGATTGGCCCAGAGGATGATCTCCTCGCAAAAGCGGCTCAGGTGCGCCATGATGACAGAGGCGCAAAAAAGCGACTCCAGGGCGAAATCCCGGTCGGACACGGCGTCCATGCTGTTGCCGAAGGCGTGGGAAAAACCCACCGTGCGCGCCACCATGGCCGGGTCCAGCGGATAGGTGGTGCCGGCCAGGGCGGCAGCGCCCAAGGGCGAGACGCGAACGCGCTTCAGCGCGTCCTCGGCCCGCTCGCAGTCGCGCCTAAGCATCCAGGCGTAGGCCAGCAGATGCTGGGCCAGACTCACCGGCTGGGCCGGCTGGAGATGGGTGCAGCCGGGCAAGAGCGTGTCCTGATGCTCGGCGGCGCGGTCCACAAACACCCCGGCCAGCTCGCGCAACAGCCTGGTCCAGACCTCCAGGCTCTCGGCCACGTAAAGCCGGAAATCCAGGCAGACCTGATCGTTGCGGCTGCGCCCGGTATGGAGCTTGCCGCCCAGAGGGCCAATGAGTTCGGTCAGGCGCTGCTCGATGTTCATGTGAACGTCTTCCAGCTCCTGCCGCCAGGGAAACACCCCGGACTCGATCTCTTCCAGCACCAAATCCAGGCCGGCCACGATGCGCTCGGCCTCTTCGCCGGCCAGCACGCCGCGCTTGGCCAACATGCGCGCATGGGCCTTGGAGCCGGCGATGTCCTGGCGGTACATGCGCCGGTCATAGGAAACGGACTCGCTGTAGGCCTCCATCAAGGCCCCGGTGCCCTCGCCAAACCGCCCGCCCCACATTTTCGTGGACATATCGCTTTCCTCCGGAAAGAACGAAGACCGGGGGAGGGA